>NZ_JBITCS010000019.1:0-119620 GCF_044453445.1 Streptomyces sp. NPDC051684 | reverse complement strand
AACAAGTCCGTGTTGTGGTGTTCGCGGCGGGGGTTGTAGTGTGACCTGTCGGTGTGGGGTTTTTGGTTGGTACCCCCCCCCCCCCCCCGGCCCTCACCAAAACGACAGGCCCTAGGTCACCCGGCGGGGCTCCGCCCCTGCACCCCGCTGCTCAATCGCCGCAGGGGCTTGATGGGTTCACGTGGGCTTGAATGGGCCACGTGGAACTGAAACACCTCACCGGATTCGTCGCGGTCGCAGAGGAGCTGCACTTCGGGCGTGCCGCCGAGCGGCTGCATGTCGCGCAGTCGCCGCTCAGCCAGCAGATCAAGTTGCTGGAGCGCGACCTGGGCGTGAAGCTCTTCGAGCGGACCACCCGCACCGTCCGCCTCACCCCCGCCGGACAGGCGCTCGTGGAGCCGGCCAGGAAGCTGCTCGCGGACGCGTCCTCCGTGCGCAGGACGGTGCGGGCCGCGCACCTGGGCGAGGTCGGGCGGGTGTCCCTCGGCTTCGCCGGCGCCAGCAGCTACGCCGCGCTGCCGCTGCTCACCCGCGCCGTGACCTCCCAACTCCCCGGCATCGAGCTGGTACTTGAAGGTCAGACCTATAGCGGCGAGGCGCTGCGCCGGATCACCGACGGCACCCTCGACCTCGGGTTCGTGGCGCTGCCCGTGCGACGCGGCATCACCGCCCGCGTCGTCCGCATGGAGCGCCTCGTCCTCGCCCTGCCCGACAGTCACCCGCTCGCGGACCGCGCCGAGGTCCCCGTGCGCGCGCTCGCCGACGAGCCCGTCGTCACCTTCCCGCTCTCCCGCGAGTCGGCGGTGCGGGACGCCGTGGTGCAGGCGTGCCACGACGCCGGGTTCGCGCCCCGGATCGCGCAGGAGGCCCCGGACTCGTACAACATGCTGGCGCTCGTCGGCGCGGGCGTCGGGGTCGCGGTCGTCGTCGAGTCGGCGCGCAACATCCACCTGGAGCACGTGGTGTTCCGGCCGCTCGCCGGGGACGAGGTGCCGGTCCTGCCGATCGCGCTCGGCTGGCGCAGCGGCAACCCGTCGGCGGCGCTGCAGGCGGTGCTCCGGGTGGCGCGGGACGTGCTGCCGACGCCGGAGGACGCCCCGGCGGCGTCGGAGCCCGGCAGCTGATTACGCGCGATCACAGCTCAATCGACCTCGGAATTGGTCTTGGACAGCGCCTAATAGTGCGGGGCAGAGTGATCCGCGTCTCGCGACGGAGCGTGCACGGGCCGCGCAGTGCGTGCCGTACGGGCGGGACCCGCCGCACCGAGAGGACGCTCGCATGCCGCAAGACGCCCCCGCGCCGCCCGCCACCGACTCCGCACCGGACCCCGCTCTCGCCAAGGACGCCCGCCGCGCCGGGGTCACCGCGTTCGTCGGCACCACCATCGAGTGGTTCGACTTCTACATCTACGGATCGGCGTCCGCGCTGGTCCTCGGCAAGATCTTCTTCGCCGACGCCTCGCCGGCCGTCGGCACGCTCGCCGCGTTCGCCACGTTCTGGGTCGGCTTCCTCGCCCGCCCGCTCGGCGGCCTGATCTTCGGCCACTTCGGCGACAAGTACGGCCGCAAGAAGGCCCTGATCACCACGCTCACCATGATGGGCGGCGCCACCTTCTGCGTCGGGCTGCTCCCCGGGTACGACCGGATCGGGGTCGCCGCACCGATCCTGCTGGTGCTGCTCCGCATGATCCAGGGCGTCGCGATGGGCGGCGAGTGGGGCGGGGCGGTGCTCATCGCCACCGAGTACGCGCCGCCCAAGCGGAAGCTGCTGTACGGGGCGTTCGCCCAGCAGGGCTCGCCGGTCGGCAATCTGCTCGCCACGCTGTCGTTCCTCGGCATCGCCCAACTCCCGGACGCGGCCTTCGAGTCGTGGGGGTGGCGGGTGCCGTTCCTGTTCTCGGCGGTGCTGGTCGCGGTCGGCCTCTTCATCCGGCTCAAGCTCGCCGAGACGCCGGAGATGCGGGCCGCGCTGGCCCGGAACAAGCCGGTCAAGCTGCCCATCAAGACCGTGCTCAGCCGCTATCCACTGCTGGTGTTCCTGGGGGTGCTCGCGGGCACCGCCGGGGTCGCCATCACCTATGTGAAGACGACGTTCGCGCTGTCGTGGGCCACGTCCGAGCTGGGCTTCGACCGGTCGACGTTCCTCACCGTCATCTCGCTCGCGCTCGTGGTGCAGGTGATCGTGCAGCCCTTCGGGGCGGTGCTGGCGAGCAAGTGGCACGTGCGGAAAGCCGTGTTGTGGATGCTGCTCCCCGAATTCGTCGTGCTGCCAGTGATGTTCGTGCTGGTCGGCACGGGGAATTTCTGGCTGGCGGTTCTCGGGATGGGGCTTGCGACCTTCCCGCATGCCATGTACTACGCGGCGCTCGCCGGGATTCTGGCGAGGGTGTTTCCGGTCGAGGTCCGGTACACCGGGATGTCGTTGTCGTACCAGCTGTGCACGACGTTGTTCGCGGGGACGGCGCCGATCGTGTCGCAGTACCTGTTGACGTCCGTCGGGTCGATCTGGCCGGTGGTCGGGCTCGGCCTTGCCTATACGGCGATCACCTTGGCGGGCGTGCTGCCCCTGTTGGCCCGGACCGGCCCCGACGCCACGGGGCTCCGCCCCGGACCCCGCGCCTCAATCGCCGGCGGGGCTTGAAAGATCGGGGTTCTGCCCCGGATTCCGCGCCTCAATCGCCGGCGGGGCTTGGTTTGCGAGGCCTTCGCCCCTCGGATGCCGGACCGGCGGCGAGAGTCTGCATTTCAAGCCCCTGCGGCGATTGAGCAGCGGGGTCCGGGGCAGAGCCCCGCGGCCGCAACCACTCCCACCTGAAACGCACGGAGACCCTCCATGAACTACGCCGACCGCGACCCCGTCCTCCGCCCCCTCCTCGACCGCGTGCTGTCCGCCGAGGACCGCACCCGGTTGGAACCCCACCTGGTAGAACTCGGAGAGCTCGCCGCCGGGGAGCTCGACCGGTTCGCCGCGCTCGCCGACGCCAATCCGCCGCACCTCGTCCAGTACGCCCCGGACGGCGACCGTATCGACGAGGTCGAATTCCACCCCGCCCACGACAGGGCCGCCGCCATCGCCTACGAACGCTTCGGCCTCGCCGCGATGTCGCACCGCCCCGGCGTCCTCGGCTGGCCGACCAAGGTCCCGCACACCGTCAAGTATGCCCTGTCCTACCTCTACGTACAGTCCGAGTTCGGCATGGCCTGCCCGCTGTCCATGACCGACTCCGCCGCCCGCATCCTGCGCCTCTTCGACCCCGAGCGGTACGCCGCCGAGATCGCCGCGCTCTCCTCCACCGACCCCGAACTCCGGGCCACCGGCGCGATGTTCATGACGGAGAAGCAGGGCGGCACCGACGTAGGACTCACCGGGACCGTCGCCACCGAACACCACGACCACTGGACCCTCACCGGCAAGAAGTGGTTCGCCTCCAACCCATCCGCCGATGTCGTCCTCACCCTCGCCCGCGTCCCCGGCCAGGGTGAAGGGACCCGCGGCCTCGGCATGTTCCTGGTCCCGCGCCTGCGCCCCGACGGCACCCGCAACGCCATCCGCATCGACCGCCTGAAGGACAAACTCGGCTCGCGCTCCATCGCCAGCGGCGAGGTGACCCTCGACGCGGCGTACGCGACCCCCGTGGGTCAACTCGCCGACGGATTCCGGCAGATGGCCGAGATGCTCAACGTCTCCCGCCTCTCGAACGCCATGCGCGCCACCGCCCTGATGCGCCGCGCCGTCCGCGAGTCCGTCGACCACACCCGCGTACGGAACGTCTTCGGCAAGCCCCTCTTCGACCAGCCGCTGATGCGGGCCACACTGCTGCCGATGATCCTCGACACCGAGGCCGCCCTGCATCTGGTGATCGAGTCCGCGGACCGGCTCACCACGGCCGACGAGGGCGACGCCGACGCCCGCGCGCTCGTCCGCGTCCTCACCCCGCTCGCCAAGCACACCCTGTGCAAGCGCGCCCGCACCGTCACCGGCGAGGCCATGGAGATCCGCGGCGGCAACGGCTACATCGAGGACTGGGTCAACCCGCGCCTCGTCCGCGACGCCCACCTCGGCTCCATCTGGGAGGGCTCGTCGAACGTCATCGCCCTCGACGTACTGCGCTGCATGCGCCGCCAGAACGCCCACGCCACCCTCGCCGACACCTACGGCGACCGGCCGGCGACCGCCGACCGGTGGGCGCGCCTGCGCAAGACGGGCGACGAGCTCCTCCAACTCCCGCAGGACGAGCAGGAGATGCGGATCGGGCGGTACGCGGACGACCTCACCCGCGCCGTGATGGAGACCCTCCTGTACGACCAGGCCGACCATGAGACCCGGACCACCGGTGACGGCCGCGCCCTCCTCGCCGCCCGCACCTACACGGCGCTCGTCGACAGCGCGGGCGACCCGGCCGCGCTGCCCCGCCCCGCCCTGGACCACTTCGCCGCGCTCGCCGACGGCGGACCGGTCCCCCTCGCCGAACTCCAGGAGCCCCACGGTGCCTGACAACACGCCGCTCACCGGCATGAAGGTCGTCGACCTGTCGAAGATCCTCGCAGGCCCGTACGTCACCATGTCCCTCGCCGACCTCGGCGCCGACGTCGTCAAGGTCGAGCACCCCGAGGGCGGCGACCCCACCCGCTCGTGGGGCCCGCCCTTCAACGGCCCCGACGCCACGTACTACTTGGCGGCCAACCGCAGCAAGCGCTCCGTCGCCCTCGACCTCAAGTCCGAGGCCGGGCAGGGGGCCGTGCACCGGATGCTCGCCGACGCGGACGTCATGGTGGAGAACTTCCGCCCGGGATCCTCCCTCGCCCGCCTCTTCGACTACGAGGAGCTGAGCGCCCGATACCCCCGCCTGGTCATCCTGCACGTCTCCGCCTTCGGCGACACCGGGCCGCTGCGTGACGAACCGGGCTACGACATGGTGGCGCAGGCGAGCGCCGGACTGATGTCCTTGACGGGGGAGCCGGACGGGCCGCCGGTCAAGGCGGGGTACGCGATGGGCGACCTCGGAGCCGCCCTCTTCGGCCTGGTCGGAGTGACCGCGGCCCTCGTCGAGCGCGAGCGCACCGGCCGTGGCCAGTACGTCACGACCTCCCTCTACGAGTCCCAGCTCGCCCTGCACATCAACTGGGCGACGGGCTACTTCGCGACGGGCGAGCGCCCCACCCGCCTCGGTTCGGGCCACCCCAGCCTCGTCCCGTACCAGGCGTACCGGGCCGCCGACGGGCACTTCGTGATCGCGGTCGGCAACGACGCCCTGTTCCGCCGCCTCGTGAGCGCCCTCGGCCGCCCGGAGTGGGCGGACGACGAGCGTTTCGCGACGAACCGGGACCGGGTGACGCACCGTACGGCCCTCAACGCCAAGCTGGAGGCGGCCCTCGTCGACGAGCCGGTGGCCCACTGGGTGGATCTGCTCAAGCCCCTCGGCGTCCCCGTCACCCCGATCCGCACCCTCGACGAGGTCTACGACTGCCCGCAGACGGCGGCCCTCGGCATGGTGCGAAAGGTCGACCACCCGGACGTGGGGGCGCTGGAGCAGGTCGCGTTCCCGGTCACGTTCCGCGGCGAACGCCCGCCGGTGCGCTCGGCGCCGCCGACGCTGGGGCAGCACAGCCGGGAGGTATTGGCCGAAATCGGCTACGGGGAGGCGGAGATCGACGGCCTGCTGGGCCGCTGAGACCTTCCATGGCCTTCCGTGGCCTTCCGTTGCGCGGCCCACCCTGCCACTATCTGACGAACCGTCAGGTAATTGGCGAACACGGTGGCAGGAGGGCTCGCAGCCATGAAGTCGTACATCGTCGGCGTCGGCATGACCAGGTTCGAGAAGCCCGAGACCCGGGACTGGCAGTACTGGGACATGGTGAAGGAGGCGGGCGGCGCGGCCCTCGCTGACGCCGGGGTCTCCTACGAGGACGTGCAGCAGGCCCCCGTCGGCTACTGTTTCCAGGCGTCGACGGCGGGCCAACGCGCCGCGTACGAGCTGGGGTTGACCGGCATCCCGATCTACAACGTCAACAACAACTGCGCGACGGGCTCGACCGCGCTGATGATGGCCCGCCAGTTCGTCGAGGGCGGGATCAGCGACTGCGTGCTCGCGCTCGGCTTCGAGAAGATGCAGCGCGGCGCGCTCGGGGGAGGGGCCGACGGAGGGGACTTCAAGACCTCCCCCGTCGCCCGGCACTACGGGATCATGGCGGCCCGGCACGGCTTCGAGATGAGCCCGCCCACCGCCCAGATCTTCGGCGACGCCGCCCGCGAGCACATGGAGAAGTACGGCACGACCGAGGCGCAGCTCGCGGCGGTCGGCGCCAAGAACCACCGGCACTCGGTGAACAACCCGTACGCCCAGTTCCAGGACGCGTACTCGGTCGAGGAGATCCTCGCCGCCAAGACCATCCACATGCCGCTGACCAAGCTCCAGTGCTCACCCACCTCGGACGGCGCGGCGGCGGCGGTCGTCGTATCGGAGCGCTTCGTGGAGGAACGGGGCCTGGGCGACAAGGCGGTGGAGATCGCGGCCCAGTCGATGACGACGGACACGGAGGAGTCCTTCGCGTCCGGATCGTGCATCGACGTGGTCGGACAGCCGATGTCGCGGGAGGCGGGCCGCCAGGTCTTCGAGAGGTCCGGACTCGGCATCGACGACGTCGACGTCATCGAACTGCACGACTGCTTCTCCATCAACGAACTCCTCACGTACGAGGCGATCGGCATGTGCGCGGAGGGCGAGTCCGGCAAGCTCGTCGAGTCGGGCGCGACGACGTACGGCGGCAAGTGGGTGGTCAATCCCTCCGGCGGCCTCATCTCCAAGGGCCACCCCCTGGGCGCGACCGGCATCGCCCAAGCGGCCGAACTGACCTGGCAGTTGAGGGGCGAGGCGGGCGCGCGCCAGGTCCCGGACGCCCGGGTGGCCCTCGCCCACAACATCGGCCTCGGCGGCGCGGCGGTGGTGACGATGCTGCGGCGGGGGTGAACTGGCGCTACGCGGGGACCCCGTCCTCGACGTACGTGAGCATGCGTCGCCACGTGGAGTTCTCGTCACCGACCGAGGTGGGGTCCGATTCCTGCATCCGGCTGAGAAGCCGGGCAGCTGCACCCGTTGTGTCCATGAACTCGCCGGCCGCGCCGAATTCGTCATGCCGGCGCTCCTCTTCGAGCAGGCAGAGGAAGTGCGCGAACGAGTGGATGCAGGCAGTTGATGGGCTGGACCTAGGGCCTGATCCAAACGACAGGCCCTAGGTCCCCGGACCTATGGCGCACGGCGGAAACGGTTCCGGCGAAATCTGGATGTACGGGGTGTCGGGCTGCTGAGACCATGACACTCATGTCCCAGACTCCCTCCGACGCCGCCCCCGCCGCGGCCTCCGACACCGCGATACGTTCCCGCTTCCGAGGCCGCACGGCCGCCGCCCCGCCCGTCTGGCTGGTGGTGGCCGTGGCCTGTGCCGGACAGTTCCTCGTCGTCCTCGACGTGTCCGTGGTGAACGTGGCGCTGCCGTCGATGCGCGCCGACCTCGGGCTCAGCGCGAGCGGTCTGCAATGGGTGGTGAACGCGTACTCGATCGCGTTCGCGGGCTTCATGCTGCTCGGCGGCCGGGCCGGTGACCTCTTCGGCCGCAAGCGGATGTTCCTGGTCGGGCTCGGCCTGTTCACGCTCGCGTCGCTCGCGGGCGGCCTCGCGCAGGAGGGCTGGCAGCTGCTGGCGGCGCGGGCGGTCCAGGGCCTGGGCGCGGCGGTCCTCGCCCCGTCCACCCTCACGATCCTCACCTCCGCCGTCCCGGAGGGCGCCGCACGGGCGCGCGCCATCGCCACGTGGACCGCGGTCGGCGCGGGCGGCGGCGCGGCGGGCGGTCTCGTGGGCGGCGTCCTGACGGAGGGCCTCGACTGGCGCTGGGTCCTGCTCATCAACGTCCCCCTCGGCGCGGTCGTCCTCGCGGCGGCGGCCCGCTGGATCCGGGAGTCCCACGCGGGTGGCGAACGCCGGCTCGATCTGCCCGGCGCGGTCCTCGTGACCGCGGGCACGGCGGTCCTCGCGTACGGCATCGTGCAGACGGAAGAGCGGGGCTGGGGCGACGCGGCGACGCTGGTGCCGCTGGCGGTGGGCCTGCTCCTGCTCGTCGGATTCCTCGCGGTGGAGGCCCGCACTCGCCTCGCCCTGATGCCGCTCGGCCTGTTCAAGGTGCGCTCGGTGGCGGTCGCGAACGCGGCGATGTTCGTGTGCGGCATGGGCTCGTTCGCCATGTGGTTCTTCATGACGCTGTACTCGCAGAACGTGCTCGGCTACACGCCGATCGAGGCGGGCCTCGCGCTGGTGCCGAGTTCGCTCGCGGTGGTCCTCGGCTCGAAATTCGCGCCGCGCCTCATGCCCCGCTACGGCGCGCGGAACGTGGCGGCGGTGGGCGTCCTGGTGACCTCGGCCGGATTCTTGTGGCAGTCGACGATGACCGCGGACGGCTCGTACGTCACCACGATCATGCTGCCCGGAATCGTGATGATGGCGGGCGCCGGCTGCGCCATGACCCCGCTGGCCTCACTGGCGACGTCGGGCGCCGCGCCCGGCGACGCGGGCCTGGTCTCCGGCCTCGTCAACACGTCCCGCACACTGGGCGGTTCCCTGGGCCTGGCGATCCTGTCCACGGTGGCAACGAGCCGCTCCGCGGGTTCCGCCGCCCCGGAGGCCCTGACCCGCGGCTACGCATCGGCGTTCGCCACGGGCGCGGCCATCCTGCTGGTGGCCGCGGTGGTCCTGCTGACGGGTATGCGCAAATCAAGCCCCGCCGGCGATTGAGGCGCGGGGCCCGGGGCACGCCCGGCGACTGCAAGCCGATTCGGCAATTTCAGCCCCTGCGGCGATTGAGCAGCGGGGTCCGGGGCAGCGCCCCGCGACCGCAACGCCGGTCCGGCAGAACGGGGCCCGCGGCCACCGCCCCGCGACCGCAACCCCGTTACAGCCACCCCTTGTCCGCGGCGACGCCCAGCGCCTCCGTCCGATTCCTCGCCCCCGTCTTCCCGATCGCCGACGACAAATAATTCCGCACGGTCGACTCCGACAAATGAAGCTCCCCGGCAATGTCGGAGACGGTCGCCCCGTCCGCCGCCGCCCGCAACGCATCCGCCTCCCGCACGGTCAACGGACTCGGCCCCGCCCCCAGCGCCGCCGCGGCCAGCGCCGGATCGACGACCGTCTCGCCGCGCAGCACCGTGCGGATCGCCTCGGCGAGCTCCTCCACCGGGCCGTCCTTGACGAGGAACCCCGCGGCCCCGGCCTCCATCGCCCGCCGCAGATAGCCGGGCCGGCCGAACGTGGTGAGGATCAGGACCCGGCAGTCCGGCACCTGCTCGCGCAGCTCGGCCGCGGCGTCGAGCCCGCTGAGGCCAGGGAGCTCGATGTCGAGGAGGGCGACGTCGGGCCGCTGTTCGAGGGCCATGTCGACGATGGCGTCGCCCCGGGCGACCTGGGCGACGACCTCCAGATCGGACTCGAGCCCGAGCAGCAGCGCGAGCGCGCCCCGCATCATGCCCTGGTCCTCCGCGAGCAGCACGCGGATGCATTTGGCCGGACGGTGGTCCTGCGGCATCTCGGTCACGCTGAGAGATTACGGTCTCCCGGCCCGGAATCCCGCCCACCGGTGTTGCGACCTCGCGGCTCGGCCCCGGACCCCGGGGCCTCTCGTCCGAGGAAGGGGCTTCACATGACCGCCGTCGGCTCCTCGGAATTCGTGGGGAGTTCCACGCGGACCTCGAACCCGCCACGCGCGGCCTCCCCCGACCGCAGCACCCCACCCGCCGCCGAGAGCCGCTCCGTGAGCCCCTTGAGCCCGGTGCCGCCACCGCGCCCGGCGTCCCCGGAGGCCCCCACCCCGTCGTCGCTCACCCGGAGCCGGACCCGGTCCGCCGTGCCCTCCACGGTGATCGTGCAGTTCGACGCCCCGCTGTGCCGGATCGCGTTCGTCACCGCCTCCCGGACCACCCACCCCAGCAGCGCCTCCGTCCGCGCCGACAGCGGCGGCCCCGACTGGCGCACGACGGGTGCGATGGACGCCGCCGCGAGCGCCGAGCGGGCCCGGTCCAGCTCCGTGGCGAGGCTGCCCTCGCGGTAGCCGGTCACCGCCTCCCGGATCTCGGTGAGCGCCTGTCTGCCGACCGCTTCGATGTCGGTGACCTGCTCAAGGGCCGCGTCCAGACTGCGCGGCGCGAGCCGGCGCGCCGCCTCCGACTTCACCACGATCACCGACAGCGTGTGGCCGAGCAGATCGTGCAGGTCGCGGGAGAAACGGAGCCGCTCCTGCTCCACGGCCTGCCGCGCCAACTCCTCCCGGGCGTCGCGCAGTTCACGTACCGTCTCGGACAGCGACAGGATCGCCGCCGTCACCATCGTGGACAGGAACGTGCCGTACGCGACGCTCACCGCGTCCCAGCCTTCGCGCAGCCCGGACACGAGGGCCGCGAGCAGGGTCAGGCCGAGGCCGATCCGCCCCAGGTGCCGCCCCCGCGCCACCGCCCCGACCGCGAGCCCGAGCAGCGGGAAGAGCGCCAGCCAGCTGCCCCCGTACGCCCCGGCGAGCCCGCACGTGAGCAGCGCCATCACGCCGACCGCGGCCCGCGTCGACGTCGCCTGCCGCGTCTCCTTGTGGAACGCCCTGAACACCACGTACACATACAGGGAGTTGAAGACGAACAGGCCGACGCCGCCGACCCACGGGTGCGGGGTCTTGCCCTGGACGAGGTTCGATGCGGCGCCCAGGCCCATCAGCAGCCACGGCAGCAGTGCGAATCCGGTGGGCGGCGGGCCCAACTCCTCGGCCGGTCGGCCGTGTTCGCGGCGGTCCGCCTTCACCCGCGCGTAGTCGGCCTTCCACTCGGTCCGCGCGTCCCGCCATGCGCGGATCCCGCTGCCGATCCTGTTTCCCGGCGCCATGTCCCTACCCCCGTGGCTCAGATGGTGCGCGCGGACCTGCGGTACGAGACCACAGCGTACGAACCGAAGGCCAGCAGCCAGCCGATGAGCACGGCGAGCGCCGCGACGGAAGGTGCGCGACCGTCCGCGACGGCCGTGCCGAGCTGCGCGAAGCGGTTGGTGGGCGTGAAGGACGAGATCTGCTGGAGCCAGTGCGGGAAGAGCGCCACCGGGAACCACAGGCCGCCGAGCACCGCGAGCCCCAGGTAGCAGAGCATGTTGACGCCGCCCAGGGCCTGCGAGGTCAGCCGGTAGCCGTTGCCGAGGCCGAGCATCGTGAAGGGCAGCGAGCCGAGCCACAGCAGCACCGCGATCGCCGGCCACTTCCAGGCGTCCATCCGCACACCGTTGACCAGCGCGCCCGCCAGCATCACCGCGAGGACCGCGGGCAGCACCGTGACGGCCCCGGTCAGCGCCCGGCCGAGCACGCCCTGGCGCGGCGTCATCGGCGTGATCCGAAGCTGCCGCAGCCAGCCGATCGCCCGGTCCTCCGCGACCCCGCCCGCCGTGTTCAGGGCCGCGCCGAGCGCTCCGTACGCGGCCATTCCGACCATCGACGCCGTGCGCCAACTCTCGTCCGTGTAGCCGATGTTGGTGAACAGCAGATACATCAGGACCGGCATCGCGACCGCGCCGAGCACGAACCGTCCGTCGCGCAGCGTGCGCCGCACTTCGAGCCGCAGGTAGTCCCACATCACACACGCTCCAGGTGGTCGTCGATGCCATTGGTGCTGTCTTCGGGAGCCGCCGTCAGCGCCATGAACGCGTCGTCGAGGGAGGCCGTCCTGACCTCCAGGTTCCGTACGAGGTCCTGGGCGGCCAGCGCGAGCACCGTCCCGTCGGAGTCCTCGGTGCGCAGTCGGGCGCGGTCCCCGCGCACCTCCACCGCCGTCACTCCCGGCAGCAGTTCGAGCCCGTCCGTGCCGCGCCCCGCCAGGTCGAAGGAGACGAGGCTGCCGCCGCCCGCCCTGCGCAGCTCGTCGCCGCTGCCGTCTGCGACGACCCGGCCGTGGTCGATCACCACGATCCGGTCGGCGTTGGCATCGGCCTCCTCCAGGTAGTGCGTGGAGAACAGCACCGTGTGACCGCGCCGCGCGTACCCCCGCATCGACGCCCAGAACGCGTGCCGCGCCTCGACGTCGAGCGCGGCCGTCGGCTCGTCGAGCACCAGCAGCGCCGGGTTGCCCGCGAGCGCCACGGCGAACCGCACCCGCTGCGTCTGCCCGCCCGACAGCTTGTCGACCCGGCGCCCGGCCAGCTCCTCGATCCCGGCGAGCCGCAGCGCCTCCCGTACGTCCATGGGATCCGGGTACCGACCGGCCACGAACGAGACCAGCTCGGCGACCGTGACCCGGGGTACCGCCCGCCCCTCCTGGAGCATCGCGCCGACCCGCCCGGCCCGCACCGCGTCCTGCGGCGCCGCGCCGAACAGCTCGACGTGCCCCTCGTCGGGCTCGTCCAGGCCGAGGAGCAGGGCGATGGCGGTCGACTTGCCCGCGCCGTTGCGGCCGAGCAGCGCCACCGTCTCGCCCGCCGCGATCTCCAGGTCGAGGCCGGCCACGGCCCGTACCGAACCGAACGTCTTGGCGGCCCCCGTGAACGAGACGGCCGCTGCCTTCGTCGTCTTCATGTCGATGACGCTACGGATCCGGGCCCGGGCGGCGGCAGATGCGGTTGTCCGCACCTCGCCGGTACAAATGTCACAGCGGACTTTCTGACGTGCCGTCAGAAAGGTGCGCCGAGGCCCTTCCCAAGCCATGCGCTCTTGGCTATACATGGGGCGCCGGGGGAAATGGAACAGGTTCTACCCGGCCCGTGACGACCTCGGTGCGGCCGACGGTGCGGACGGTCGCACCGAGGTCTTCGACCAGCCTTAGGGAGCGTTTGCCTCTATGCCCATCGACGCCGCGAAGGCCGTAGCCGCAGAGCCCAGGTCCGCCGAGATCACCTGGGACCACAAGGACATCCAGCTCTACCACCTGGGCCTCGGCGCGGGCGTCCCCGCCACCGACCCCGACGAGCTGCGCTACACGCTCGAGTCGAAGCTGCACGTCCTGCCGAGCTTCGCGACCGTCGCGGGCGCCGGCATGGGCGTCGTCGGCGGCCTGTCCGCACCCGGCATCGAGGTGAACCTCGCGCATGTCCTGCACGGCGGCCAGACCATCGAGCTGCACCGCCCGATCCCGGTCAGGGGCAAGGCCACGACCACCTCGCGCGTAGCCGCCGTCTACGACAAGACGAAGGCGGCCGTGCTCGTGCTGCGCAGCGAAGCAGCCGACGCGGACGGCCCCTTGTGGACCAGCGACTCCCAGATCTTCGTACGGGGCGAGGGCGGATTCGGCGGCGACCGAGGGCCCTCCGAGCGCCTGGAGATCCCGTCCCGCGAGCCCGACCGCACCGTCGAGCGGGCCATCCGCGAGGACCAGGCCCTCCTCTACCGCCTCTCCGGCGACTGGAACCCGCTGCACGCCGACCCGGAGTTCGCCAAGCTGGCCGGCTTCGACAAGCCGATCCTGCACGGGCTGTGCAGCTACGGCATGACGCTCAAGGCGGTCGCGGACACGGCACTCGGCGGCGACGTCTCCCGCATCACCCGCTACAGCACCCGCTTCGCCGGGATCGTGTTCCCCGGCGAGACGCTGCGCATCCGCATGTGGAGGCAGCCGGGCCGGGTGCAGGTCACGGTCACGGCGGTGGAGCGGGAGGACGACCCGGTGCTCGCGGACACGCTCGTTGAACACAACTGACCACCGGTAAAGGGACACCGACGCACGAAGGAGCCGCACGCCATGCGAGCAGCCGTACTGCACGAGATAGGCCAGGACAAACTCGAGGTACTGGACGACGTCGAGGCGGTCGGCTTCGGCCCGGGCAAGGTGCGGGTCCGGCTGCGCGCCACCGGCCTGTGCCACTCCGACGTCTCCGCGATGAACGGGGTGCTGCCGCAGCCGGCCCCCTTCATCCCCGGACACGAGGGCGCGGGCGAGGTCGTCGAGGTCGGCGACGGCGTCACGAACCTGACGCCGGGTCAGCGGGTCCTGATGTGCTGGCTGCCCGCCTGCGGCACCTGCCCCGCCTGCAAGCGCGGCCAGACCGAGCTGTGTCTCGCCGGATTCATGAACGCGGGCACCCCGAACTTCAAGCGCCCCGGCGGCGACGTCTTCGGCTTCGCCGGGACCGGTACGTTCACCGAGGAGGTCGTCGTCAACGCGGCCTGCGCCGTGCCGATCCCCGACGACGTGCCCTTCGACATCGCCGCGCTGATCGGCTGCGGCGTCACCACCGGGCTCGGCGCCGCGATCAACACGGCGGACGTGGCGGCGGGTTCGTCGGTCGCCGTGATCGGTTGCGGCGGCGTCGGCATCTCCGCCATCCAGGGCGCGCGGCTCAAGGGCGCGGCGGAGATCGTCGCCGTGGACCCGGTCGCGTCACGCCGTGAGTCCGCCCTCAAGTTCGGTGCGACGAAGGCGATCTCGCCGGACGAGCTGGCCGACGCCAAGCAGAACATCACCGCCGGCGAGGGCTTCGACTACGTCTTCGAGGTCGTCGGCAAGTCCGCCACGGCCCGCACCGCGTACGAGACGACGCGGCGCGGCGGCACGCTCTGTGTCGTCGGGGCGGGCGCCATGGACGACTTCCTCCAGCTCAATATGTTCGAGCTGTTCTTCGACGAGAAGAAGATCCTGCCGTCGATGTACGGCGGCGGCGACGTCCTCCAGTCCTACGAGCGGGCGATCGCCCTGTGGCGGGCGGGCCGCATCGACCTGGAGTCCCTGATCACGCACCGGGTGCCCCTGGCGGAGATCAACGAGGCGCTCGACCAGATGCGCACGGGCGTCGCACTGCGGACCTGCATCGAGCTGTAGGCCGGGCATTTCAAGCCCCGCCGGCGATTGAGGCGCGGGGTCCGGGGCGGAGCCCCGAGTCCGCAACGCCGTCGCGGCGCAAACACACCGAGAGGAAGCGGAACCGTATGTCAACGCCGCTCACCGGCCGCACGGCCATCGTCACCGGGGCCGGCCGTGGCCTCGGCCGCGCCGAGGCCCTCGAACTCGCCCGTCTCGGCGCCAACGTCGTCGTCAACGACTTCGGCCGGCCCGGCCGGGACGGCTCGGGCGAGGCCACCGCCGGCCCCGCCGAACAGGTGGCCAAGGAGATCCGCGAAGCGGGCGGCACCGCCACCCCGCACACGGGCGACGTCGCAGACCACCAACAGGCGGAAGAACTCGTCCAGTTGGCGATCGACACGTACGGCCGCCTCGACATCCTCGTCAACAACGCCGGCATCCTCCGCGACCGCATGATCTTCTCGATGACCGAGCAGGAGTGGGACTCGGTCATCCACGTCCACCTCAAGGGCCACTACAACACCAGCCACTTCGCGGCCCGCCACTGGCGCGAGGCATCGAAGGCGGCCGGCGGCCCCGTGTACGGGCGCATCATCAACACCTCGTCCGAGGCCTTCCTCGCGGGCTCGGCCGGGCAGCCCAACTACGCGGCCGCGAAGGGCGGCATCGTCGGACTCACCACCTCGACGGCGCTCGCCCTGGCCAAGTACGGCGTCACCGCCAATGTGATCTGCCCCAGGGCCCGCACCCGTATGACGGAGGACGTCTTCGCCGGGTTCGCCGAGCCGGAGGACGGGCTCGACCCGCTCGCGCCCGAACACGTCGCCCCGCTCGTCGGCTACCTCGCCGCCCCGGCCGCCGGAAACGTCAACGGCCAGCTGCTCGTGGTGCACGGCGGCATGGTGGCCGTCGTCGACCGTCCCAGGGTGCAGGCGAAGTTCGACACCGCCAAGGACGCGTTCACGTACGACGAACTCGACGCGCTGCTCACCCCGCACTACAAGGACCGCCCCCCGAACGAGACGTTCGCGGCGGCGGAGGTGCTCGGCCTCAAGCACGGCTGACGGGCCGGGCCGAGGAAGACGACTGAGGGGCCCGGCTCGTGCCGGGCCCCTCAGAGATACGTTTCCTCACATCGAGTGTCGAGCGTTACGCCTCGTCCGCGCGCGCCCCACGATGCCGCCCGCGCGGCCTCGACTCCTGGTCGCCGCCCGCAGTGGGCGGCGAGGACACCTCGCCGCGGTGACGACCCGAACCGGCCCGCGCCAGGCGCGCCGCCTCCGTGTCGACCTCGACATCCGTGCCGTTGCCTTCCGCCATCGGAACATTCACCCCGTAAACACTTACAAGATCCTTCAGTTGCAGCCGGGCGAGTCTAACGGTCCGCCCCACGGCCACCGAGGGGTGCCTGCGCCAGTGGGACGGGGCGCGCCGCGGCGGGCTCCGGCGGCGCGGATTCCTCCTTCGGCTCCCGCTGTTCCGGGCCGGATTCGGGTGTCGTGAGCCTCGCCAGGCCGCACGGCTGGTCCTCGGTCACGTAGGGAAGGGAGAGCACCCCCTCGCGCGAGAAGAAGCCGCTGCCCGGAAGCCAGCCGCCGGGCGCCGCGACCTGGTGCATCCGGCCCTCCGAAGGCCGCCACAGACCGAGCCACGGCGCGCCGCCCTCCGTGCTCTCGACGTGCAGCGCCACCGCGCAGCCCTCCGGCATCAGCGACTGGCCGGGCTGGATGGCGAACGGCGTCAGCTCGCAGTCGGCGAGCCGCAGCGAATCCGGGAAGCGGATCGGCAGCGTACTGCCCAACACGCCCCAGCCGAGCCGGAGTTCACCCGGCGTCGGAGCGTCCGAGCGGAGCAGGATCAGTCCGCTGTCGAGGTCGGCCATGAGCAGCCGGTCCTCGCTGTCCTCCGCGACCTGGAGCAGCGGGGAGACCTCGCCGCCCCGGTCCAGGTCCACCACCACCGTCTTCACCGGGCCGCCGCCCGCCGACTCCGGCAGGGCCCGGTCGAGCGCGAGCAGCCGGGCCTCGCGGGACAGCCAGACCCCGCCCGAGCAGCGCCCCGGCACCTCGGCGAGCAACTCGGGACCGAGTCCCGCGCCCGACACCTGCCAGACCGCGGTCGACTCCTCGCCGACCGCCAGCGCATAGGCGCACTGCCCGTCGGGCGCGGGCGGCAGCAGCGTGAGCTCCTTGCACTCCACGGCCCCGAGCGGCACCTCGCCCGTGCCGGGGCCCGTCGGGTACAGCAGCGAGAACATCTGGCGCCCCGCCGCCGCGCGCTGGATCAGCACCCGGCCGTCGGTCAGGGGCAGCACGGCGGTGCCGGGCTCCTCGGGCTGGGGTCCCGGCAGCGGCACCGCGTACGGCTCGGGTCCGTCCAGGGTCCAGCGCTCCGGGAACCAGGAGTCCTCACCCGCGCCGTGCCGCGCGAGCCGCGCCGCGTACGACGCGTCCATCGTGAGCACACATCCGGTGTGCGGCGGTCGTGGCGGCATTTCCGGCGTATCCGGCGTGGGTTCGGTGGCCAGGGCCGTCATGGATCAGTCACCTCCGCTTGTCCGGGCCGACGCTAGTTTTCGCACGAACCTCCGTGGCACCTCGCGCCCGCCGTTTCACACGAAAGGTGGGCCATGCCCCGAATTGGCTGTGCGCCGTGAGTCCCGTGTGCTCTCCTGCTCCCTTCCGCCGGTACGGGCCGGGCTTGGGGATGGGGCGGGCCGCGCAGGTAACCTGTCTGCGTGCCCCGTCTGTCTGAAGTAACCGCCGCCCTCGAAGCCCTCTGGCCCCCGGCCCTCGCCGAGGGATGGGACGCGGTCGGCACGGTCGCGGGCGACCCGGAAGCCGAGGTCGGCCGGGTGCTCTTCGCCGTCGACCCCGTCCAGGAGATCGTCGACGAGGCGGTCGAGCTCGGTGCGGACCTGCTGGTCACCCACCACCCGCTCTACCTGCGCGGTACGACGACGGTGGCGGCCTCGACCTTCAAGGGCCGCGCCGTCCACACACTGATCAAGAACGACATCGCGCTGCACGTCGCGCACACCAACGCCGACAAGGCCGACCCCGGCGTCTCCGACGCGCTCGCGGGCGCCCTCGACGTCCGCGTCGTACGCCCGCTGGTCCCGGACCCCACCGACCCCGCGGGCCGCCGCGGCCTCGGCCGGGTCTGCGAGCTTGAGCACCCGCTGACGCTGCGCGAGCTCGCGGGCCGCGCCGCCGACCGGTTGCCGGCCACCGCGCAGGGCATCCGCGTCGCGGGGGACCTCGACGCGACGGTGCGTACGATCGCCGTGAGCGGTGGCTCCGGCGACAGCCTCTTCGACGAGGTGCGTGCGGCCGGTGTCGACGCCTTCCTCACCGCGGACCTGCGCCACCACCCGGTGAGCGAGGCCCGCGAGACCACGCCTCTGGCGCTGCTCGACGCGGCGCACTGGGCCACCGAGTGGCCCTGGTGCGAGCTGGCCGCAGCTCAGCTCGACGAGATCTCCGACCGTGCGGGATGGGACCTGCGGGTCCACGTCTCGAAGACGGTCACCGATCCCTGGACCGCCCACGCGGCGTCCAACCCTCAGCCTGTTTCTACTTTTGGAGCCCCCAACTGAACGCCGCGCCCGCCGACCAGATCCGTCTCCTGGACCTCCAGGACCTGGACACCCGCCTCCAGCAGCTCGCGCACAAGAAGAAGTCGCTGCCCGAGCACGCCGAGATCGAGACGCTCACCAAGGACCTCACGCAGCTGCGCGACCTGCACGTCGCCTCGACGACCGAGGAGAGCGACTGCGCCCGCGAGCAGACCAAGGCCGAGCAGGACGTCGACCAGGTCCGCCAGCGTGCCGCCCGCGACCAGAAGCGTCTCGACTCCGGCGCGGTCACGTCCCCCAAGGACCTGGAGAACCTGCAGCGCGAGATCGCCTCGCTCGCCAAGCGCCAGGGTGACCTGGAGGACGTCGTCCTCGAGGTCATGGAGCGCCGTGAGTCCGCGCAGGAGCGCGCGGGCGAGCTGGCCGAGCGGCTCGCCTCCGTGCAGGCGAAGGCCGACGACGCGACCTCGCGGCGCGACGAGGCGGCTGCCGCCATCGACTCCGACATCTCCGCCGCCGCCAAGGAGCGCGAGGTCGTCGCCGGGTCGATCCCCGCGGATCTGCTGAAGCTGTACGACAAGCTCCGCGAGAAGGAGGGCGGGGTCGGTGCGGCCAAGCTCTTCCAGCGGCGTTGCGAGGGCTGCCGCCTGGAGCTGAACATCACGGAGCTGAACGAGGTTCGTGCGGCCGCGGCCGACTCCGTCGTGCGGTGTGAGAACTGTCGGCGGATTCTGGTGCGGACGTCCGAGTCGGGGCTGTAAGCGTTGCGGTCCCACGGTGTTGCGGTCGTGGGGCGCTGCCCCGGTCCCCGCTGCTCAAGCGCCGCAGTGGCTTGAAATGAAGCCGGACCTGAGCCCGCCCGCCATCCTCCATCTGCTCCGGCACGGGGAAACCGCGCTTACTCCCGAGAAGAGGTTCTCCGGGAGTGGGGGCGGGGATCCGGAGCTCTCGGACGTCGGGCGGCGGCAGGCCGAGCAGGCCGGCGCGACTCTGCACGCGCGGGGGGACGTCGAGGTGATCGTCTCCTCGCCGCTCGCCCGCTGCCGCGAGACCGCCGAGGTCGTCGCCTCCCGGCTCGGCCTCGGCGTGCAGGTCGACGACGGGCTGCGCGAGACGCACTTCGGGGCCTGGGAAGGGCTCACCTTCAAGGAGGCGGGCGCCCGCTACCCGGACGACCTGAACGCCTGGCTCGCCTCGTCCGACGCCGCGCCCACCGGCGGAGGCGAGAGTTTCGCCGAGGTCGCCGAGCGGGTCGCGCAGGCGCGGGACCGGCTGACCGCCGCGTACCGGGGGCGCACCGCCCTGCTGGTCAGCCACGTCACGCCGATCAAGACACTGGTGCGGCTCGCGCTCGGGGCGCCGGCCGAGGCGATGTTCCGGATGGAGCTCGCCGCGGCGTCCCTGTCCACCATCGCCTACTACGCGGACGGGAACGCGAGCGTGCGCTGCCTCAATGAGACAGCGCACCTGAGCTGACTAGCGGAGGCCGCTCGCCTCGCGGGCCAGGGCCTCCACCCGGTCCCAGTCCTTCGCCGCGACCGCGTCGGCCGGGAGCATCCAGCTGCCGCCCACGCAGCCGACGTTCTTCAGCGCGAGATAGCCGGGCGCGTTGGCCGGCGATACGCCGCCCGTGGGGCAGAACCGGGCCTGCGGCAGGGGGCCCGCAAGGGACTTCAGGTACGCGGTGCCGCCCGCGGCCTCCGCCGGGAAGAACTTCATCTCGTGCACGCCGCGCTCCAGCAGCGCCACGACCTCCGACGTCGTGGAGACGCCGGGCAGGAACGGCACGCCAGAGCCCTTCATCGCGTCGAGCAGCGTGTCCGTCCAGCCGGGGCTGACCAGGAAGCGGGCGCCGGCGGCCACCGAGTCGGCGACGTTCGCGGGCGAGATCACGGTGCCCGCGCCGACGACGGCGTCCGGCACCTCGGCGGCGATCGCCCGGATCGCGTCGAGCGCGGCGGGCGTGCGCAGGGTCACCTCGATCGCGGGGAGGCCGCCCGCGACGAGCGCCCGCGCGAGCGGCACCGCGTCGGCGACGTCCTCCACCACGACGACGGGGACGACGGGGGCGAGATCCAGCACGGAGGCGGAGCCGGCAGAGGCGGCGGCAGTCGAGGTCATGGCCCCATCCTGCCCCGCCCGGCGCAGCATGCGCAAAGGGCGTTGCGCATGCTGCAACCGACTGGCTCCGTGTGTCAGTGGATCTCGTCCACCAGGACGTCCAGGCTCCACGGCCGGCCGGCCTTCGCCGGCTCCTCGACCTCCACGACGTACCCGAGGTCCCGCAGGACATCGACCAGCTCGGCGGGGCCGGCGGGCGCGGAGCCCGCCATCAGCAGCGACCGGACGATCCGCCCCTTGGTCGCCTTGTTGAAGTGGGAGACGACCTTGCGGGTCGGCGCGTGCAGCACGCGCACCGTCGCCGTCCGCTCCGCGACCGTGCCGTCCGAGGGCTTGGGCTTCCACGCGCTCGCGTACGCCGACGAGCGCAGGTCCAGGACGAGCCCGTCGCCCGCCGCCTGCGGCATCACCTCGGCCATCGGCTTTCGCCAGTACGCGCCGAGCGCCCCGAGTCCCGGCAGCTTCACGCCCATCGAGCAGCGGTAGGAGGGGATCCGGTCGGTGACGCCGACCGCGCCCCACAGCCCGGAGAACACGAGCAGCGACTTCGCCGCCCGCTTCTTGGCGGCCGCGTCGAGGGAGGCCAGGTCCAGGGCGTCGTACAGGACGCCCGTGTAGATCTCGCCGGCCGGGCGGGCGCCCGCCGTGCGCAGCTCCGCGTTCTTGGCGATCTCGCCGCGCAGCCCCTCGCTCAGGCCGAGCACCTCGCGCGCCTTCTCCTCGTCGGCCTGGCACAGCTCCACCAGCTCGTCCAGGACGGCCGCCCGCGCCTCGGCGAGCCCCGGCAGGGCGAGCCCCTCCGGCTTCAGCGGCGCCCCGCGTCCGGAAGCGGCCTTACCCTCCGACGGCGGCAACAGCACAAGCACGGGGCACTCCTCAAGCACGTACGGGAACAGAAGGCGATCGACGCACCAGCGTACGGCGTGCCGACCCCGCCGCCCGGTCCTAGGCTCGACCCATGCCCCGTCGCCACCTTCGAGTGACCGGCGCGGCGCGGGAGCCGCTCGGTGCCGTGCTGCGCGAACTGCGGACGAAGCTGGACGTGCCCGGGGAGTTCCCGGCCGCGGCGCTCGCGGAAGCGGACCACGTAGCCGCAGATCCGCCGTGGCTGCCCGACCGCGACGAGACGGCGATCCCCTTCTTCACGATCGACCCGCCCACGTCCACCGATCTCGACCAGGCCATGCACCTGTCGCGGCGCCCCGGCGGCGGCTACCGCGTGCGGTACGCGATCGCCGACGTCGCCGCGTACGTCGCACCGGGCGGCGCCCTCGACGCCGAGGCGCACCGCCGCGTCACCACGCTCTACTTCCCCGACGAGAAGGTCCCGCTGCACCCCACCGTGCTCAGCGAGGGCGCCGCGAGCCTGCTGCCCGACCAGACCTGCCCGGCCGTCCTGTGGACGATCGACCTGGACGCCGACGGGCGCGCCGAGTCCACCGACGTCGTCCGCGCCCTCGTGCGCAGCCGCGCCAAGCTCGACTACGCGGGCGTGCAGCGGGCCATCGACGACGGGACCGCCGAGGAGCCGCTCGCCCTGCTCAAGGACATCGGGACGCTGCGCGAACAGCTGGAGGTCGAGCGCGGCGGCATCTCGCTCGACGTGCCCGAGCAGGAGATCGTCGCGAGCGACACCGCCTATGAACTCGCCTACCGGGCCCCGCTGCCCGCCGACTCCTGGAACGCCCAGATCTCGCTGCTGACCGGGATGGCGGCCGCCGATCTGATGCTCGCCGCCGGCACCGGCATCCTGCGCACCCTGCCGACCGCCCCCGACGGCGCGGTCGGCCGGCTGCGCCGCACCGCGAAGGCCCTGCGCATCGGGTGGCCCCACCACGTCCCGTACTCCGACCTGGTCCGCTCCCTCGACCCGCGGATCCCGCACCACGCCGCGTTCCTCCAGGAGTGCACCACGCTGCTGCGCGGCGCCGGCTACACGGCCTTCAGCGGGGGCGAGCCCCCGGCCCTCGCCACGCACGCCGCCGTCGCCGCGCCCTACACGCACTGCACGGCCCCGCTGCGCCGCCTCGTCGACCGCTACGCCTCCGAGCTGTGCCTGGCCGCGTGCGCCGACCGGGGCGTTCCCGAATGGGTGTTGACGGCCCTGGAAGACCTACCGAAGGAGATGGCCGAGGGCACCCGGCGGGCCAGCACCGTGGAGCGCGAGTGCGTCGACATCGTCGAGGCGGCGCTCCTGGCGCACCGGGTCGGTGACGTCTTCGACGCGGTGGTGGTGGACGTGAAGGATCGCGAACCGGCCGCAGGGACCGTCCAGTTGACCGAGCCCGCCGTCGTCGCCCGGGTGGCGGGCGGCCCGGCCGCGCTGCCGCTGGGGGAGCGGCTGCGGGTCCGGCTCACACAGGCGGACCCGGGCTCGGCGAAGGTGCTGTTCACGCCGGCGTGAGCGGCCGGCCCGCGATCCGCTCCCGCAGGGTGCGGGCGAGCAGGTCGGGCTCCTCCGCGTGCAGCCGCACGAGGTGGATCTCCTGCGGGCGGCCGAGGAACGTGAAGTGCCGTACGGGGGCGGCCAGTTCGAGGGTGATGCTGGTCTGGGCGCCGATGTCCAGGTTCAGCTCGCCGTCCTTGGCCTCGTGCGAGTAGCGGTTCTCGCGGCGCACGGCGGCGATCCGCTCCAGCGGTATCCGGAGGTCCACGAGGGCGCCGCGGCGCACCCGTACGGTGTCGTCCGACACCACGTGCGGGCGGGTCACGGCCGCCGCCTGCAGGCCGAGGATCCACACCAGCGTGTAGACGTCGAGGACGAGCACGACGCGGTGCAGCAGCGGCCAGTTGTGCAGCAGCGCCCACATCGCGAAGGTCTCGACGGCGCACGTGAACGTCAGCGCGTACATCATCACGGCCTGCCCGCGCGCGTAGGCGAAGGCGCTCGCCCCGGCGGGGACGCCGTTGCGGCGCCGCGTCACCCACAGCCCGTAGCTGCCGAGCACCCGCAGCTCGTGCCCGACGAGCCGCCAGGCCTTCGCGGGCACGACGTCCCGCATGGCCCGGGCCCCGCCGCGCCGGTACAGCACGAGCAGCGCCGCCGCCTCGACGAGGAACACGGTGAGGATCAGCGCCTCGACGAACGGCGGCGGCCGGACTCCCGTCAACACGCAGCCGGTGACGGCCAGTTCGGCCGCGAGCATGCCGTAGGCCGTCCAGCGCAGCGCGCCGCGGACCCGGCGGCCGGGGCGGCGGTCGCGGCCCGTGCCCGGCGGCCCGGTCATCGCCCGTCACCCCCGTCCGTCGAGGTCCCCGTCGCGATCCGCATCGCGAGGCGCACCGCCGCGGCCTGCGCCGGGGAGAACTCGGCCAGGAAGGTGTCGAGGAGCGGGTGCGTGTCCGTGTGGCCGTCCATGGGCAGGTCCTCCGGCATGCAGGCGAGCAGGGCGTGCGCCGCCTCCGTGACCCGCGGGTCGTCGGGGTCGGCGTCGGCGAGGGCGTCGAGCCGGGCGTAGACGTCGTGGGCCGCGGCCACGGCGCCCGGCGCGGAGAAGGCGGGCAGCAGCGCCGCCATCAGCTGTTCGCGGGCCTCGGGCGGGGCGGTCGTGTCGATGAGCGCGAGCACCTCGCGGTCCTTGACGGCCATCGGCGAGGCGGTGTCGACGTCTCCCAACCCGCTGAAGAAGGCGGCGAGTTCGGGCGACAGCGGGCCCTCCGCCGGCAGTCGCCCCCGCTCGGCCTCCGCCAGGAGCGTCCGCAGCCGGGCCCGGCGGTCATGGATCGCCGCCTCCTGCCTGGCCAGGTCCGCGTCGAGTTCGCCGAGAACTTCGGCGAGGTCGCGTCCGGCGTCGTCGGCCAGCACGTCCCGCACCTCGGCGAGGCCGAGCCCCAGCTCGGTCAGGCGCCGGATCCGGGCCAGCTCCACCGCGTGCCGCAGCCCGTACTCGCGATACCCGTTGCCGAGCCGCTCGGGCTCCGCCAGGAGGCCGAGGTGGTGGTAGTGCCGGATGGCACGCGTGGTGACACCGACGAGGCCGGCGAGCTCTCCGATCCGCATGACCTCAGTAGAAACGTTGACGCTGCGGCAAGGTCAAGGCAACCGCGCCGGGGGAGCGGGGTGCTGGGCTTGACGGCTAACGCTGTTAGCCGTACGGTCTCCCCATGGTTCGGCTAACGGTGTTAGCCGCGGCGTCGCCGACGCCACCGACTCTCCGGGAGGCCCCGATGAGCACGTCAGCACCGACCACGACGACCGCCACCGCCCCCTCCACCGTCACCAGGACGTTCGCGGTCGTCCGGCGCACCGCGTGGCTCGTGAACGCGCTCTTCTGGTCGGCCTTCGCGGTCGTGGAGGGCGTCAACCACGGCTGGCTCGTGGTCCTGTTCGCCGTCGTCCTCTTCCTCGCCCCCGACTTCACGTTCCTGGCCGGCATCGGCGAGACCCGGAGGATGGCGCCGGGGCAACTCCCGCCCCGCGCCGTGCCGTTCTACAACGCGGCCCACCGCGCACTGGTCCCGCTCGCCCTCGTCGCGGCGTACACGGTGCTGCCCATCATCCAGTGGGCGCCGCTCTTCGCGGGCCTGTGCGGCTGGCTCGCCCACATCTCGTACGATCGCGCCTTCGGCTACGGGCTGCGGACCAAGGAGGGCTTCCAGCGTGCCTGACCTGAAAGACGTGCCTGACCTGAAAGAGGAGCCGCGGCTCACGCCCCGCGCCACCGAGATCGCGGCCGAGGCCCGCGCCGTCCTGGAGGAGTCGGGGCCCGACGCCCTGACGATGCGGGCCCTGGCCGACCGACTCGGCATCAAGGCCCCGTCCCTCTACAAGCACTTCCCCGACAAGCAGGCCGTCGAGGCGGAACTCGTCGCGCAGATGCTGACCGAGTCCGCCGAAGCCTGCGAGGAGGCGGAGCGCCGGGCTCCCGGCTCCCTGCCCGCCCTCACCGAGGCCTACCGCGCCTACGCCCTCGCCCACCCCCACCTCTACCGCCTCGCCACCGAACGCCCGCTGCCCCGGCACGCGTTGCCCGAGGGCCTGGAGAACCGCGCGGCCGCCCCCTTGATGCGGGCCTGCGGGGGCGACGCGGACCTGGCCCGCGCCGCCTGGGCCTTCGCGCACGGCATGGTGATCCTGGAGATCCACGGCAGGTTTCCGGACGGCGCCGACCTGACGAAGGCGTGGCGGGCGGGGGCGACGGCGCTGCGGAGCTGAGGGCCTCGCGGTGATCCCGGCCGGGTAGGATGGCCGGACGGCAGACGAGCCGGGCGGGCGGCCGCGTGGGGTTCTCCGGAACCTCCCGAGGAACGTCCGGGCTCCACAGGGCAAGGTGGTGGCTAACAGCCACCCGGGGTGACCCGCGGGACAGTGCCACAGAAAACAGACCGCCCAGCTTGCTGGGTAAGGGTGAAACGGTGGTGTAAGAGACCACCAGCGCTTGAGGCGACTCAGGCGGCTAGGTAAACCCCACCTGGAGCAAGGTCAAGAGGGGCCGCCTCTTCGGAGACGGTCCTGCGCGGACGATCGAGGGCTGCCCGCCCGATGTTCGCGGGTAGACCGCAGGAGGCCGGTGGCAACGCCGGTCCTAGATGGATGGCCGTCTCCCCGAGGGCCGCGAGGACCTCGGGCGACAGAACCCGGCGTACAGCCCGACTCGTCTGCCGCTTCTCTTTCCCCCCTCCCCGCCCGCCCGGCGCGGTGTCAGAGCGCCGCGCCGTGCGTCGAGCGGATCTGCTGGCGGCGGTGCTCCCGCTTCTCCTGACGGCGCTGCTTGCGCTTCTTGGGGGCGTGCTCCGTGTCGTCGTCTGCGGCTTCGGCGGTCGTGTGCTCCTCGGGTTCCCGTACGAGGGAGTCGTCGAGGAGGTCCTCGGGCGGCTCCGGGAGGGACGTCGCCCAGTCCGCGGACTCGCGGGTCGTGCCGTTCACCGCGGGGCTCAGCCGTATGTGGAGGTCGTCAAGGCCGCCCGCCGGGACGCGGAAGGCGTAGGTCGCTGTGCGGGTGCGACGACGACGCACCTCGCTGTGCAGGCCCGCGAGGATGTCCTGGTTGGCGTCGTACGAGCGGACGGCCCTGGCTCCGCCCGCCCACACCTGGACGCGCGCGGTGAGGCGCATCCGTACCGCCGCCTTCGCGTGGCGCAGCGCGTCGGTGTGCTCCTTGGTGTGCTGGTCGACGGCCCGCGTGTGCGCGGCCTCGCTGGAGTACCCCCTGCGCGGCGCGCGGCGCGGATGCGCGGCGTGGTGTGCGCGCATGGCCCGGCGGACGCCTGGCGCCATGTTCTTCACGCGGACCGTGAAGCGGACGTAGGTGTCGCCCTCCTCGTGGCCCTGGTCCAGATACGTGGGCGCGAAGGCCTCGAGGTCGTCGATCGTCGCTTCGAGGCCGCTGTCGAATGCGGCCCACTCGCCGACGTCCAGGGCCGTGCCGGTGGTGTCGTGGTCGTTCGAGGACATGGACCCGTCTTTCGAGAGGAGAAGGATTATGTCCAGTATGCGAGTAATGGCGATATAAGTGTGCACCGGTCCCTTCGGCGGTCGCCTTGGGGGCGTATGTGCAGGTGGGGGAGGTGTGGAGGCGGGAAGTCACCTCTTCATTTACGTGCCACTTACAGCTAGCGTCTGTGTCCATGAGTGAGCAGGGCGTCACGGGGGCTGCCGCCACCCCGGACATGAACGACACGACGGACCCGGTCGACCGGCTCGACCGCCTGCCCGTCGGACCGTGGCACCGTCGGCTGACCGCGATCGTCGGAGTAGGAGCCTTCTTCGACCTCTACGAGGTGTTCCTCGGCGGCGTGCTCGCCGCCGCGCTCGCGGAGTCCTGGCAGCTGTCGGGCACCGAGAAGTCGTGGCTGATCGCCTCCGGGTTCCTGGGCATGTTCGTCGGCGCGAACGTGCTGTCCGTGCTCGCCGACCGGTTCGGGCGGCGCAAGATGTTCCTGGTCAACCTGGGGCTCTACTCGCTGTTCTCGCTGGCCTGCGCCTTCGCCCAGGACGCGACCCAGCTGTCCGTGCTGCGCTTCCTCGCGGGGCTCGGCCTCGGTGCCGAACTGGTGCTTGTCGACACGTACTTGGCGGAATTCCTGCCGCGCAAGGTGCGCGGCCGCTACATCGCCTGGGCCTACACCCTCGGCTTCGTCGGCGTACCCGTCGCGGCGCTGCTCGGCGCGCGCCTCGTCGCCAAGCACGAACTGTTCGGCGTCGACGGCTGGCGCTGGCTCCTGGTCGCGGGCGCACTCGGCGCCGCGTTCATCCAAATCCTGCGGACCCGCCTGCCGGAGTCCCCGCGCTGGCTGGCGGCACGGGGACGAACGGCGGAGGCGGACGAGGTGGTACGGGCCATCGCTGCCCAGTCGTCTCAAGTCCCGCCGGCGATTGAGGCGCGGGCTCCGGGGCAGAGCCCCGAGACGTCAACCCCGGCGGGGCCGCCCCAAAAGGTGCCGCTGAGCGACATGTTCAAGCCCCCGTACGCCCGCCGCACGGTGATGTGGTGGATCTTCCAGATCCTCCAGACCGTCGGCTACTACGGCTTCGGCTCCCTCGCCCCCGTCGTGCTCCAGGCCAAGGGCCACACCGTCACCGAGTCCCTCTCGTACGCGGCCCTCAGCTACCTCGGCTACCCGGTGGGCTCGGCGCTCTCCGTGCCGCTGATCGACCGGATCGAGCGGCGCACGCTGATCATCCTGTCGGCGCTGGGAATCGCCGCGTTCGGCCTGGTCTTCGGGTTCGCGGAGGCGTCCTGGCTGATCGTCGGCGCGGGCTTCCTGCTCACCGTCAGCAGCAACGTCTTCTCGAACGCCTTCCACGTCTACCAGACGGAGATCTTCCCCACGGGCATGCGCTCCAGCGCCATCGGTATCGCGTACTCGCTGTCCCGGCTCACCTCGGTCGTGCTGCCGTTCGTCGCGATCGACGTGCTGGAGGACCTGGGCGCGGACGCGGTGTTCATCGGGTCGGGCGTGCTGATGCTGATCCTGTGCCTGAACGTACGGCTCCTGGGGCCGCGCACGACGGGGCGGAGCCTGGAGTCGATCTGACCGGTCCCGGTCACCGGGGGAGCACGTGGGGGCGGGACGCCGCGATGAACTGGTGGATCAGGCCGCGCGACTCGTCCCGTACGACGCGGAGCTCCTCCCGGTCGTCGGCCGTGGGAACGCGGTCGACGGAGGCCATCGCCTCGCGGGCGAGGGCGGTCAGGGCCGGGGTCTCGGTGAGCAGCTCCACACGGAACATCGCCTCCATGGCCGCCGTCCGCAACCGCTGGGCCTCGCGGCGCAGTTCGTGGACGTCGGCCGTCTCGCCGGGCCGGTCGACGTGCTCGGGGAACCAGCGGTCCAGCTGCCCCCTGCGGTAGTTGGCGAGCGCGCCGCCGAACGCGCAGTAGGCGTCGATGCGTTCCTGGCGCAGCCGCTCGGCGCGCGCGAAGTCCTGGCCGCGGGCGGCGGTGCGACCCTGCAGTACGTGGCTCAGGCCCGCGCCCAGCAGGGTGCCGAGGACCGCGATGACACTGGTGGCGACGACAATCATGGGGCCAGCGAAGCACCTGTGGGCGGGCGCCGACCCCCGTACGGTCAGATCAGTGGCGGGCGGCCGAGCCGCGTCATCCGCCACACCGTCCGCCAGCGCATCGGGCGCCGCTCGCCGGCCGAGGCGCGCAGGCCCTCCGCGAAGCCGCCCGCCCAGGCGCGCAGGCCGCCCAGCGACCGCGTGCGCAGCACCGTGATGCCCGTCCACACCGCCAGGTACAGCGGGATCAGCGGGAGGGGGAGGCGGCGGCGGGCCAGCCACACCCGGTTCCGGGCGGTCATCCGGTGGTAGACGGCGTGCCGGGCCGGGGACGTCTTCGGGTGCTGGAGCAGCAGCGACGGCTCGTAGAGGACCTTCCAGTCCGCGTCCAGCGCCCGCCACGCCAGGTCGGTCTCCTCGTGGGTGAAGAAGAAGTCGGCGGGCCAGTCGCCGGTCTCGTCGAGCATCTTCATCGAGAAGCCGTGGGCACCACCGAGGAACGCGGTGACGAGGCCGCGCTTCATCGGGTCCTTGGCGCGCAGCCGCGGCACGTGGCGGCGTTGCGTCTCGCCGAGCTCGTCCGCGATGCGGAAGCCGACGATGCCGAGCCGCGGGTCCTCGGCGAACAGGCGCCGGATGGTGGAGAACACGTCGGCGTCGACGAGCAGCCCGTCGTCGTCCAGCTCCACGGCCACGTCCACGTCGCCGAACTCGCGCAGCCGGGCGAGGGCGACGTTGCGGCCGCCCGGGCAGCCGAGGTTGTCGTCCAGCTCGACCGTCGGGACCTCGAACGGGTGGCCGGGGTAGGCGGGCAGCGCCGTACCGTTGCCGATCATGACGACGCGGGTGGGCACCGCATCCTGCTTGGCCACCGATTCCAGGAGGGCGTCGACGTCCTTGGGCCGGTTGCCCATGGTGACGATGGCCACACCCAGGCGCGGGAGTTCGGTGCTGCGGTGCCTGTCAGTCATGGCGGCGATGGTAGCCGTTCACCTTGTCCGTCCGACCCTCGCGGGGTTCACGGGTGCGGAGACCAGCCGGTGGTCGCCGCCCACTGCTCCGCGACGACCGCGACCAGGTCGACGACGGGGTCCTTCACGTCGGCGTACGTGCCGGTGTCGGGGACGGCCCCTGCGAGTACGCACTTGAAGCGCGCGTACGCCGGAATCGCCTCCGGGGTCGCCCGTAGCCAGTCCCTGAACAGCAGCGCGAGCCGCTCGTTCGGCGAACCCGCCCTGCGGACATGGAGGTTGACGTCCGGGGCGCCCTCGCCCCGCTGCGACCAGTACCGCTTGGCCCAGTCGGCCGGGTCCTCGGCGGCCTCGCGCCCGGCCGGAACGTGATCGCGCAGATACGGCGCCCGTACGAAACCGAGCGCGACCAGCGGCGCCTCGAAGACGGCCGCGGCCCCGTCCAGGTCGGCGACGCTCACCTGCACGTCGTAGATGTCCTTGGCGGCCATGCCCGGCACGGAGGTGGACCCGATGTGGTCGACGTGCAGCGCGGACGGCCCGAGACGCTCCCGCAGCAGCCCGCACAACTCCCGCCCACCGGCGTCCCATTCGGGGTCGTGCGGAACGACGACGGGCTTCTCGTGCTCGGGCATCTCGGGCTCATTCGCGGGGTGGAGAGAAGATCGGGAGAGAAACCTCGCATGCACCAGGACACAGTCATGAACGTGGTCGCCGCGGCCGTCGTGCGGGACGGGCGGCTGCTCGTCGTCAGCAAGGAGGCCGCGCCGGACGCCGTCGAGCGGCTCGCCGTGGTGGAGGACGTGGCGGCGCTGGAGGGCGTGCCGATGCGGATGGTGGTGTTCGCCGCCACGTTGTCCGGTGCCCCGGCCGTCGCCGCCGAGCTGGCCGCGCTGCGGTGGACCGATGGCCGCGACGGCGTGCGGCTCGCCCCGGCGGTCGGCGGGCAGGTGGTGCCGCTGCTGCGCGAGCGGGGGTGGCTCCAGCCGGATCAAGCCCTCCGCGGCGATTGAGCAGCCGGCATCACGGGCCGACGCCACGGACCCCGCTGCTCAATCGCCGCAGGGGCTTGAAGGAGGTAGGGACCGGTCCGCGACCTTCGCCACATGCGCGCGCAGCGCGTCCCGCGGGCTCGGGGTCAGCGCCCCGAGGGCGACCAGCGCCGTCACCACCACGTCGCACAGTTCCGACTCGACGTCGGTCCAGGAGTGGCTCACGCCCTTGCGCGGGTTCTGGCCGACCGCGCCGATCACCGCCTGGGAGACCTCGCCGACCTCCTCGGAGAGCTTCAGCATCCGCAGGAGGAGCGCCTCTTGGGGCGGGCGGGCGTTGTGGGCGTCGAGCCAGGCGCGCAGCCGGTCGACCGTCGCCCACAGCTCGTCGTCGATGGCGTCGTCGTTGGCGTCGTCGTTCGTCGTCACGGACGACGAGGCTATTCCTCTTCCTTCTCGTCCTGGCGCGCGGCCACCTGCTTGTTGCGGGACGCCACCACGGCCACCGCCGCCGCGCCGGCCCCGACGAGCGCGGCGGGCACCATCCAGTGCCGGTCGAGCGCGTGGCCGAGAGCGTGGTCGAGGGAGTAGCGGCCCGCGCCGGTCACCGCGAGGCCCGCCGCGACGAAGCCGAGGAACGCCGGGTACTCGTATCCGCCGCCCTGCGCGAAGAACCCGTTGGGCGCGTGCACCGCGGCCGCGCCCGCCATGGTCCCGGCGGCGGCCGCCCCGCCCACCGGCGTCGCGAGCCCGAGCGCGAGCAGCGCCCCGCCGCCCGCCTCCCCGAGCCCGGCGGCGATGGCGCTGGCCTTCGGCGGGTGGTACCCCATGGCCTCCATGCCGGCGGCCGTGCCGGACACCCCGCCGCCGCCGAACCAGCCGAGGAGCTTCTGCGCCCCGTGCACGGCGAGCACCCCGCCGGTGCCGACACGCAGCGCGAGCAGCCCGAGATCGAGCCGCCCGGAGCAGGGCTTACGAGACGTACGAAAACGTGAGCAGGTCATGACTTCACCGTCCGGCACTCGTCCGGCCCGCACGCGGTGCGCAGGCCCGTTCGAGTGACCCTAGTTCAGTGGATCAAGCCGCACACCTGATCGCGGGAGGTCAGCCCCGGCCGATGTACGGCATGTTCGTCGCCAGGACCGTCGCGAACTGGACGTTGGCCTCCAGGGGCAGCTCGGCCATGTGCCGCACCGTGCGGCCCACGTCCGCGACGTCCATCACCGGCTCCGCCGCCAGCTCCCCGTTCGCCTGCGGGATGCCGCGCTGCATGACCTCGGTCATGTCCGTCGCCGCGTTGCCGATGTCGATCTGGCCGCAGGCGATCCGGTAGGGGCGGCCGTCGAGCGAGAGCGACTTCGTCAGGCCGGTCAGGGCGTGCTTCGTCGTCGTGTACGCGATCGAGCGCGGGCGCGGCGCGTGCGCCGAGATGGAGCCGTTGTTGATGATCCGACCGCCCTGCGGGTCCTGCTCCTTCATCTGCCGGAACGCCGCCTGCGCGCACAGGAACGCCCCGTTGAGGTTCACGTCGACGACCTGCCGCCACGCGTCGTAGTCCAGGTCCTCGATGCCCACGCCGCCGGGCCCGAACGTGCCCGCGTTGTTGAAGAGCAGGTCGAGACGGCCGAAGCGGTCGCGGACCGTGGCGAAGAGCGCCGTGACGTCCTCGGGGCGCGACACGTCCGCGCGGACCACGAGCGAGTCGGCGTCGGGCGCGAGTGCCGCGGTCGCCTCCAGGGTCTCGGAGCGGCGGCCCGCGAGGGCCACGCGCCAGCCCGCCCGCAGCAGTTCGAGGGCGACGGCCCGGCCGATGCCGGAGCCCGCGCCGGTGACGACGGCGGCGCGCAGAGCGGTGTCCGTTTGCGAAGCGTTCATGAGGCCGCAGCGTACGGGTCGCGCGGCCACGCGGAGATCATCGATCCGCCATGTGGCTGTTGTGTACGTGACAGTCGGCCGTCGTCCCCGGCCACTGCAATAACGCTTCATGCCTCAGATACCGCAGCACGCAGCAGAACTCCGCGTCGCCGCCCAGCACTTGGGCCGCAGAAGATTCCTCACCGTCACCGGTGCCGCCGCCGCGCTCGCCTTCGCGACCAATCTGCCGACCGCAGGCACCGCGGCCGCCGCCGAGCTCGACGCCAAGAAGATCAAGAGCGACCCCTTCACGCTCGGCGTCGCCTCCGGCGACCCGCTGCGCGACTCCGTGCTGCTGTGGACGCGGCTCGCCCCGTCCCCGTACGAGACCGGCGGCGGACTGCCCGCCGCCCGCGTCGACGTGGACTGGGAGCTGGCGAGCGACGAGAGGTTCCGGCGCGTGGTGCGGCGCGGCACCGCCCCCGCCCACCCCGAGTACAACCACTCCGTGCACGTCGAGGTCGACAAGCTGGCGCCCGGGCGGGTGTACTACTACCGCTTCCGCGCCGGGAGTTGGGTCAGTGCGACCGGCCGCACCCGGACCGCGCCCGCCACCGGCGCGAAGACCTCCGCGCTCACCCTCGCCGCCGTGTCCTGCCAGGCGTACCACGACGGGTACTTCACCGCGTACAAGCACCTGGCGCAGGACGACGTCGACGTCGTCTTCCACCTCGGCGACTACCTCTACGAGTACGCCGTCACCTCCGTCGGCGGCGCCCGCAACTACACCGACCGCGTGCTGCCCGGCGTCTTCAACCGGGAGACCATGACGCTGGCGGACTACCGGCTGCGGTACGCCCTCTACAAGTCCGACGAGGACCTGCGCGCCGCGCACGCCGCGCACCCCTTCGTCGTCACCTGGGACGACCACGAGACCGAGAACAACTACGCGGGCGACACCGACGAGAACGGCAACCCTCCCGAGGAGTTCCTGCTGCGCCGCGCCTCCGCGTACCGCGCGTACTGGGAGAACCAGCCGCTGCGCCGCCCGCAGGTCCCCAGCGGGCCCGACATGCGGCTCTACCGGCGGCTGCACTGGGGCAGGCTCGCCCAGTTCGACATCCTCGACACCCGCCAGTACCGCACCGACCAGGCCAACGGCGACGGTTGGAAGACCCCGACGCCCGAGTCCGAGGCCGCCTCGCAGACGCTGCCCGGCTTCACGCAGGAGCGCTGGCTGACCGGCGGCTGGCGCGACTCGCGGGCGCTGTGGAACGTCGTCCCGCAGCAGGTCACGTTCTCGCGCAGGAACAACGCGACCGCGGGCAACACCACGTTCTCCATGGACTCCTGGGACGGCTACCCGGCCTCCCGCGAGCGGATCCTCAAGGGCGCGGAGGCGGCCCGCGTCGAGAACCTGATGGTCCTCACCGGCGACGTCCACGTCTCGTACGCCATGGACATCAAGCGGGATGCCGCCGACCAGGACTCGCGCACCGTCGGCACCGAGATCGTCACGACCTCGATCACCAGCGGCAAGGACGGCTCCGCCAAGCCGTCCAACTGGGCCGGCTACCTCGCCCGCAACCCGCACATGAAGCACTACAACGGACACCGCGGCTACGTGACCGTGGAGTTGGGCCAGGAGGCGGCGCGCGCCGACTTCAAGACGGTGCCCGCCGTGACCACGCCCGGGGCCGCCCTCACCACGGCCGCCTCGTTCGTGACGGCCGCGGGGGAGCCGGGCCTCAAGCCCGCGTAGGGCCTGATCCAAACGACAGGCCCTGCCCCGGCCGTCACTCGCCGGGATAGCGGACGCCGACCCGTTCCCTGACGGTGTCGAGCGTCCGCATCACGGCGAGGGAGCCGTCCAGCGGCACGAGCGGCGACTCCGTGTCGCCCGCCCGGATCCGCCGCGTCACCTCGACCGCCTCGTGCCGCATCGAATCGCGCGGCCCGTCCTCGGGGGCCGCCACGAACTCCTCGGGGTCCAGACCGTCCCGGTGCAGCACGAACCGTTCCGGGTGGAAGAAGCCGTCCGGTACGTCGATCCGCCCGGCGGAGCCGGTCACCGAGGCGGTCACGCCCGTGCCGGCGTTGATCGCGCAGTGCAGCAGCGCCCGCGCCCCGCCGTCCCACGAGAGCAGCATCCCGGTCTGGAGGTCGACGCCCTCGTCGGAGAGCTGCGCGGACGCCTGCACACCGGACGGCTCCCCGAGCAGCAACTGCGCGAACGACACCGGATACACCCCGAGGTCCAGGAGCGCGCCGCCGCCCTGCGCCGGATCGCGCAGCCGGTGCGCGGGCGGCAGCTGTCCTTGCCTCGCCTCCGGCAAGAGGTGCCCGGCGAGCCCGAAGTCGGCCTGCACGGTGCGGACTTCGCCGATCGCCCCGTCGTCGACGAGCGCCTTCAGCCGCCGCACCAGCGGATGGCAGTACATCCACATGGCCTCCATCAGGAACACGCCCCGCGAGCGCGCGAGCGTCACCAGCTCCGCCGCCTCCCGCGCGTTCAGCGTGAACGCCTTCTCGCACAGCACGGCCCGCCCCGCCTCCAGGCAGAGCCCTGCGGCCTCCCGGTGCGCGGCGTGCGGCGTCGCCACGTACACGACGTCGACGTCCTCGTCCGCCGCGAGCGAGGCCCAGTCGCCGTACGCCCGCTCGATCCCGAAGCGCTCCGCGAACGCCTTCGCCGAGGTCTCCTTGCGCGAGGCCACGGCCACCACCTCGGCGTCCGGCAGATCCAGCAGATCAGCCGTGAACGACGCGGCGATCCCGCCCGTCGCGAGAATTCCCCAACGCACCCGCTCAGCCATCGCGCCCCACCCGCTCCAGATATTGGTCTCGACCGCACCGCCGAGCTGAGAGCATAGGGAATCGCACAGGTGGCCGGGAGAGACGAAGGGAAACGAGGGGCAACGGGATGAAGGACAGCGGATGTTCCACCGGGAGCACCACGGGGGAGGACGCGACCGGTGAGGTCCGCGGCGCCACCCCGACGCCCATTCCCAAGGCGGTCGCCGGAGCCGGCGCCGGACTCCTCCTCACCTTCATCCTCGGCGGGCTCACCGCCGTACCGCCGCTGTCCATGGACATGTACCTCCCGGCCCTGCCGGAGGTCACGGACGTCCTGCACACCTCGGCCGCCACCGCCCAGCTCACCCTCACCGCGTGCCTGACCGGCATGGCGCTCGGACAGCTCGTCGTCGGCCCGATGAGCGACAAGTGGGGCCGGCGCAGCCCGCTGATCGTCAGCCTGCTGATCTACATCGTGGCCACCGCGATCTGCGCCTTCGCGCCGAACGCGAGCCTCCTCATCGCCTTCCGCCTGATGCAGGGGCTCGCGGGCTCGGCCGGCATCGTGATCGCCCGCGCCGTCGTCCGCGACCTCTACGACGGCGTCGCGATGGCGCGGTTCTTCTCGTCCCTGATGCTGATCTCCGGCATCGCCCCGATCGTCGCGCCGCTGATCGGCGGCCAGGTGCTGCGGTTCACCGACTGGCGCGGCGTCTTCGTCGTGCTCACCGGCATCGGCATCGCGCTCACCGCCGTCGTGTGGAAGTTCCTGCCGGAGACCCTCGCGCCCGAGCGGCGGCACGGCGGCGGCACCCTGGAGGCGCTGCGCACGATGCGCGGGCTGCTCGCCGACCGGGTCTTCCTCGGCTACACGCTCGTCGGCGGCTTCGCGTTCGCGGCACTCTTCGCGTACGTGTCGGCCTCCCCGTTCGTCATCCAGGAGATCTACGGGGCGTCCCCGCAGACCTTCAGCCTCCTCTTCGGGCTCAACTCGATCGGCCTGATCGCCGTCGGCCAGCTCAACGGCAAGGTGCTCGTCGGCCGGGTCGACCTCGACAAGGTGCTCGGCATCGGCCTCACCCTGGTCGTCCTCGCCGCCGCCTTCCTCCTCCTGGCCGCGGGCGGAGTCTTCGGAACGCCCGAGGAACTCGGCCTCGCGCCCATCGCGGCGGGCCTCTTCGTCCTCATGTCCTGCATGGCCCTGACCACGCCCAACACCAACGCCCTCGCCCTCATGCGCACCCCGCACGCCGCGGGCTCCGCGTCGGCGCTGCTCGGCACGGCCTCGTTCCTGATCGGCGCCATCGCCTCCCCGCTCGTCGGCATCGCGGGCGAGCACACGGCGGTCCCGATGGCGCTCGTCCAGCTCGTCAGCGCACTGGTCGCGGCGCTCGCCTTCGTGACCCTGTGCCGCCCCTGGCAGCGGCGCGCGGCGGGTGAGCAGCGCTGAACGCGCCGAGACTGCGCCACGGCACCCCCGAGCGGGCCGGGCTCGACGCCGAGCAGCTCGCCGGGCTCCTCTCCGATGTGCGCGCGCTGCCCGAGGGGCGGCGGCCCTGGTGCGCCGGGACCGTCGTGCTCGCGGGCCGCGGCCCGGTGATCGCGGCGGAGGCGGCGTACGGCTGGGCGACGCGCTACGCGAGGTACGACGAGACGACGGACACGGCGGTGGAACTACCCCTCGCGGCCCGCACCCCGATGTCCGTGCACACCCCCTTCGACCTGGCCTCCCTCACCAAGCTCTTCACCTCGATCGCCGCCGTGCAGCAGATCGAGCGGGGCAGGCTCGGCATCGACGCGAAGGTCGGCGCGTACGTCCCCGAGCTCACGGCCGCCGCCCGGCACGGCATCACGGTCCGCGACCTGCTCACCCACACCTCGGGCCTGCGCCCCGAACTCCCGCTGTACGACGCCCCGGACACAGCTGCGCGCCTGGCCCTCCTGCGCACGGAGGAACCGTCCTCCCCGCAGGGCGACTACCTCTACTCCGACCTGAACATGCTGCTGCTCCAGCAGGTCCTGGAGCGCATCACGGACCGCCCCCTCGACGTCCTGATCCGCGAGGGCATCACCCGCCCCCTCGGCATGACCGCCACCGGGTACGGTCCGTGCCCCGACGCCGCCGCCACCGAGGACCAGCGCCGCCCCTGGGCCAAGGCGGACCGGGGCATGCTGCGCGGCGAGGTGCACGACGAGAACGCCTGGGCGCTCGGCGGCGTGGCCGGCCACGCGGGCCTCTTCTCCACGGCGTACGACCTGGCGGTCCTCTGCCGCACCCTCCTGACCGGCGGCTCCTACGGCACGGCCCGCATCCTCGGCCCCGACTTCGTCGACCTGATGCTGACCCCGCCGGGCCTCGGCTTCCGGCTCGACCAGTCGTGGTTCATGGGCGAACTGGCGGGCCGCGGCGCGGCGGGCCACACCGGCTTCACGGGCACGTCCCTGGTCATCGACCCGGCGACCGACACCTCCCTCATCCTCCTCGCCAACACGGTCCACCCCCGCCGCCGCGGCCCGGCGAACGGCCCGCGGGTGGCGGCGGGGAACCGGGTGGCGCGGGCGGTGGTCTGAACCGGCCCGCCGGCGGTTCGTAGAATCAAGGGGTGAATGTCCCCCTCCAGTCGCCCGCCGACACGCTCCGCACGGCCCTTGCCGGGCTTCTCGACGGTCTTCCGCCCACGCAGGCGACGAAGGCCGTCGAGCGGCTCATCGCGAACTACCGGGGCACCACCCCGACCGACGCCCCGATCCTGCGCGACCGGGCGGACGTCGCGGCGTACGCGGCGTACCGGATGCCCGCGACGTTCGAGGCGGTGCGCTCCGCGCTCGACGCGCTGGACGCCGCGTCCGGCTGGGCTCCCGCGAGCCACCTCGACATCGGCGGCGGCACGGGCGCGGCCGTGTGGGCGGCGCGGGACGTGTGGCCCAGGGAGCGGGCCACGACGGTCGTCGACTGGTCGCAGCCCGCGCTCGACCTCGGCCGCGAACTGGCCGCAGCCGAGGGCGGGTTGGCGGACTCCGTGCGCTGGGACCGGGGGCGGATCGGCACGCACGACGCACCGGAGGCCGACCTGGTCACCGTCTCGTACGTACTCAAGGAACTGACCGAGGCCGACCGCACCTCGGTCGTCGACGCCGCCGCGGCGGCCGCCACCGGCGCCGTCGTGATCATCGAACCCGGCACCCCGGACGGCTACGCCCGCGTCATCGAGGCCCGCGACCGGCTGATCGCCGCCGGGTTCCACGTCGCCGCGCCCTGCCCGCACAGCGCCGCCTGCCCCATCGTGCCCGGCACGGACTGGTGCCACTTCTCGGCCCGAGTCGCCCGCTCCTCACTGCACCGCCGGGTCAAGGGTGGCTCCCTGGCCTACGAGGACGAGAAGTTCTCCTACGTCGCCGCGACCCGCCTCCCCGTTGCCGCGGCCCCCGCGCGGATCGTCCGCAAGCCCCAGATCCGCAAGGGCCAGGTGCTGCTCGACCTGTGCGTGGCGGAGGGCGGCCTGGTGCGCAGGACGGTGACCAAGAAGCACGGTGAGGCGTACAAGTGGGCCAGGAAAGCCGAGTGGGGGCAATCAAGCCCCTCCGGCGATTGAGGAGCGGGGCCCGGGGCAGAGCCCCGCGACCTCAACCACGGTGCGGGCCAACGAAGCTCCCGGTCAGCGGAGCTCAAGCGTGCAGCACTTCACCGACCCACCCCCCTTCAACAACTCGCCCAGATCCATCCCCACCGGCACGAACCCCCGCTCCCGCAGCGGCCCGAACAACCCCACGGCCCCCTGCGGCAGCACCACGTTCCGGCCGTCCGACACCGCGTTGAGGCCGAAGGCCACCGCGTCCGCCTCGGAGGCGATCAGCGCGTCGGGGAACATCCGCCGCAGCACCGCCCGGCTCCCCGGCGAGAACGCCGCCGGGTAGTACATGACGGAGTCCTCCGCGTCGTCCAGCACCGCCAGCGCCGTGTCCAGGTGGTAGAAGCGCGGATCGACCAGGTCGAGGCCGATCACCGGCCGGCCGAAGCGTTCCTGCGCCTCCCCGTGCGACAGCGGCGAGGCCCGGAAGCCCCGCCCCGCGAGCACATAGGAGGCGGTGACGGCGAAGTCGCCCTCGCCCTCGTTGACGTGGACGGGCTCGTGGACCTCGGCGTAGCCGTGCGCCCGGAACCACTCCAGGTGCGCCGCGGCCTCGGCCTCCCGCTCCGGGTGCGCGAACCGGGCGCCGAGCACCCGCCCGTCCACCACGGTCGCGCCGTTCGCCGCGAACACCATGTCCGGGAGGCCGGGGCGCGGGTCGAGCACCTCGACCGTGTGGCCGAGCGCGCGGTAGCGGCCGACCAGGTCCTCCCACTGGGCGACCGCGAGCGGGACGTCGACGGGTTTCGTCGGGTCCATCCACGGATTGATCGAGTACGTGACCTTGAAGTGCGCCGGTGGGCACATGAGATAGCGCCGGGGTGTGGCGCGACGTTCGACAAGGCGCGGATTACGCAATGAGGGCTCCTCACGACCGCAGGGCTGGGTGGAAGCCCATGGTGCGGTCGGAGGAGCCCTCGGGGCTGTGAACCGAACGGGTGGTTCACGCCTGATCCTGATCACGACGCGTCGTGCGTGCCGCGCCTCTCCTGCAGTTTGCGCAGCAGCTCACGCTTCTGCGCCACGGGGTCGGCGCCCCCGCCACCGACGCGTCCGCCGCGGCCGCCGCCGCGCATCGCCTTGCGGGACATGTTGCTGCGGGCGCCACCGACGCCCAGCATGCCGCCTGCTCCACCTCGGGTCATGGGTGTACTCCTCCAAGCTCGCGACGATACGTATCGTCTCGTTTCGTTGACGTGCTCCACTGTCGGCGAGACGCCGCGTCTTGTCAAGAGGTTTCGAGACGGACCGTCTCGGCTCGCGCGCTGCTACATTCGAAGCATGTCAGCCACGAAGAGCCAGTCGGCGAAGAAGGCCGTCCCCGACGCCACCCGCCGCAGCGAACGCTCCCGCCGCGCGATCTACGACGCCGCCCTCGGCCTCGTGGGGGAGATCGGCTACCCGCGCACCACCATCGAGGGCATCGCCGCCCGCGCCGGTGTCGGCAAGCAGACCATCTACCGATGGTGGGGCTCGAAGGCCGAGGTCCTGATGGAGGCCTTCATCGACCTCGGCGAGCGCAACCAGGAGGCCGCCGCCGCGAACCACCCCGACTACCCGCTCGACTACGACTCCCTGCCCGACACCGGCGACATCGAGGCCGATCTCAAGCTGGTGCTGCGCGCCACCGTCGACGAGCTGAAGGACCCCCGCTTCGAGGCGCCGGCCCGCGCGCTCGCCGCCGAGGGGCTCGCCAACCGGGAGTTCGCCGAGGACTTCGTCGCCAAGCTCCTCATGCCCGGGCTCGACCTGTACGCGGCCCGGTTGCGCGCCGCGCAGGACGCCGGGCAGATCCGCGCCGGCGTCGACCCGCTCGTCGCCCGCGACCTGTTCTCCGGGCCGCTCGCCCAGCGCTGGCTGCAGAACACCGGCCCGCTCGACCACGCGTACGCGGACGCGATCGTCGAGTACGCCCTCTACGGAATCGGCGCCTGCCGCCCCTGAAATCCGGCCCCGCGCGCCCTTGCGCACCCCGGATGTGGACTGTGGCCACCCGAGGCGCAGGATGGTGGGACACTTTTGGTCCAAGGTTCATCCGGACTCGGCACGAGGGCAGTGGCTCGACGGCGATGGTGAGGGGATTGATGGGCGCGGAGCAGGGCCGCCGATTCGGCGGACGCGGCGACACGGCGGGGCGTACGACGGGCGGCCTGATCTCACGGTGGCTGCGGGCCGCGCGCGGCCCGAAGGACACCGCGGCCGCCGACGCGGACCGTGAGGACCTGCTGCTCGCCGCTGCCGCCGCCGGACTGCCGCTGGCCCCGGCCGCGTATCCCTCCGACTACCGGTGCTCGTGCAACCGCGTCGGCTGTCCGACCCCCGGCAGGCACCCCGTCTCCTTCGCCTGGCAGACCCAGTCCACGACGGACCGCGCGCAGATCGAGCGCTGGGCGAGACATCAGCCGCAGGCCAACTTCATCACCGCGACCGGCATGGTCCACGACGTCCTCGACGTACCGCTGGAGGCGGGGTACGAGGCGCTGGAGCGGCTCCTCGCCGCGGGGATCGAGGTCGGCCCCGTCGCCGAGTCCGGCGGCGACCGCGTGCTCTTCTTCACGGCGACGCGCGGCACGCCGGACGAGGAGGACGAGTGGTGGCCGTGCGAGCTGGACTGCCACCCCGAGACCATGGACGAGCATCCCGGGCTCCGGTGGCACTGCCGCGGGTCGTACGTGCTGGTGCCGCCGGCGCGGTTGCCCGCTGAGCGCTCCGTGTTCTGGGTGCGGGGGCCGGAGCATCCGCTTCCCGATCCGCTCACCTTGCTGGAGACGCTGACGGATGCGTGTGCGCGGTACGTGGGGGCGGAGCCGGACTTCACGTCCGCGTGGCCATGATCAAGCCCCGCCGGCGATTGAGGCGCGGGGTCCGGGGCAGAGCCCCGGGACCGCAACGACGGGTGTCCGTCAGTTCCCTTCGGCCGTCGTGATGCCCTCCACCCGGGAGACCACGTTCACCTTGCCCGAGGAGCCCGGAGGGTCGATCGCTGCCTGGCCCGAGACGTAGCCGTACATCGCCGACTCCTTCGGCTCGCCCTTCATCAGCGCCTTCACGTCCGCCCCGATCGCGGGCAGATTGCTGCCGGGGAACGCGGTCAGCTTCTCGTAGCGGCGGGTCGTGAAGAAGACGAGGGCGCCGCCGTTCGCGGTGCGCAGAGCCACGGGCGCGAAGGAGCCCGAGGTGAGGGACTCGTCGATGAACTGCGTGGTGAGGCCGGGGCGCGAGTCGATCCGCTCGCGGGTCTGGCGCCAGCGTGTGGTGTGCGGGCCCGGCGCGTAACCGTCCCCGCCCTTCTTGAGGTACTGGATGTACTTCTCGCCCATGTCCTTCGGACGCTGCGCGAGACCCGACGCGTCCGGGTCCACGGACTCGGCCCAACCGGCCTTGTCCGTCTTGAACTTGGGGACCGTGCCGTCCCGGAACAGGGAGAGGTACGAGACCGCCCACGGCGCGTTCTGGGCGTTGCGGGTGAAGACCATCACCCAGCGGTAGCCGTTGACCCGGTTGTTGTCCGAGTTCGTCACGAACCAGCGCGGCCAGCCCGCCTTCTTCGGCACGGTGATCTGCGTGTCGGTGAGCTTCAGCGGCGAGTGCTTCGGGTTGCCGTTCGGGTTGAGCGCGCGGCCCGCCTTCAGCTTCGCCGCGTCGATCGCGCCGAGCGCGCCGGTGACGTGCTTGGCGTCGGCGTCCGCGTCGTACGTCCGGTCCGCCTCGTTGTACGCGTCCACGAAGGTGTCGACGGCGCGCGCCGCCTGCCCCTTGGTGGTCGTCGGGACGATCTCCAGCTCGCCGTGCACGGTCACGCAGCCGCTCGCGGTGAGGGACAGCACGACCGCGGCGGCCGCCGCTGCGACCGGTCGGCCGATCCTGTTCCTGGCCTCGCTCATGACGTTCGATTCACCTTCCGCTCCCCGGCCCCTGCCACGGGCCCGAACCCTACCGGGAAGAGGAGGCCCGCACTGCCGCGACCCTGCGGGAAAACAGCCCGGGAGGCGCGAAGAACAGGGCGAGGGTGGGGACAAGGTAGACGAACCAGACGGTGACCTGGAGGACCGTCGGGTCGGGCTGGAAGTTGAAGACGCCCTTGAGGAGCGTGCCGAGCCAGCCGTCCGGGGAGATCGTGGAACTGATGTCGAAGGCCAGGTTGTTGAGGCCGCCGATGAAGTCGGCCTCCTGGAGGTCGTGGAAGCCGTACGCGAGGACCCCCGCCGCGACGACGACCAGCATGCCGCCGGTCCACGTGAAGAACTTCCCGAGGTTGATGCGCAGCGCACCCCGGTAGAACAGCCAGCCGAGGACGACGGCCGTGGCGATGCCGAGCAGCGCGCCGATCACCGGGTCCGTCGTGCCGTTGCTGGTGGCGTGCACCGCCGTCCACACGAACAGGGACGTCTCTAGGCCCTCGCGGCCCACCGCGAGGAACGCCGTCACGACCAGGGCGACCGTGCCCATTTGCAGGGCGCTGTCCAGCTTGTCGTGCAGCTCCGACTTCAGGTGCCGGGCCGTGCGCCGCATCCAGAACACCATCCACGTCACCAGGCCCACGGCGATGATCGACAGCGAACCGCCGAGCGCCTCCTGCGCCTGGAACGTCAGCTCCTGCGAGCCGAACTCCAGGCCCGCGCCGAACGCGAGAGACACGAGGACGGCGACGCCGATCCCCGCCCACACCGGCTTCAGGGCGTCCTTGCGCTCCGTCTTCACCAGGTACGCGACGAGGATGCACACGATGAGGCTGGCTTCCAGGCCCTCGCGCAGTCCGATCAAGTAGTTCGCGAACATCGCTGCTCAGCCTTCCTTCTGCTGGAAGAGGCCGCGGCCCCACCAGTCACTGCCGTCCCGCACCCCGGGCGGCACCGCGAACACCGCCGAACCGACGTGCTGGATGTACTCGTTGAGCGCGTCGGTCGCCAGGCTCCGCTGCACCGGGATGAACCCCTTGCGCACGTCCTTCTGGTACGCGAGGAAGAACAGGCCCGCGTCGAGCCGGCCGAGGCCGTCCGTGCCGTCGGTGAACGAGTAGCCGCGGCGCAGCAGCGTCGCGCCGTGATTGGAGTCGGGGTGCGCGAGCCGCACGTGCGCGTCCGGCTTCATCGCCTTCAGGAACGGCTCGTCGCGCTCCTTCGCCTTGCCGACCGGGGCGCCCTCGCCCTTGTCCCGGCCGAACACGTCCTCCTGCTCCTGCAGCGACGTACGGTCCCAGGTCTCGACGTTCATCCGGATCCGGCGGGCGACCAGATACGAGCCGCCGTTCATCCAGTCGGCGTCCGGTGCGTCCACCCACACGTGTTTGGCGAGGCGGTCCTTCTCGGTGCCCGCGATGTTGCGGGTGCCGTCCTTGAAGCCCAGCAGGTTACGGGGCGTCTGCGCGTCCGGCGTCGTCGAGGAGGTCTTGCCGAAGCCGAGCTGCGACCAGCGGATGGCGACCTTGCCCATGCCGATGCGGGCGAGATTGCGGATGGCGTGCACGGCGACCTGCGGGTCGTCGGCGCAGGCCTGTACGCACAGATCGCCGCCGCTGCGGGTCTTCTCCAGGTTCTCGCCGGGGAACCTCGGCAGGTCGACGAGCGCGTCCGGGCGCCTGTCGGCGATGCCGAGAGCCTTGCCGTGCTTCTCGAAGAGGGATGGCCCGAAGCCGATCGTCAGCGTGAGCCGGGACGGCTGGAGCCCCAGCGCCTCGCCCGTGTCGTCCGGCGGTGCCTCGACGAGCCCGCCGTACGCGCCCTCGCCGACGGTGCGACCCTCGGTCATCCGCGCGGCGGCCTTCGTCCAGTCCTTCAGGAGCTGGACGAACTCCTCGCGGTCGGCCGTCTTCACGTCGAACGCGGCGAAGTGCAGCCGGTCCTGGACCGGTGTGGCGATGCCCGCCTGGTGCGCGCCGTGGAACGCCACCGAGCCGCCCGCGTCACCGGCGGGCTGCATGTCGGAGCCGTCGTCGGACCGGGTCAGGGCGACGGCGCCGCCCGCGGCCGCGGCACCGAGCGCGAGTCCGGCGCCGCCGACGGCGAGCAGTGAACGCCGGGACGGGGAAGGGGAGTTGGAGGTCTCGTCGTCCGCCATGGCGACCCTCTCCTTGTGGTGCGTGTGCACGTGTACGGCTGCTCGGCGAGTGCTACTTGACGACGGCCGCGGCCAGCTTCGACAGCGGCTCCGCCAGCGCGTTCACCGCGTCGGACAGCTCCTTCTGGTCCGCCTTGTCGACCTTGTCGTAGGAGGTGAACTCGTAGCCCTTCCCGCCCTCGCGGTACTTGTCGAGCAGCTCGTCCAGCGCGGCGAACTGCTTGTCCAGTTCCTTGGTCAGCGCGGCGTCGTTCTTCGACGCGACCGGCCTGAGCAGCTCGTACGCCTTCTCCGCGCCCTCGACGTTGGCCTTGAAGTCGACGAGGTCGGTGTGCGAGTAGCGTTCCTCCTCGCCGGTGACCTTGCCGGTGGCGACCTCGTCGAGCAGTTCCTTGGCGCCGTTGGCCATGGAGGTGGGCGTGATCTCCGCCTTGCCGACGCGCTGCTGCCAGTCCTTCAGGTCCTTGTCGAGCCGGTCGGCGAGCCCCTTCTCGGTCTCGTCGATCTTCTTGTCCTTCCACAGCGCCTTCTCCAGGCGGTGCCAGCCGGTCCACTTCTGGCCCTCTTCGAGACCGTCGAACCGCACGTCGACCTTGGGGTCGATGTCGCCGAAGGACTCGGCGACCGGCTCGGTGCGCTCCCAGCCGATACGGGACGGGGCGTACGCCTTCTTGGCGGCCGCCAGGTCCCCGTCGCGGACGGCGTCGGTGAAGGTCTTCACCTTCGGCAGCGTCTCGTCGGCCTGCGTCTGGGTGTACTGGCGGTAGGCGGCGACGGCGCCGTCGAGCTTCGGGTCCCGCTTCGCCGCGGACTTGCCGCCGGTCACCTGGACGTCCTGGCGGTGGCCCTTGCCCTTCATGCCGGGGATGCAGGCGATGCGGTAGTCGCCGCTCTTCACTTCGGCGGTGAGGCTGTGCTTGGTGCCGGGGCCGATGTTCTCGCGCTCGGAGACGATCCGGTCGTCCGGGAAGAGGATCTCGACCTCGGTGACCCGGGACCCCTTGTTCTCGACCGCCAACTCCACGTGCCCCGCGGGGAACTCCTTCTTGGAGACCTTGCAGCTGTCGTCGTCGGCGGTCACCTGGATCGCACCGGAGCCGGCGCCCTTCGCGTCGCTCTTCTGGGTGCAGCCCGTGACGGCGGTCAGGGCGGCCACCGCGGCGACGGCGGTGGAAACGGTGAGTCGGGCGGCTCGCATGCGGGCTCCAAGACGTACAGCGGTGGTTCACCGGGTGCACAGGGGCAGGGGCAACTAAGGCCGACCTAACTTATATGAGGCTTACCTCAGTACCACCCATGGGCAAGCCAGGGAAGAGTCAAGTGCTGGTCAAGCGTGGGGTGTCGCGTGGTTGACTGCCGCCATGAACGAGTACGGCATCGAGTACGAGGTGGTGCGGGTCTTCTGCGCCCCCGACGGCCGGGAGGGCAACGCGCTGGGCGTCGTCCGCGAGGGCTCGCACCTGCCGGGCCAGGACGAGCGCCAGGCCTTCGCCGCGAAACTGGGCTTCAGCGAGACCGTGTTCGTCGACGACCCCGAGCGCGGCGTCATCGACATCTGCACGCCGACCGCGCGCCTGCCGTTCGCCGGGCACCCCTGCGTCGGCACGGCCTGGCTGCTCGATGTGCCGGAACTCGTCGTGCCCGCGGGGGTCGTCGGGGTGCGCCAGGACGGCGAGTTCACCTGGATCGAGGCGCGCGCGGAGTGGGCGCCGGGGCGGACGCTGCGTCAGTGCGGCTCCGTCGCCGAGGTGGACGCGCTGCCGGTGCCTCCGGAGGGCGAGTGGATCTACGCGTGGGCCTGGGAGGACGAGGCCGCGGGCCGGGTCCGCGCCCGCGCCTTCCCCGGTCGCGGCGACGGCATCGTGGAGGACGAGGCGACGGGGGCGGCCGCGCTCTCGCTGACCGCGAGCCTCGACCGGTCCCTGAACATCCGCCAGGGCCGCGGCTCCCAAATCCTGACGGCTCCCCATCCGGGGGGCCTGGTGGAGGTGGGCGGCCGCGTCCGCCTCTGACGCCCACCCGCACGGGGCGCTGCCCCGGACCCCGCGCCTCAATCGCCGGCGGGGCTTGAGGCGGTCGACCAAATCAAGCCCCTGCGGCGATTGAGCAGCGGGGTCCGGGGCGGAGCCCCGAGGCCGCAACCACGTCACCCGCAAACCATCACGCGGCCGACCGAAACTCCTCGCCCAGCCCCCGAAACACCCCGGTATTCAAGGCGAACGCCGCCTTGCACTCGGCCACCACCCGCTGCTTCTCCAACTCGTCCACAGGAATCGCGTCGAGCAGCTCCCGATACCGCCGCTTGAACGCCGCGGGATTGGCCACACCCTCGAAGACGTAGAACCGCACCCCGTCCCCCTTGCGCGCGAACCCCCACTTCTTCTCCGCCTTGTCCCGGACGATCTGCCCACCCGAGAGATCGCCCAGATAACGCGTGTAGTGGTGCGCCACATACCCGCCCGGCCAGGACGCCGCGCACTCGGCGACCCGCTCCGCGTACGCCCGCGTCTGCGGCAACGCCGAAACCGTCTCCCGCCAGTCCGCGCCCCGCAGATGCGCGAGATCGCGCTCCAGTTCGGGTACGCGCAGCAGCTCCGGCTGGATGAAGGGCCCGGCCACCGGATCGTCGGCCAGGTGCCGGGCGCCGTCCTCGAGCGCCCGGTACACGAACCACAGCTGCTCCGTGTACCGCGCGTACGCGTCCACGCCGAGCCGGCCGCCGAGCAGGTCGCCCATGAACGTCGACGTCTCCGCCTCCGTGTGCTGCTCGTGCGAGGCGGTGCGGATCAACGTGGAGAACGGGGTGAACGGGGTGTCCATCGGGCGGCCTCCGGGTTTCCGACAAGCTGTCGGTAAAAGCGTACCCAGCGACGCGATCAAGGGAACGTAAAAGCAGAAAACCGCCGGGCCCCGGATCGCTACGGCAGCGTGAGGATCTCCGTGCCGCTCTCCGTGACCACCAGGGTGTGCTCGAACTGCGCGGTCCGCTTGCGGTCCTTCGTGACCACGGTCCAGCCGTCCTCCCACATGTCGTACTCGTACGTGCCGAGCGTGAGCATCGGCTCGATCGTGAACGTCATGCCGGTCTTGATCTCGGTCGTCGCTTGCGGGGAGTCGTAGTGCGGGACGATCAGGCCGCTGTGGAAGGAGGAGTTGATGCCGTGGCCCGTGAAGTCGCGCACGACTCCGTAGCCGAAGCGCTTGGCGTACGACTCGATGACCCGGCCGATGATGTTGATCTGGCGGCCCGGCTTGACGGCCTTGATGGCGCGGTTGAGGGACTCCCGGGTCCGCTCGACGAGCAGCCGCGACTCCTCGTCGACGTCGCCCACCAGGTATGTGGCGTTGTTGTCGCCATGCACGCCGCCGATGTACGCGGTGACGTCGAGGTTGACGATGTCGCCGTCCTTGAGGACGGTCGAGTCCGGGATGCCGTGGCAGATGACCTCGTTGACGCTCGTGCACAGCGACTTCTGGAAGCCGCGGTAGCCGAGCGTGGACGGGTAGGCGCCGTGGTCGCACATGTACTCGTGCGCGATGCGGTCCAACTCGTCCGTGGTGACGCCCGGGGCGATCGCCTTCGCCGCCTCGGCCATGGCCCGCGCCGCGATCCGTCCGGCGATCCGCATCGCCTCGATCGTCTCGGCGGTCTGCACCTCGGGGCCCGTGTACGGGGTCGGCGCGGGCTTGCCGACGTACTCGGGGCGCCGGATGTTCCCGGGCACGGAGCGGGTGGGGGAGATCTCTCCCGGAACGAGCAGGGCGGACGACGCCCCCGACTGACCAGACATGCCAGCGAGTGTAACGAGCGCGCGTGGGGGAGCATGGCGGGGACGAGAGGAGCCGCCGTGGCGCTGTTCAAGAAGCGAACCGTCGGAAAGCCGGGCGAGTGGTACTACTGCCTGGAGCACAAGAAGGTCGAGGAGGGGCCCGAGTGCCCCAACAAGGACCGTTTCGGCCCCTACGCCTCCCGCGAGGAGGCGCAACACGCGATGGACACCGCGAGGGAACGAAACCTGGAGTGGGAATCCGACCCCCGCTGGCACGACAAGCCGGAGACCCCGGACCAGTGACCTTCTGGAGCCCCGCCGCCGGTTGGGCAATTCAAGCCCCGCCGGCGATTGAGGCGCGGGGTCCGGGGCAGAGCCCCGCGCGGGTGGGCGGGCACCTCACCATCGAGCAGGCGGCGGCGCGGTCAAGTGATCGGCAAGCCGGGACAGCCGATCCCGAAACCCCCGCCGCCCCCGCGGAGCGCTCGCCGCGTTCTCCCCGGCCGCCGCACTCACCAAATGCTGCACCGTGTCCAGATCCAGATCCGTGTCGCTGGGCACGCTCAGCCCGTCATGCGCCATGGCATGCAGGTCACCCCCGCCGGAGGCCTCCGCGTCGAGCGCCAGGATCGTCGCCCCCGCGCGCCGCGCGTCCCGCACCCGCTCCAACAGCGGAGCGCCCGGCTCGCTCGGCGTGACCACCAGAAGCGTCTCGCCGCGCCGCGCCGCCTCGAGCCGCCCGAGGCCGACGGCCAGATGCGCGGGGTCGTCGGGGCGCGCCGCGTGCCGTACGAGAGTGGGGGCGAGCTCCGGTGTACCGGACCAGGCCGCCTCGTCGACCAGGTGGGCCGCCAGATGCCAGGGCTCGTACGTCGGGGAGCCCACGAGAAGCAGCCCGCCGCCGTGCGCGCCGACCGAGGAGCGCAGCGCCCCGGCGAAGCGTCGGGTGGCGGAGGGCCACTCGGTCCCGGCGAGTACCTCGCGCAGCAGTGCTACTCGTACGGCGTCCATGGGCCCGCATCGTGCCTCAAGTCACGGGCCCGTTCGCCGCGTTCGGGGGAAGTCCGCCCGTACGAGCCACATACCCTTGAGTAGGGTCGCGGTATGACCTCTACCGAAAGCAGCCCGAGCGGCCAGAAGGCCCCGGCCAAGGATCCCTGGGACCTGCCCGACGTCTCCGGACTCGTCGTCGGAGTCCTCGGCGGGACCGGGCCGCAGGGCAAGGGCCTCGCCTACCGCTTCGCCCGTGCCGGGCAGAAGGTGATCCTCGGCTCCCGCGCCGCAGAGCGCGCCAAGGCCGCCGCCGACGAGCTCGGCCTCGGCATCGAGGGCGCCGACAACGCCGAGTGCGCCCGCCGCAGCGACATCGTGATCGTCGCCGTGCCGTGGGACGGCCACGGCGCCACCCTCGAAGCCCTGCGCGAGGACCTCGCCGGAAAGCTCGTCGTCGACTGCGTCAACCCGCTCGGCTTCGACAAGAAGGGCGCGTACGCCCTGAAGCCGGAGGAGGGGAGCGCGGCGGAACAGGCCGCGGCGCTGCTCCCGGACTCGCGGGTCGCGGCGGCCTTCCACCACCTGTCGGCCGTCCTGCTCGCCGACCCGGAGGTCGAGGAGATCGACACCGACGTCATGGTCCTCGGCGAGGAGCGCGCCGACGTGGAGATCGTGCAGGCGCTCGCCGGGCGCGTCCCGGGCATGCGCGGCATCTTCTCGGGCCGCCTGCGCAACGCCCACCAGGTCGAATCGCTCGTCGCCAACCTCATCTCCGTCAACCGCCGCTACAAGGCGCACGCCGGGCTGCGCGTCACGGACGTATGACGGACGTATAGCCGCGTACCGGCCCCGGTGGGGCATGGGGGACACTGGTCGGCGTACTACCCGCCGCGCCGCCGTCTGGAGCCGCCCCCCATGCCCCGCATCGCACTGTTCTCCCTGGTCGTCTGCGCCCTGGCCGTCGTGGCGGCCGTGGTCTCCTTCGTCGAGGGCAGCTTCCTCGGGATCGTGTGGGTGCTGATCGCGGGTGTCACGTCGAACATGTCGTGGTTCTACCTGCGCAGGGCGAAGGCCGAGAAGCAGGAGCGCGAGCAGCAGGCGTCCGCCGCGCCTACTGCGTGATCGTCTGGATCTCCGGGGTGCCCTTCCAGAACTGGTAGAACTGCCGCCCCCAGTACGTGTCCCACTCGTGCACGCCGAGCGCGCCCAGCACCCAGTCGACCGCGTCGAAGAACCACTGGTTGATGTCCGGGATCCACAGCACGGCGAACACGGCGAGCAGACCGAACGGCGCGAAGGGCTCCACCTGCCGCCGGATCTTGTGCGACAGCCAGGGCTCGATCACCCCGTACCCGTCCAGGCCCGGAACCGGCAGGAAGTTCAGGATCGCCGCGGTCACCTGGAGCAGGGCGAGGAACCCGAGCGCGTAACGGAACGTGTCCGGCACCCCGTCCAGCGCGTCCAGCCAGAACGGCGCCGTGCACACGATCGCGAACAGTACGTTCGTCAGCGGCCCGGCCGCCGAGATCAGGCTGTGCCGCCAGCGCCCCCGGATCCGCCCCCGCTCGATGAAGACGGCGCCGCCGGGCAGGCCGATCCCGCCCATGATCACGAAGATGACCGGCAGCACGATGCTGAGTAGGGCGTGTGAATAAACGAGGGGATTGAGCGTCAGGTATCCCTTTGCCCCGACCGAGAGGTCACCACTGTGCAGGGCCGTGCGCGCGTGCGCGTACTCGTGCAGACACAGCGAGACGACCCAGGCTCCCGTCACGAACAGGAACACGGCGAAGCCCGGGGCGGACGCGAAGTCCGTCCACACCGCCCACCCGGCCACCGCCGTGATCGCGGCGATGCCGAGGAAGACGGGACTGATCCTGTTGTCGCCGCGGCGTGCGGTGGCGGTGGTCATGGGGTGGAACTCCCGGTGCAGGCTGGTCGGCTGGCTCACCGAACGTACTCGCTGTATGCGGGAAACGTGTCGCGGTACGGCGGGAGTTCCGGAGAGGGTAGGGGCATGACGATGTGGAACGTCTGGTACGACGACTGGCAGATGGAGTGCTGCGGAAAGCCGTTCTCGGTGGGCGACGAGGTGGCCTGGCCGCTGCGGCCCCAGAACGCCGAGGACCCCGAGGACCCCGGGGAGTTCCGGGTGGAGACGCACGGCGACGGCTGGCCGGTCACGCGCGGGCGGGTACGGTCCGTGCACATCGTCAGCCGGGCCTGTCGGGAGACGGAGCCGGGCTCGCGCACGTACGTGGCGGTCCCCGGGACGCTGCGGACGCGGCCCGTCGACACCTGCCCCAAGTGGTTCACCGGCACCGACCCCACCCTCCGCGACGACGGCGTCCTGGTCGGCCTCGAGGTGCCCGACGCGGGTCCCGCGGGGCGGCGGGGAGAATAGGTCCGTGCGCTACCGAATCCTCGGCACCACCCAGGCACTCCGCGACGACGGCACGCCCGTCCCGGTCGGCGGGGCGCGGCTGCGCGCCCTGCTCACGGTGCTCGCGCTGCGGCCCGGTCGCGCGGTGCCCGTTGCGTTCCTGGTCGACGAGGTGTGGGGCGAGGAGCCGCCCGCGGATGCGCCGGCCGCGTTGCAGGCGCTGGTCGGGCGGCTGCGCAGGGCCCTGGGGGCCGGGGCGATCGCCTCGTCCGAGGGTGGATACCGGCTCGCCGCCGCCGCGGACGACGTCGACCTGTTCCGCTTCGAGCGGCTGACCGCCGACGGAGTGCGGGCCCTCGCGGACGGTGACCCGGCGAAGGCGGTCGACCTGCTCGACGACGCGCTCGGGCTGTGGCGCGGGCCCGTGCTCGCCGATCTTCCGGACCGGTCGGCCGAGGCCACGCGCTGGGAGGCCCGTGGCCTGGACGCCCGGCGGGTCCGCCTCGCCGCGTGTCTGGACCTCGGCCGTGCGGACGAGGTCCTGCCGGAGCTGACCTCGCTGTGTGACGCGCATCCGTTGGACGAGCGGTTGCAGGTGTTGCGGTTGCGGGCGTTGCGCTCCGCGGGGCGGGCGGCGGAGGCGTTGGCGGCGTACGAGGCGGTGCGGCGGGAGTTGGCGGATGCGCTCGGCGTGGATCCCGGTCCGGAACTTCGCGCGTTGCACCAGGAGTTGCTCACGCCGCGGGGCTCCGCCCCGGACCCCGCTGCGCAATCGCCGCAGGGGCTTGACAAGGCCGACCGAGCCTTGGGCAATCTGCCGCCTGGGGCGGCAGGGTGGGCAAGGCGGCCCCCGGTGCCGCGCGCCGATACGACGGCCCCCGCTCTGGGGAACCTCAAGGCCCGGCTCACCTCCTTCGTCGGGCGGGAAGGGGACCTTGAGGCCATCCGCGCCGACCTGGGGCGCGTGCGGCTGGTGACGTTGCTCGGGCCCGGCGGCGCCGGGAAGACGCGGCTCAGTCAGGAGGCCGCCGAAGGGCTCGGTACCGCCCCGGACGGGGTGTGGCTCGCCGAACTCGCGCCGGTCAGCGATCCCGCCGCCGTGCCGGAGGCGGTCGTCAGCGCGCTCGGTGCCCGGGAAACGGTGCTGCGCGGCGCCGGCGCCGAGGAACTCCGCGTCGCGGGCGAACGGCAGGGCGACGACCCCCTCGTGCGCATCGTGGAGCACTGCGAGGACCGCCGGCTGCTGCTGATCCTCGACAACTGCGAGCACGTGATCGACGCGGCCGCCGCCCTCGCCGAGGACCTCCTCGCCCACTGCCCCGGCGTCACGATCCTCGCCACGAGCCGCGAACCCCTCGGCGTACCGGGCGAGTCGCTCCACCCGGTGGAACCGCTCCCGGAGCCGTACGCGCTGCGCCTGTTCGGCGAGCGCGGCGCCGCCGTGCGCCCCGGCTTCACGGTGGACGAGGCCTCGGAGGCGGTCGGCGAGATCTGCCGCCGCCTCGACGGCCTCCCGCTCGCCATCGAACTCGCCGCGGCGCGGCTGCGCATGCTCACGCCCCGCCAGATCGCCGACCGCCTCGACGACCGCTTCCGCCTCCTGACCTCAGGCGCCCGCACCGCCCTGCCCCGCCAGCAGACGCTCCGCGCGGTCGTCGACTGGTCGTGGGACCTGCTCGACGAGCCCGAACGCGCCACCCTCGCCCGCCTCTCCGTCGTCAGCGGCGGCTGCGACCTGCCCGCCGCCGAGGCGATCTGCGGGCCGGACGCGCTCGACACCCTGGCCTCCCTCGTCGACAAGTCGCTCGTGGTCGCAGCCCCGGAGGACGACGAGCACGGCGGCGGCATGCGCTACCGCCTCCTGGAAACCGTCTCCGAGTACGCGGGCGACCGCCTCGCCGAGTCCGGCGAGCGCCCCGCCGCCGAGCGCGCGCACCTCACGTACTACCGCGAACTCGCCCGCACCACCGACCCGTTGCTGCGCGGCAGCGGCCAGCGCGCAGCCATCGCCCGGATCGAGCGGGACTACGAGAACCTGCGCACGGCCCTGCGGCACGCGGTCGCGGCGGGCGACGAGCAGGAGGCGTTCTGCCTCGTGCTGTCCCTGTCCTGGTTCTGGCAGATGCGGGACCTGCGCGTCGACGCCCGTACGTGGACGGGGGAGGCCGCGGCGCTCGGCCCCGACCCGTTCGCAGAGCCCGTGCGCCCCGCCCCGCCGCTGCACCAGCGCTGTATCGACACCCCGCCCCCGCTGACCGGCGAGCTCTTCGAAGAGGCCCGCCGCCAGGTCCACCTGTGCCGGCTCGGCTACATGGACATGGAGATGGACCACTGGCAGACGGAGGAGGGCCAGGCCCGGCTGCGCGCCGTCATCGCGACCTACCGCGCCGACCTCCCGCAGGCCTGCCGCCCGCCCGGCAACATCTGGTACTTCGCCGTACTGATGACCGGCGACATGGACCAGCTGCAGGAACTCGCCGCGGTGTCCGCGCGGACCTGCCGCGAACTCGGCTACGACTGGGAGCTGGCGCTCGTCCTCCAGATGCGGGCCAACGTGTTCGCCAACCGCAGCGACTGGGCCGAGGAAGGGCTCGCGTACGCCGACGAGTCGCTGGAGCTGTTCAGCCGGCTCGGCGACGAGTGGGGCACCGCGGAGGCGCTGTCCGCGCGCGGCGAGGCGCGCGAGAAGCTCGGCGACTTCGAGGGCGCCGCCGCCGACTACACGCGCGCCCGCGAGGTCGCGCACAGCATGGGCGCCCACTCCCAGGCCGCGATCCTCCAGGTCAGGCTCGGGCAGGCGCGGATCGCGCAGGGGGACGCGGAGGAGGGCGAGCAACTGCTGTGGGACTCCCTCGCGGACGGGCGCCGGCACACCAACGAATCGCGGCCCGCCGCCCGGATGTTCCTCGTCTCCCACCTCGCCCTCACCGGCCGCACCGCCGAGGGCCGCGAGCAACTGGAGCTGCTGCGCGGCGAGTTCAGGGTCGCGCAGATCGGGTTCTTCCACGGCATGACCGTCGGCATGGAGGCGATGCTCGACGTCGTCGACGGGCACACCGAGGACGCGCTCGCGCACGTACGGGCCTCTCTCGACATCGCGCGGGACCCGCTGTCCGCGCTCGTCATGCCGCAACTGGCGGGGCTGCATCTGTGCACCGGGGCCCGGGCCCTCGCCCAGCGCGGCCGGGACGGGGACGCCGTGGCCGCGGCACGGGTCATGGGCGCCGCCGACGCGGCGACCCCCGAAGGCCACAAGCCGGCCGTGCTCGAACGGAGTTGGCGTGCGGACGCCGTGGCCGCGGTCCGCGCGCCGCTCGACGACGCGACGTACGAGCGGGCATACGCCGAGGGCGGCGGCCTCTCCATGGAGGAGGCCACCGCCCTGCTGGACGACTGACGCCTGACGACTGACGCGGATCGACAGGGGGTGTCGCCCGGGCCCGTACCGCGCCGGCTCAGCTCTGCTTGGTGAACTTGCGGATCGCGATCGGCGCCATGACGGCCGTGAGCAGCAGCGACCAGGCGACCGTCACCCACACGTCGTGGGCGGCGGGGCCGCCGACCATCAGGCCGCGGCAGGCGTCCGCGAGGGTCGACATCGGGTTCCAGTCGGTGAAGGACTGGAGCCAGCCCGGCATCGACTGGGTCGGCGCGAAGATCGACGAACCGAACTGCAGCGGCATCATCACCAGGAAGCCCATGGCCTGCACGGCCTGCGCGGTCTTCATGGTGACGCCGAGCGTCAGGAAGATCCACATGATGGACGATCCGAACAGCGCGGTCAGGCCGAACGCGGCGAGCAGACCGACCCAGTTGGTGATGTCGAAGCCGACGAGCAGCGCGACGATCATCAGGATCGTGGTGGCGACGAGCAGCCTCAGCAGTTCGACGGAGACCTTGGCCATGAGGACCGATCCGCGCCCGATGGGCAGCGTCCGGAAGCGGTCCATGATGCCCTTGTGGAAGTCCTCGTTGAAGCCGGTGCCCACGCCCTGCGCGATGTTCATGCTCATCATCGCGATCATGCCGGGGATCACGTACTGCACGTACGCGTCCTGCCCGCCGCCCATCGAGGCGCCGATGGACCCGCCGAAGACGTACACGAACAGCAGGGTGAAGACGATCGGCATGAGGACCGCGTCGAACATCGACTCCGGGTCGTTGCGGATCCACAGCAGGTTGCGGCGGACGAGCGCGCCCGTGTGCCGCAGGTGGCCGCGCAGGCCGATCTTGGGGTCGGCCTCGACGGTGATCGTGGCGGCCGCCGGGGGAGCAAGGGGATCAGCAGGGGCGCCGCGCAGCGGCTCGTTGAGGGTGGCGGTGGGCGACGGGTGGGAACTCATACGGCGGCCTCCTCGAGTTCGGGCCGGGCGTCCTCGGGTGCGGAAGCCTTGTGGCCGGTGATGGACAGGAACACCTCGTCCAGGCTCGGCAGTTCGGAGCCGATGGAGGCGATCGTGATGCCGCGCGCGGTGACCGCGCCGACCACGGCGGTGAGCTGCTCGTCGCTGAGCACGGGGACCAGGACGGCGCCCGACTCGGTGTCCACGGTGGTGGTGGCGAGGCCCGTGAGTCCCATGTCGTCTATCGCGTGCGCCAGCGGGCGCAGCTCCAGCGAGTCGGTCGGGCGGATCCGCAGGGTGCGGCCGCCGACCTTCGCCTTCAGCTCCTCGATGCCGCCGCGCGCGATGACCTTGCCGTGGTCGACGACGGTGAGCTCGGAGGCCAGCTGCTCGGCCTCCTCCATGTACTGCGTGGTGAGCAGGACGGTGACCCCGTCGCGCACCATGCTCTTCACTTCCTCCCACACCTCGTTACGGGTACGGGGGTCGAGGCCGGTCGTCGGCTCGTCCAGGTACAGGACGTGCGGGCGGCCGATCATCGACGCCGCGAGGTCGAGCCGGCGGCGCATGCCGCCGGAGTACGTCTTCGCGGGGCGGGCGGCGGCGTCGGTCAGCGAGAACCGCTCCAGGAGCGCGTCGGCACGGGCCTTGGCGTCCTTCCTGGACAGGTCGAGCAGGCGGCCGATCATGTACAGGTTCTCGCGGCCGGAGATCTTCTCGTCGACCGAGGCGTACTGGCCGGTGAGGCCGATCACGCGGCGGAGCTGGCGGGGCTGGTTGACGGCGTCGTAGCCCGCCACGATCGCCGTGCCGGCGTCGGGGGTGATCAGGGTGGACAGGCAGCGGACGAGGGTGGTCTTGCCGGCGCCGTTCGGACCGAGGACGCCCATCACGGTGCCCTGGTGCACGTCCAGGTCCACGCCGTCCAGGGCCTTGGTCTCGCCGTAGTGCTTGACCAGTCCCCTCACGGATACGGCGACCGGCCGGTCGCTCACGGAGTTCTTGTCGATTCGCGTCATGCCCACCAAGCTGCCAGCCCCCACCGACAACCCACCGACATCCACCCGACATCTCACCGACGGGGTGCGGCACCGGGCGCCGCCTTGCCCGCCCTGCCGCCCAAGGCGGCAGATTGCCCAAGGCGGTGGCGACCTCATCGGCACCTTCAGCCCCAGCGGCGGGTGAGCAAATCAAGCCCCTGCGGCGATTGCGCAGCGGGGTCCGGGGCGGAGCCCCGAGGGCGACGGACGGTCGACCGGAAGGGGCGGCGCGCCCCGCCCCACCGATCCACCCGCGGAGCGCAGCGCGGCCCGCCGACGGGGGAAGATCGACGGGCCGCGGTCGTACCGGGATTGGCTCAGTGAACGGAGTGCTCCTCCTGAGGGAACGTTCCGCCGACAACGTCCTCCGCAAACGCCTTCGCCGCGTCGGACATCACTCCCCGCAGATCCGCGTACTGCTTCACGAACCGCGGCATCTTCCCGCCGGTCAGGCCGAGCGCATCCGTCCAGACCAGGACCTGCGCATCCGTACCGGCCCCGGCGCCGATGCCGACGGTCGGGATGTGCAGAACCCGCGTGACCTCGGCCGCCAGCTCCGCCGGAACCAGCTCCAGGACGACCGCGAACGCGCCCGCGTCCTGGACCGCCTTGGCATCGCGCAGCAACTGCTGCGCCGCCTCCTCGCCGCGCCCCTGCACCCGGTAGCCCTGCGTGTTGACCGACTGCGGGGTCAGGCCGATGTGCGCCATGACCGGGATCCCGGCGTCGACGAGCAGCTTGATCTGGGCGTGCGAGCGCTCGCCGCCCTCCAGCTTGACGGCGCCCACCCCCGCTTCCTTGACCAGCCGCATCGCGGAGCGGAGCGCCTGCGTCGGCCCCTCCTGGTAGGACCCGAAGGGCAGGTCACCGACGATCAGCGCGCGGGACGTGCCGCGTACGACGGCCGCGGACAGCATGACCATCTGGTCCACCGTCACCGGCACCGTCGTGTCGTACCCGAGGTGGCAGTTGCCCGCCGAGTCGCCGACCAGCATCACGGGGATCCCGGCCTCGTCGAAGACCGACGCCGTCATGGCGTCGTAGGCGGTGAGCATGGGCCACTTCTCGCCTCGCTCCTTGGCGAGGCCGATGTCCCGCACCGAGACCCGCCGCGAGCCCTTGCCCCCGTACAGCACGGTGGACTTCTGGGCGTTCTGGTCGCTCTGGGCGTTCTGGTCGTTCGATGTCTTCTGGGCAGCCGAAAGCTCTGTGGGTTGCGTCATCGCAACGGCTCCTTCATGTCGTCTCGAGGCGCCCTGACGGCGTCCCCGGATCACCTCCATGGTGGCACCGCGTGCCGCTCCCGCGCCAGGCCCCCTTCCGATCCCGCACCCCGTCCACGTAAAGCCTCGGCAAGGCTTTCCTCGGGATTTTCAATACGAGACGGTCCCGTATCGAAATGGGTCTAGGGTCGTTCCCATGACCACTCCTGCCGCCTCCGAGGACTCCCCGGGCGCCCCGGGTTCCCGTGTGCCCGAGTCCGTGCACCGCCGTCGCTGGGTGATCCTCGGCGTGCTCATGCTGAGCCTGCTGATCGTCGTCCTCGACAACTCGATCCTGAACGTCGCGATCAAGACGATCTCGACCCCCGAACCCGTCGGCATCGGCGCCTCGCAGAGCGAGCTCGAGTGGGCCATCAACGCGTACACGCTCGTCTTCGCGGGCCTGCTCTTCACCGCCGGACTGCTCGGCGACCGCATCGGCCGCAAGAAGGTCCTCATCGGCGGCCTCGTCGTCTTCGGTATCGGCTCCGCCCTCGCCGCCGAGTCCGGCACACCGGTCCAACTCATCGCGTTCCGCGCGGTGATGGGGTTCGGCGCCGCCTTCGTCATGCCGGCCACGCTCGCCGTCCTGATGAACGTCTTCGAGCGGGACGAGCAGCCGAAGGCCATCGGTATCTGGGCGGGCGGCGTGGGGCTCGCCATCGCGATCGGGCCGATCACCGGCGGACTGCTCCTCGACCACTTCTGGTGGGGGTCCGTCTTCCTCGTCAACGTACCCATCGTGATCATCGCCATCGTGCTGATGCTCGCGATCGTCCCCGACTCCAAGGACCCCAGGCCCGGCCGCATCGACCTCGTCGGCGTCGCGCTGTCCATCGTCGGACTCGTGCTGCTCGTCTACGGGATCATCAAGGGCGGCGACGAGGGCGACTTCACCAGCGCCCAGGTGCTGGCCACCATCGCCGCGGGACTCGCCGTCCTGGTCGCCTTCGTGCTGTACGAGAAGCGCAGCGACCACCCGTCGTTCGACATCAACTACTTCAAGAACAAGGTGTTCTCGGCCGCCATGGCCGGCATCGCGCTCGTCTTCTTCGCGATGATGGGCGTCACGTTCTTCGCGTCCTTCTACATCCAGAGCGTGCGCGGCTACTCGCCATTGCAGACCGGCGCGTTCCTGCTGCCGCTGGCCGCCGCCCAGCTGATCTTCGCGCCGCGCGCCCGGCTCGTCGTCGACCGGCTCGGCGTCCGCGTCACCACGACCGGCGGCCTGGTGCTGCTCGCGGCCATGCTCGCCGCGTTCACCCTGCTCGACGAGGACAGCCCGATGTGGGTCATGGAGATCGTCTTCTTCTTCATGGGTACGGGCATGGCCCACGTCATGACGCCGACCAGCGTCGTCATCATGCAGTCGCTGCCGCGCGAGAAGGCGGGCTCGGCCTCCGCGCTCAGCAATACGTTCCGCCAGGTCGGCGGCGCGCTGGGGATCGCCGTACTGGGCTCGGTACTGGCCACGGCGTACAAGAACGGGATCGAGGACCAGCTGCTGCCGCTGCCCGCCGGGCTCCGGGACGCCGCGGGCGCATCCATCGAGGCCACGCTCGGCGTCGCCGAGAAGCTCGGGCCGCGCGGCGAGGCGCTGGTCGGTGCGGCCAACGACTCCTTCGTGCACGCCATGCACATCACCGCGCTGTGCGGTGCGGGGGTCGCGCTGCTCAGCGCCGTCCTCACCGGTCTCTTCCTGCCGCGCAAGCCCAAGGACCCGCCGGGCGAGCACAGCGGCGAGCAGCCGGAGAAGGTCGGCGCGGGCCACTGACCCGGCACTGAGCTGCGGGTTGAGAGAATGCGCCAGGGGCCGCCACAGCGGCGGCATCCGGGGCGCGGCGAAAGGCGGAGCGCGGTGGACGCGGGCACGGAACGGGCCGAGGGGCACACGCGGCGGAGGACCCCCGGGCGTCCCGCACCGTCCGTCCCCGCGCGCGGCCGTCCGCGCAGCGAGGCCGTCGAGCAGGCGATCATCGAGGGCGTCATCGAGCTCCTCGAACAGGGCGTGCCGCTCACCGAGCTGTCCATCGAGCGCATCGCCCGCACCGCCGGTGTCGGCAAGGCCACCATCTACCGGCGCTGGAGCGGCAAGGAGGCCCTCTTCGTCGACGTCGTCGCCACCATCGAGGAGCCAGGACCCGCCGATCTGCCCGGCACCTCGATGCGCGACGACCTCGTCCGGCTCCTGGAGCACATGCGCAGACGCGGCCTCAGCATGCGCACCTCCGCCCTGCTGCACAACGTCCTCGCGCAGATGAAGACGCTGCCGCGGCTCTGGGACGCGTACCAGGAGCTCGTCGTGGACCCCCGGCGGCGCGCGACGCACGACGTGGTGCGGCGCGGGGTCGACGACGGGGAGCTGCCGGCCGGGACGGACGTCGAGTTCGCCGCGGATCTGTTCACCGGGCCGATGCTGCTGCGCACCGTCATGCGCTCCGACGCGCCCCTGGCGGAGGACCTGGCCGAGCGGATCGTCGATACGGTGCTCGCGGGGTTGCGCGCGGGCCACTGACGGCCGGCTGCCCGTGCCGGGTGCCGAAGTCGGGGCGCCGATGTGCGGGTTTCGTCACAGCGTCCCCCGCGGGCCGGTCCCGCGGAACTCAGGGCGCCGCCGCACACGTCCCCCAGACCGTAGAGGAACGGAAAGCCGCTGCTCATCGCCTACTGTTTCGGGCGAGGGCAGCGGGCACGGCAGAGTTGAGGCGACGACGGCATGGCGCAGGCGTACAAGGGTGGCGACGGCAGCGGGACCGGGACCGCCGGACCGGGAGCCCGGCCGGGACGTCAGGGCGGTCGACGGCTGGACCGCGGTTACTGGCGGCGCGGCATCGTGCTCGCGGTGCTCGCGATCCTGCTGGCGCTGGTCATGCTGCTGCACGCGCAGATCCCCAACACCGTCGGCAACCTCGGCTCGCTGACCGAGACGTTCCTGCCGTGGCTGGGCGTCTTCGTCCCGGTGCTGCTCGTCCTCGGCCTCGTACGCAGGTCGGCGACCGCGGTGGTCGCGGTGCTCGCCCCGGCGATCGTCTGGTTCAACCTCTTCGGCGGGCTGCTCACCGACAAGACCGGCAGCGGCGGCGATCTGACCGTCGTCACGCACAACGTCAACGCCGAGAACGCCGACCCGGCCGGCACCGCGAAGGACGTCGCCGCGTCCGGGGCGCAGGTCGTCGCCCTGGAGGAGGTGACGGCCCAGGCGCTGCCGACGTACCGGGAGGCGCTGGCGGCCGGCTACCCGTACCACACCGTCCAGGGCACGGTCGGGCTGTGGAGCAAGTACCCGCTCTCCGACACCAGGGCCGTCGACATCAAGCTGGGCTGGAAGCGGGCGCTGCGGGCCACCGTCGCGACGCCGCAGGGCAAGGTCGCGGTGTACGTCGCGCACCTGCCGTCGGTGCGCGTGAAGCTCAATTCCGGGTTCACCGCCAGCCAGCGCGACGAGAGCGCGGACGCGCTCGGCGAGGCGATCGCTGACGAGCCGATCGAGAAGGTCGTCCTCCTCGGCGACCTGAACGGCACCATGAACGACCGCGCCCTGAACGGCGTCACCGCCCAGATGCGCTCCACGCAGGGCGCGGCGGGCAGCGGCTTCGGGTTCAGCTGGCCGGCCGCGTTCCCGATGGCGCGCATCGACCAGATCATGGTCAAGGGCGTGGAGCCGGTCACGTCGTGGACGCTGCCGCGGACCGGGAGCGACCACCTCCCGATCGCGGCGCGGGTGGGCCTGTGACGGCCGGCGGTCCACCGTTCGTCACGGCGGCTTAACCTCACGGAATACCCGATGGGCGAGGCTTTGTTCCGTACGTAAACTTACGTACTCCACATCTACGCGTTCGCGTACGCACGCATGCGCGTACGCGCACACGCACGCACTCCCGCCGTCGCAACCGAAAGTTCCTCCATGCCCCTCGCCCTGCTCGCGCTCGCCGTGGGCGCCTTCGGCATCGGCACGACCGAGTTCGTCATCATGGGCCTGCTGCCCAACGTCGCCGACGACCTGGGCATCTCGATCCCGGACGCCGGACACCTCGTCTCCGCGTACGCGCTCGGGGTGGTCATCGGCGCGCCGCTGCTCGCCGCGGTCACCGCGCGGATCCCGCGGCGCCGGGTGCTCATCGGCCTGATGGCGCTGTTCGTCGTCGGCAACGCGGTGTCGGCAGCGGCCCCCGACTACCACTCGCTGCTGCTCGCCCGCTTCGTCAGCGGGCTGCCGCACGGAGCGTTCTTCGGCGTCGGCGCGGTGGTGGCGACGTCCCTCGTCGCGCCGGAGCGCAAGGCCCGCTCGGTCTCGCTCATGTTCCTCGGCCTGACCATCGCCAACGTCGTCGGCGTGCCCGCCGCGACGGCGATGGGGCAGCAGCTGGGCTGGCGCGCCACGTTCCTCGCGGTCAGCGCGATCGGCCTGGTCGCGATCGCGGCGCTGCTCGCGCTGGTCCCCGCGGACCACGGCCACGGCGAGACGGCCGCCGGTCTGCGCGGCGAACTCCGCGCCCTCAAGTCCCTCCCGGTCTGGCTCGCCCTCGGCACCACGGTCGCCGGCTTCGGCGCGCTCTTCGCGGCGTACAGCTACGTCACGCCGATGCTCACGGACGCTGCGGGCTACGCGGACGCGTCCGTGACCCTGCTCCTCGCCCTCTTCGGTGTCGGCGCCACGATCGGCAACCTCATGGGCGGCCGCCTCGCGGACCACTCCCTGCGCGGCACGCTCTTCGGCGGCCTGATCTCGCTCGCCGTGGTCCTCTCCCTCTTCCCGCTCCTCATGCGCGCGGAGTGGAGCGCGGCCCTCGCCGTCTTCCTCCTCGGCATGGCGGCGTTCACGACGGGCTCCCCGCTCCAGCTGATCGTGATGGAGAAGGCCGCCGCCGCCCCCTCCCTCGCCTCGTCCGCGAACCAGGCGGCCTTCAACCTCGCCAACGCCGGCGGCGCCTGGATCGGCGGCCTCGCCCTGGCCGCGGGCCTCGGAACGACCTCCCCGGCGATCGCGGGCGCGGCCCTGGCGGTCCTGGGCGTGGGCGTCGCGGCGGTCGCCTACGCGGTGGACCGCGGCCGCTCGGGGACGACCCCGGGCCGCCTGGTGGCCTCCCACATCCCGGCGGACCAGGAACCGGCGCGACGCTGAGCCGCGGCGCCTCCTGAGAACCGCGTGGAAGAGGGCGGGGTACGCGCGCGTACCCCGCCCTCTTGTGTGTCAGCCCCGGTAGCCCAGGACCGTCATCATGCCCGCCTCCGAGTGGTACACGTTGTGGCAGTGGAGCATCCACAGGCCGGGGTTGTCCGCGTCGAAGTCGGCCGTCACGGTGCGGTTCGGGAGGACGATCGCCGTGTCCTTGCGGGGGCCGTCCGGCAGGGAGAACGTGTGCCCGTGCAGATGGACCGGGTGCCACATGGACGTCGTGTTGACGAAGACCAGGCGGACCCGCTCGCCCGAGCGGAGCGGGTGGCGCTGCTCGGGGTCGTACGGCTTCTTGTCGAACGCCCAGTCGTACTTGGCCATGCCGCCCGTCAGGCGCAGCTTGATCGTGCGGTCCGGCTTACGGGAGTCGAGCGCCACCGAGTCGTCCGCGCGCAGCTTGTCCGCGGTGAGCAGGCGGCCCTCCAGCTCCTTTGGTCGGGCCGCGGCCTTGGGGGCCGCGCCCGAGCCCGTGCGCAACACCGCGAGAGCCGACGCCTTCTTGCCCTCCGCCAGCGCCGTCAGCGGGAACACCCCGTCGCCCGCCGTCACCAGCACGTCGTACCGCTCGCCCATCCCGAGCAGCAGTGCGTCCGTCTTCGCGTGCCGCACCGGGAAGCCGTCCGTGTGCGTCACCGTCATCTCGTGGCCGCCGAGCGCGACGCGGAACGCCGTGTCGCCGCCCGCGTTGACGAACCGGATCCGGATGCGGTCGCCGGGGCGGGCCTTGAAGGACGAAGGGGACGCGGGCGTACGGCCGTTGACGAGGTAGTGCGGGTACTTCACGTCGCCCGCGTCGCCGCCGAGCAGGTTGCTCTTGGCGCCCATCATCATGCGGGAGGGGCCGGATTCCTTCCCGGACGACGTCATCGACATGCCTTCCATCCCCGGCATGTCGTGGCCCGAGTGGCCGCCGCCGGAAGAACCGTCCGAGCCGCCCCCATGGACCATCCCCGACCGCAGCTCCTTGAGCACCGCGTCCGGCGTCGAGCCGCCGACCCCGTCGACCCAGTCGTCGAGGACGACCACCCACTCCTTGTCGTAGGAGAGCGGCTCCTTCGGGTCCTCTACGATCAGCGGCGCGTACAGGCCGCGGTCCTGCTGCGTGCCGGAGTGCGGGTGGAACCAGTACGTGCCGGGGTGCGCGACCTTGAAGCGGTACGTGAAGTCGGCGCCCGGAGCGATCGACTTCTGGGTCAGGCCCGGTACGCCGTCCATGTCGTTGCGCAGCGCGATGCCGTGCCAGTGCATCGACGTGGGCTCGGGCAGGTGGTTGGCCAGGGTGAGGGCGAGCGTGTCGCCGGCCGTGACCCGGACCTCGTCGCCGGGCAGATCGCCGCCGTACGACCAGGACTTGACGGTGCGCCCGCCCAGGTCGAGCGTGGTCGCGGCGGCCGTGAGCCGGACCTCGCGGACCCGGCCGCCGGCGCCCCGCCGCTTTTCGGCGGCGGCGACCTCCTTGCCCGCCGGGTCGATGTAGCCCTGCGGCGCGGCGCCGTTCGCCGCGTGGCCCCCGTGGCCCGAGGACGAATCGGAACAGGCCGCCAGGGCGCCGGTCCCGGCCACGGCGACCGCCGCGCCGAGCAGGGTCCGTCGCGTGGGGGTGCGTCGCGTGGGGGTGCGCGGAGTCTCCTTGCGCATGCGTGTGTACCTCGCTGTCGATGAAGCTGTCGGTGAAGGTGGATTCAGGCGTGCGAAATGGCGCGCAGGCCTAAATGCGCAGCACCGACAGCCGGGACAGGAGTCTTCGGGGCGGGGGAGGGTTCGGGCGCTGGGCGAGGACCATTCCGCGGGCCCGCGGCCCCGGCGCCACCGCCGCGAGCAGCGGGCGCAGCACCATCGCCGTCAGCAACAGCAGGGTGAACGAACCGAGCACGGCGAGACACACGTTCAGCGGATCCATGCCGCCGTGGCCGGGGGAGTCGGGGCGCTCGTGAACGGTGACGGCGGTGCCGTGCGGGGAGTCGTGTCCGGCCATCGCGACGTGCGCGCTCGGCATCGGCATCGCCCCGTCGTGCCCCGCCCCGTGCCCCGACGGATGCCCCAGCGTATGCATTCCGACGACCCCGAAGAGCAGCGCGGCGAACAGCAGCAGCCGCTGCCACCGCCCCGTTCCGCTCCTCGTCCGCGCCATGTCCCGCACCCTACCCCCGCCCGGTATGTCGCGAGGTGCGGCCTCCCCCTGCTGCCTCGATCATGAGCCCATGACGACTGCGGACAACCCAGGGCAAAGTGAACAGATCGCGGACGACGGCAACCGCCGTCAGTTCATTTCCTGGGTCACCCTCGGCCTGATGACCACGGCCTCCGTGGCCAGCCTGCGGCCCTCGCCGTCCATGGCGCTGTACGGACTCGCCGCGATCTTCCTCTATCTGCTCCCGGCCGTCGTCTTCCTGCTGCCCACCGCCCTCGTCGGCGCCGAACTGGCCTCCGGCTGGACGGGCGGCATCTACCGCTGGGTCAGCGAGGCGCTCGGCAAGCCGCTCGGGTTCATCGCCGTGTGGTGCCAGTTCGCGATGACCATCGCCTACTACCCGAGCCTGCTCGCCTACGTGGCGTCCACCTTCGCGTACGTCATCCACCCGAGCCTCGCCGAGAACGGCCTGTACGTCGCGATCTGCATCGTCGTCCTGTACTGGGCCGGTGTGTACGTGAGTTCGCGCGGGACGAAGACCATCGCCGGGCTGTCGTCCCTCGGGCTCATCATCGGCACGCTCATCCCCGGCGTCGTGCTCGTCGTGCTCGGCATCGTCTTCCTCGGGCAGGGCAACCCCTCCGCCGCCCCCATGGACGGGAGTCACTGGCTGCCGCCGTGGACGGGCCTGGCCAGCCTCGTCCTCATCGTCAACAACTTCCTGTCCTACGCGGGCATGGAGATGAACGGCGTGCACGTGTCCTCGCTGCGCAGCCCGCGCGCCGAGTACCCGCGCTCGATCTTCCTCGCCACCGGGCTCGTCCTGCTGATCTTCATCCTCCCGGCCCTCGCCATCAGCTGGGTGATGCCCGCGAAACAACTCAGCCTGACCGCGGGCCTCATGCAGGCGTTCCAGGCGTTCTTCGACCACTTCGGGGTCGGCTGGATGACGCGGATCGTCGGCGTGATGCTGGTGTGCGCGGCGCTCGGCGGCATGCTGACGTGGCTGGCGGGGCCCGCGAAGGGGCTCGTGCTGCTGTCCCGGCAGGAGGGGTATCTGCCGCCGTTCCTCCAGAAGTTCAACAAGTACGGCGTCCCGCAGAACGTGATGGTCGCGCAGGGCGTGCTCACGACGCTGATCGGGGTGCTGTACGCGTTCAGCGACAACGTCTCCAGCCAGTACTGGATGTTCTCCGTCATCACGATCCAGATCTATCTGGTCGCGTATCTGCTGATGTTCGTGGCCGTCGTGCGGCTGCGCCGCTCGCAGCCTGACGTGCCGCGCGGCTTCGTCGTCCCGGCCGTCGCCGCCGTCGCGGGCGTCGGGTTCGTGGCCTCCGTGCTCGCCCTCGTGATCGGCTTCGTACCGCCCGACCAGTACGACACCGGGCCGCTGTGGCGGTATCTGCTGATCGTCGGCGGCGGGCTGCTGCTCCTCGGCATCGCGGCGCCCGTCGCGTTCCTCAAGTTCCGCAAGCCGAGCTGGATCCATCCCGACCACCGGGACCCGGTCGTCGGCGAACAGGGCTGAGCCCCGGCGGCGGGTGAGCGCCCACCCGCCGCCGGGGCGTCATCGGGTCAGCGGCGGTACGAGTTCACGTAACCCGGAGCCGGCGAGCCGACCCCCGTCACGTCGTCGTAGCCCCTGACGGCCTTCAGGGAGGCGTCCTTGCCGAGGCTGCGCACCGAGGTGAGCAGGCCCTCGGAGGAGTCATAGCTGTTGGCGTAGTCGACGCGGACGACCGCGTGGTCCTTGCCGCCCGGCTTGTCCACGACGTCGTGGTACTTCGCCGTGCCGTACCGGTCGTAGATCACCGGGTTCGCGAAGCCGAGCGCCTTGCCGCCGCCCGTCTGCTGCGCGAGCGCCTGTACGCCCGCGATCACCGGCGCGGCGAGCGAGGTGCCGCCGATGCGGTACTCGTCGTAGCCGAGCGAGCCGTCGGGCATCGTCTGCGTCTGGCCGACGAGGAAGCCGGTGTTCGGGTCGGCAATCGCGGAGATGTCCGGCACGACGCGGTTCTTGCCGCCGTTGGCGCCCGCCAGCGCGTTCGGCACGACGCCCTTCTGGTAGTCCGGCTGCGCGACCGTCCTGCTGGTGCCGCCGCCCGCGCCCGAGGTGTACGCGCCCGGGAAGTCGGTCCAACTCCTGCCGTCCGCCGCGAGGTTGGACTTCAGCGTGCCCCAGCCGGTCTCCCACTGGTAGCGGTCGCCCTTGCCGACGGCGAGCGAGGTGCCGCCGACGGCCGTCACCCAGGCCGAGTTGGCGGGGGTGTCGACCTGCTTCGTGCCCGTCGACGCGACGTTGTCGCCGTTGTCGCCGGAGGAGAAGTAGAAGCCGATGCCCTCGACGGCGCCGAGCTGGAACACCTGGTCGTACGCGGCCGCCAGCTCGGGCGTCTGGTTGGCCTCGATGTCGCCCCAGGAGTTGGAGACGATGTCGGCGAGGTGGTGGTCGACGACCTTGCCGAGCGCGTCGAGCAGGTCGTCGTCGTAGCAGGAGGCCGCGCCCACGTACGTGATGTCGGCGGCCGGGGCCATCGCGTGCACGGCCTCGACGTCGAGGGTCTCCTCGCCGTACCAGCCGGCCGCGTCGCACTCCTCGGTCTTCGTGTACTGCTTCGGCAGCGACTGCTTCAGCTGCCCGGCGTTGTAGCCCGCGTCCCCGTGCTTCTTCGCGTACGTCGCCGCGTCCTTGGCGATGGTCGGCGAGGCGTACGCGTCGGTGATCGCGACCTTCACACCCTTGCCGGTCGCCTTCCCGGCGCCGTACGCGGCGCGCAGCTGCTTGCCGGTGTAGCCCTTCGGGGCGTACGGGGCCTTGGTGCCGTACGCGTCCGGGAGAGTGCTCGCGGTCTTGGAGCCGTAGTACGTGGAGAACGGGCCCGCGTTGCGGAACACAGCGCTCGGCGGCGGCAGTTGGTCCTGCTTCGTCGCCTTGTGCGGGGCGCTGTCGAGGCCGGTCACGGTGAGCACGGCGCCGTCGAGCGACGCGGGCACGGAGGCGGCGCCGGAGGGGGCGCGGTAGGTGTGGCCGCCCTTCTTGTAGTCGTGCAGCTGTGTGCCGAAGGCCTTCTCGGTGGCGGCCACGTCGCCCGACACGGACAGGTAGTGCGCGGTGGAGCCGGTCACGGTCAGGCCCGAGGACTTCAGCCAGGCCGTGACCTCGGCTATCTGCGCCTTCGTCGCCCCGAAGCGGCCGCGCGCCTCCTTGGCGCTCAGATACTTCTGGTACTGCTTCGACGACGGGTCGGAGACGGCCTTCGCGTAGGCGGCGAGGCCCTTCGCGTCCCGGCCCGCGAGGTAGACGCGCGCGGTGACCTTGCCGCCGTCCGCGGTGTCGCCCTTGTCGGCGGTGCCGGTGGCCCACAGCGGCTTGGTGCCGGAGAGGGTGTCGCGGCCGTCCGGCTGGGCGTGGGCGGGCGCGGCGAGGGCGAGGGCGCCGGCGAGCAGCGGAAGGGTGGCCGCGATGCTCAGGCCTGCCCGGGTGCGGCGTGCGCCGCGGTTGGATCTCATGTGGAACCCCCCTGGATAGAGGTACTGGAGATGCTGAGGTGCATGTGTAATGCACACGCAGAGAGGCCCACTCTTGCCAACAACCGTTCACGCGGGGGGAATGGGACGATCAAGAAGACGTCAAGTCGGCTCAACTCCGGTCGGGATAGGCCGATTTGGGCGCATCGCGGCGTGTGGCGAGGCCGGCCGTGCGGGCCCGCGCCGACCGTCCGGTGGCACGGTCCGGGAGGCGAGCACTATGACGCCGGGGGCTTCGGCAGGCACTATGAACACATCACCGGCCGATCAGCGACGATCAAGGTCGGCAACGCGCCGGAAACGGGCGTGTGGTGGGATGTGAGCACGTCTCCTGTTGAGTCACGGGTCGGCGTGGGAGCAGTAGGCCTGACCAGCAAGGATGGGTGGAAGCGAAAGATGGACAAGCAGCAGGAGTTCGTGCTCCGCACCCTTGAGGAGCGCGACATCCGGTTCGTACGTCTGTGGTTCACGGACGTGCTGGGCTTCCTCAAGTCGGTGGCCGTGGCCCCGGCCGAGCTGGAACAGGCATTCGATGAGGGCATCGGCTTCGACGGCTCCGCCATCGAGGGCTTCGCCCGTGTCTACGAGTCCGACATGATCGCCAAGCCGGACCCCGGCACCTTCCAGGTCCTGCCGTGGCGCGCGGAGGCGCCCGGCACGGCGCGCATGTTCTGCGACATCCTGATGCCCGACGGCTCGCCGTCCTTCGCCGACCCGCGCTACGTCCTGAAGCGGGCCCTGGCCAAGACCTCCGACCTCGGCTTCACCTTCTACACCCACCCCGAGATCGAGTTCTTCCTGCTCAAGGACAAGCCGCTGGACGGCACCCGACCGGTGCCCGCCGACACCTCCGGCTACTTCGACCACACACCGCAGAACGTGGGCATGGACTTCCGCCGCCAGGCGATCACCATGCTGGAGTCGATGGGCATCTCGGTCGAGTTCAGCCACCACGAGGGCGCGCCGGGCCAGCAGGAGATCGACCTCCGCTACGCCGACGCGCTCTCCACGGCGGACAACATCATGACGTTCCGACTGGTCATGAAGCAGGTGGCGCTGGAGCAGGGCGTCCAGGCCACCTTCATGCCGAAGCCGTTCTCGGAACACCCGGGCAGCGGAATGCACACGCACCTGTCCCTCTTCGAGGGCGACCGGAACGCGTTCTACGAGTCGGGCGCCGAGTACCAGCTCTCCAAGGTCGGCCGCTCCTTCATCGCGGGCCTGCTGCGCCACGCGGCGGAGATCTCGGCCGTCACCAACCAGTGGGTGAACTCCTACAAGCGCATCTGGGGCGGCTCCGAGCGCACGGCGGGCGCGGGCGGTGAGGCCCCGTCCTACATCTGCTGGGGCCACAACAACCGCTCGGCCCTCATCCGCGTCCCGATGTACAAGCCCGGCAAGACGGGCTCGGCCCGCGTCGAGGTCCGCTCCATCGACTCGGGCGCCAACCCGTACCTCACGTACGCGGTCCTCCTGGCGGCCGGCCTCAAGGGCATCGAGGAGGGCTACGAACTCCCGCCGGGCGCCGACGACGACGTCTGGGCCCTCTCCGACGCGGAACGCCGCGCGATGGGCATCGAGCCCCTCCCGCAGAACCTCGGCGAGGCCATCGCCCTGATGGAACGCTCGGAACTGGTCGCGGAAACCCTCGGCGAGCACGTCTACGACTTCTTCCTGCGCAACAAGAAGCAGGAGTGGGAGGAGTACCGCTCGGAGGTCACCGCCTTCGAGCTGCGGAAGAACCTGCCGGTGCTGTAGTCGCAGGTCAGAGCGCTTTTCGCTCACTTCCCCGAGAGGGCCCACGGTCACCGACCGTGGGCCCTCTCGGCTGTCTGGCTGCGGCTGGGCCGTCTGTGGGCCGTCTGGCGCCGGACGGGGCCGCGGAACCGGCCCTCCTCGTCACTCCAGCGGCACGGGTGCAACGGGGAGCTGCTCGCTGTGCGGCCACGTGAAAGAACGGTCGGGTTCGAGGAGGGCTTCGCCCCAGTGGCTGACGTGGATGCCGCTCTCCGCGTCAGCCGTGAAGAACACACAGACGAGCTTGGTCGTGGCTCCGAGTTCTTCGAACGCTTCGTGCAGCCCGAGGTACTCCTCTGTCGTGAGGTCCTCATCAAGCTCGAACAACCCTTCCGGCTGCTGAGGCCCGTGCGCCCAGAAGAGCCGACGTCGGGTGGGGGAGACGTTGGCGGGCAGCCGAGCACGGTCGAGCGGCTTCTCTCGGTCTGCGTACCGATAAGGGAAGAGAGCGCATTCGTTGACCACCGCGTACTCGTATCCGCGCACGTCGCGGACAGCCTCGCCCATCTCTCGCGCCATGTCTGCGAGGTTCTCGCGTACGGCTTGCGCCAGCGTGACCCCGTAGGGGCTTCGCTTTTTCAGACCGGCTGTGAGGTGCGTGCGGTGCGCTTTCGCGTGGGCCTTGGCCAGTTGCTGCGGCACGGCGGCAGCGAGCGCGCCGGCCTGTCTCCCGAACCGTTCAACTGCCCAAGCTGATGGCTCGGCCCATTCCCTATCCGACGCAGCCATACGGCGCGCTCCCCCCCCTGTAGGTTCACCTATCAACTGTGTGGCAGGTGCACAAAGCGCTCGCAAGGGGGCGATCTGGCCACGGCGGTCGGTGCCGGCCACCATGGGGCGCCGCTGAGCGCCTTCGGGGGCCCAGAGACGCCCTGTATCGCGGCGGTCCTAGCGGTTTGTTGCGGTAGCAGCGGCTGGGCGGAGGGGGTTGGCCGGCCGACTACCCTCCGATCAACGTAACGAGTGCTCCTGTTACGGCACCTGAGATTGCTCCACCTGCTGTGGCGATGGAAATTAGACGATTATCCAAGCGTGATTCCACCTGTGTTCCCATGCTTTCTAGGCGAGAAAGGTCAATGGACTCAATCATCTTCGCTTCATCCGAGTAGTCCGTCTCGAAGATGGGCATGCATGAACGCTCTGTGGTGGCGTCTGAAAAGTCATTCCTGCACTCCTTCCATCTGCGGAGCATCAATTCAATTCCTGTCATGCAGACCCAAGTTTGAGCAGAGAGTGAGCGGACTTCGGATCGCCACCCTCGATTGCGCCAGCGCATTACTACGCGTTTCCTGACGGGTGACGCTGCTGCCTCCACGTGTGCTGAGTAATGAGCTAGCAGGTGTGAGGCTCTCCGCCAGGCCTCGGCCTCCAAGTCAATTATTCGACGCCCCAGGTTCTTTTGGCGTGCGAAGTGGAAAGATGCGCGTCCGAAGCTGTAAAAGAGGTCAATAAGTATATCTTCTGGTTCCTCATTGGCAGGTGCGGCTACGTCCACCGTTGTTCGATCGAAATCGAGGACCCGGCACTCGTCCAAATCCTCTAGCTGTGTAACCACGAGGTCGGAGTGCATGAAAACGTTCGTGCATGCTGGAGAGCAAGCTTGGTTAAGTACTCCAAGATTCGCCGTACCGCAGACTTGCTCCAGTAATTGCAGGATGACTTGTCCGCCGGATCGTGGAATGTGGGCCCGTTCGTGACGCCAAAGCACCATGACCACCACTCCATCCCATGCCACCCAGTAGGTGTCGGTTGGGATGTCGTCAGCGTTATGGTGCTGTGGTTGGTTCTTGATCGGGATGACGACTTTAAAAAGGATCGGCGTGTCGAAGTACACTGCGCGTATCGCGTCCGACCCTCGCATTACCTCCTCGGGAGTTGAATTCTCGGAATCGGGGTAAACTGCCTGATGACTACAGAAGTCTGTGTTGATCTTTGCCCTTTTTACCCACTGGATCCTGGGGTCCCCTTGGAGGGCGTTGCATAGGTCCTCCAAGTAGGCAGGGAAGTCGCGCCTCTCTGGAGATGTGAGGAATATTGTTCCTGTTCGGCAAAGGAACGTAGGTGTGTCTCCTTGGAGGGTTTGAGGAGTTTCCGGATTCGTCATTGAGCTTCCTAATTTTGAGTGTGGATTCTTGCTTCGTTGGAGGGATGATAGAGCGGCTCACCCGGTGGCGTTGGGTGTTCGGTGAAGTAAGTCGACAGTGAGGTTGGTAGAGAGGGTTGGGCTGGAGCTGCCTTGGGGTTAGCGATCATGACCCGTTAAGGAGGCCGCGAGTCGGGCAGGCAGTGAGCCTGCGTGTTGGTGTTCGACCTGGGGCCATGATCTTCGAGGATCGCCCCAAAGTGGCTGTGTAAAGCAGTAGAGTCGACCGGACCCAGCCTCGGCGGACTTCCCTCGCTCTCGCCCGTATTGCACCTGAGCGCGTTGCCGGGCGCGTGGCCCGGCCAGTGGCGGAGCGTGCCCGCGGTATGCGTAGGCCTTGATGAAGTAGGGATGTTCTACCGTGGCCAGGTCCAACCTGAAGGTAGATTCCGGTCGCTGTACATGGTGTCCACAGCCTTGCGCGAACGGCCGTCGCTGCTCGGCATGAGGTGTGTGTACACCCGGAGAGTGAAGCCGGGGTCCGTGTGTCCGAGGTACGTGCTCAGGGCCTTGATGTTCTCGCCCGCGTCCAGCAGTACAGACGCATAGAAGTGCCTCAAGGCGTGCATGCCGTGCTCACGGGCGGCTTGATGGCGCTCACCAGGCTTCGGCTCGGGGATAACGCCGGCCGTCACAAGCCCAGGTTTCCAGAAACGCGTATTGAAGTCGGTCCGTCGGACTGCGCCGTCCCCATCGGGGCGCACGAATAGGAGCCGCTTCGTGACCAAGGGGCCGTCCGGCCGCTGCCACGGGAGCGTGACCTCAACGGGCGGGTGGGCTTCCATGTGTTCCTTGAGGACGTGCGCCACGGAGTCCGCGAGCGGTACGTCACGCTCCTTGTTGCGCTTGGGCAAGGCGAACACGAGCTTGCCACCGGTCGATACCTTCACCTGACAGCCGACGTGCAGCCAGCCGGTGTCGAACCCGATCTCATCGACCGGAAGACCGAAGATCTCCCCTTGCCGCAGGCCGCATCCGGCCCCCAGGTCGACGGCGGCCCGGTACTGCTCGGGGAGCGCGGCCCGGACGGCGAAGGTGCGCTCGGTCGTCCACGGGATGACGCGGCGGTTGTTCGGTCCGGGCGCGCGGACGGTGCTCGCCTTGCACGGGTTGCGGTGTAGGTGGTCGTCTTCCACGGCGGCCGTGAAGACGGCGGAGACGCTGCCGTAGATGACCCGACGGTACGAGGAAGCGGGTACCGCGCGCTCCAACTCGGCAAGCCAGTCGCGGATGTGCTCCGGCTTGAACGAGCCGAGGGGACGTGACCCCAGATACGGGATGGCATGACGCCGGATCTGAACGCTGACGGGTTCCCTTGTGGTCCCGTCCGTCGTCTGCGAGTTGAGCCACTTCTCTGCGTACTGCCGGAAGGTGGTCTGGCCGGCCTTCGGGTCGATGTATCGACCGCCGTCCATGTCGGCCTCGATCTTCGTCAGCCACTTCTCGGCGAGACGCTTCTTGCCGTCGGGGAAGCTCTTGGACTTTTCAGTTCCGTCGGGGCCGATGTAGCGGGCGCGGTAGCGCAGGCCGGTGCCGTGGCGATCGGTCCTGCCGCGGACCGTCTTGCCGGTGGGGGAGACCTCGGTCTTGAACCAGCGGTCTTGGATGTGGCCAGCCATGTGGCGCGGTCCCTTCTCGACAGCACGCAGGGAGGGCCGCGGGGCGGCCCTCCCTGGGGAGTTGAACGGTGATTTTTGACTGCTGGTGTCAGGCGGCGTCGGCGTCCAAACGGCGTAGCTCGGTGATATACGCGCATACGTCGGCGGGGTCGTAGCGCAGGTGCTTGCCGATGCGGAAGCCGGGCGGGCCGGTGCGCTTCTTGCGCCACTGATAGACGGTTTCGAGGGGGACGCCGAACATCGAGGCAATGTCCTCGGGGGTGAGGTAGCGATCCGGCAGGCCGCTTCGAAGCGTGGCTTGAGGCTTGGCCGACCGGGTGCCCTCGGAGTGTGCGAGCAGGGGTGGTGAGACATTCCGTGGCTCCTCGGGGAAGCGTCGGGAGTGGCGGGGAAAACTGGCGCCGCAATGCTGTGGACCGCGGACCATCGCGGACCACCCTGTTTGACCTGCGGTTTTGTAGGGGGTGTTGTGCGGACCATCGCGGACCACTCTTGGAGGCGTGGTCCGAGATGGTCCGCGATCGGGGTCGGGGAAAGGTGCAGGTCAGGGGGCGTGGTCCGCGGTGGTCCGCGGTTCTGGGGATTGCGGTCGCTACTTCAGTCGGCCGCGCCGGGCAAGGGCCGGACCGTGATGCCGGTGTAGATGCGTACGCGGGTCTCGCCCTCACGGGGCCGGCTGACGGCCAGTTGAGGGATGGCGGATTGGAGATCGCGGCCGAAGACCTGTTTGCTGCCGGGCTTCACGCCGTTGTCCTCGGCCCACTCGCGCCAGATCGCCCACAGGTTGTCGACGGGGATCGTGCAGGCCGGTCCGGTGGAGCAGCGTTCACGGATGAACGCGGTCGTCGGGGACGCGGTGTCCTGCATGGTGGTGACCGCATCGCGGCTGGCGGCCGGCTCGGTGATCCGGCGGGTGCGCTGGAGACGGGCGAGGCCGTCCAGGGCCCAGTTGAAGATGCCGGGCATCTCGGCGACGAGCCGGTCCAGGAGGGTGGGGTCTTCCTGGCCGAGCCAGGAGCGGGTGAAGTTGAGGACGATGAAGCGGCGGGCGATGACGCCGGAGGAGTCGCCGAAGTGCGGCAGCTCGTTGGACAGCATCATCAGCCGCGTGGGCAGCTTCCCGGTCCACACGTCGCGGTACTTGCGGTCGATGTCGATGGTGTCCTCGCCGGAGATGGTCAGCAGCCGCTCCACGACCTGACTGTTGTCGTTGCCGGACAGGCGAGCGTCCGAGATGACCGCCAGCGGTTTGCCGACGAGCGTGGACAGGCCGAAGTTGGTGCCCAGTCCGGCGAGGGTGGGCCCGGCGAGGTTGTTCTTGCCGACCAGCTCCTTCATGACGCGGGCGATGGTGCCCTTGCCGGAGCGGGACGGGCCGACCATGAGAAGGATCTTTTGCTGGTCGGTGCGGCCGGACAGGACGTAGCCGAACCACTCCTGAAGCGCGGCGATGGCGTCCGGGGCATCGGGCCAGATGTCGGCGAGGAAGCGGTGCCACTCCGGTGCGGTGGCCTCCGGGTCGTAGGCGAACGGGACGGAGACGTGGTTGAAGAAGTCCGGGGTGTGGGGCAGTAGTTCCCGGTCGCGGATGCGCAACAGGCCGTTGGTGCACGCCACGATGGGGCCCCAACCGTTGGTGTCCTCGCCCTCGCGCTCCAGCCAGGCGGGAGCGTCGACATCCGCGGGGAGCAGGGTGATGGAGCCGAGTGCGTCCAACAGGTTGCTGATCTTCGGCTTCGTTGGGGCCCACTCGCGCGGCTCCATCTGGTCGCCCTTGCCGGGTACGAGGAAGACCGCGTGTTCCAGGCGTTCGTACATGCCCTTGCGGATCTGCTCCTCGTCGATCTCGCGCCAGTGCGTGCGGCTCCACTGCATCCATGAGCCGCGCCAGCGCCGGCACACCATCTGTCCGTCCTCGTTCTGCCAGTCCGGCAGGATGCGGCGGGCGACGGCCATGGGGTTGGAGGGCGCAGGCAGTTCCTCGGCGTTCATGCGGGGCCCCTCCCTTCCGTGGGGGGTGTGGTGCGGGCGGTTCATGCGGCGGCGGAAGCGTGGAGATTCAGGCCGTTGACGACGGCGCGGCGCGCGTACGGCTCCGGCACGCCGACCGCCACGGCCGCGTTCACGACCTGCTCAGCGAGCGCGTCCAGTCCGCACGGTCCGGGGCACTGCGCGTGCTGCCGGGCGAGGAAGCAGGCGACGGAGAACGCCTGGGTACCGGCGCCCGATTCGGGGTGCTCGCCGATCAGGGCCAGACCGCGTTCCACACCGGTGCGGACGTAGCCCTCGGTGTGGCGGCACCCGGTAGCTACCGACCGTTCCCACACGGCCGAAGCGCTGTGGGAAGAGGCCACCGACCCGGGCGGGGTGGCCTCTTCCTCCCGGACAGGCAGGGCGCGTACGGCGTCCGGAAGACCGGTCATGGTGCCGGTGCCGGGCCCGAGCCAACGGGCGTAGGCCATGCGGGATTTGATGTCGACGCCAGGCCGCACGGCGTTGGCCGAGGGCATCGTCCCGAGGTAGAGCCAGTGCTCGCCGCGCGTCGTGGTGATGGTGCGGGTGGCGGGCAAGTACAGCCGGGCCCATGCGATGGCGGCCGCGTCGTCCAGGTCGACGACCGTGAGACCGACACCGGCAGGGTGATAGGCCACCGCCCCCGCCTCGCGCCATGAGGTCGACCAGACTGGAGAAGTGAGCGTGTCCGGGGCAGCGGTGGCGGCGGCCCAGCCGTGGCATGGTGCGGGGCACTGGCAGGAGCCGGGCGTCTTCATATGGGGGCGCCCGCCGCACGCGTTGTGCGCGCAGTCGGGGCAGTTGCCGAACGGGACCTTGCCCACGCGCAGCGGCAGCACCGGCACGCCCTTGGCGGCGAGCGCGAGCGCGGTGCACAGCAGGGCGGGCCGGGGAGACTCGATGTGGTCTCGCTGCAGCGGGGTCGGATGGGTCATGCTGGGGGTCTCCTGTTCTCTTGGAGGGACTGGAGATCCGGGGCGGGGTGCAGGCTTGTGGTGAGACGGCACCCCGCCCCGGGCGTATCTAGGACCCGGCGTCGGTACGGGTGGCGCGGGCCCAGTGGGCGTACTCCTGGCGGACGTAGCCGCGCAGGTCCTCGGCGCTCTCGCGGTCCGGATCACCTGCCAGGCCCTCGTACTCGCAGTCGATGGCGCGCAGACGCCGCGCGGCCTCCACGGCCATCTCGTCGGCGTCGTTGATCTCGTCGGCGAGCGCGATGCGGTCCAGGAGCGCGGCCTTGCGGAGCCAGAACTCACGGTCCACCTCGGTGCTGTGGACGTAGCTGCGGGCCCGCTCGCAGGTCCACCCGATCTCGCGGAGGGTGCTGGGGGAGTGGGCGTACGCCTCTTCGGGGTTCGGCCATGGCGAGGGCAGGTGGTCGGCCTCGAAGTACAGGCGCACCCGTTGGCCGTCCCTGGTGCGGGTCCGGCAGCCCGGTTCGGTCGCCTTGAAGGCTGCGGTCATGGTGCGGTGGATGCGGTCGGCGTCGACGTCGTCGCAGATGACGCGGATCTCGAACATGGCTTACTTGCCTTTCGGGTTGGGGATGGCGAGGCGCCGAGCGGCGGCGTGGAGCTTGGCGTCCAGGACGGACGGCGCGTGATCGGTGAGCGAGTGCAGGGCGACGGCCGCGGCGATGATGACGTCGGCGAGTTCCTGCATGACGTCGCCGCGGGTGTGGGTGGTGCCCTTGCGGGGGTTCTGGCCGGTGGCGCCGATGTAGGCGGCGGCGACCTCTCCGGCTTCCTCGCTGACCTTGAGCAGGCGCATCGCGAGTTCGTGTTCGTCGCGGCCGTTGGCAGCGTCCAGGGAAACGGTGATGCGGGCCACGACGGGCCACAGGGCGGCGCTCATGCAGTGTTCTCCTCAACGGTGTTCGGGGTGGTGCGGGTTCGGTGCTGGGGGAAGGCGATGACGGCCGCGCCGTGCTCGCTGTCCTCGGTCTGCGGCGCGGAGTGCGGCTCGCCGGGCCCCGCCCGGCCTGCTCGGCGCCGTGGTGGCCGTCAGGGCGGCGGTGAGCGCGTCGTCGGCGCGGCGGGCGCGGGCGTGGCCGGCGAACGTGATCGCGGCGAACAGGGCCCCCGGGGTGGCGAGCGCGGCGGCGGCGAGGAGTTCGGCGTTCATGACCGCTCCCGCTCGACGGTGGCCAGGAGCTCGGGCAGGGTGCCCCCGAGGACGGCGAGCCGGTCGCGGATCGCGGTCCACGACGCGGCGTCGATGCTCATGAGCGCGGCCACGGTGGCGGGTACGTCGCCGCGGGCGTGCGCTTCAAGCGCGGCGCGCAGTTCGCCGGCGGCCATCAGGGTCGGGTGCTGGGACATGGCGGGCGTCCTCCTCACAGCTGCTGGAACGCGTCGATGACGGCGGTGGTGAGTTGGTTGATGGGTCCGGCCGCGCCGGTGGAGGCGAGGAAGAAGCCGAAGCCGGCGGCGACGAACGCGCTGCCGTAGCCGAGCGTGTGACTGCGGAGCAGGAGGAACAGGACCAGGCCGAACAGGGCGACCAGCGAGACGGTCAGCGCCATGTCGGGGCTCCTTTCGAGGTGTTGAGGGCGCGGTGTCAGCGGGTGCCGTCGCGGTGGATGCCGAGCCAGAGGTTGTAGAGGTGGCGTCCGAGGCGGATGCGCTTGCCGGTGGCCTTGCAGTGACGGCAGTCCTTGCCGCGCTTCATGCGGCCCTTGCGGTCGGTCTTGATGTCGTGGCCCATGCCGTCGCAGCGCGGGCAGTCACGGAACGGGACCGCCGCACACGCCGCGATGTAACACAACGTGATGACGGCTATGAAGGCGATAGCGAGCAGGGTGGCACTCATGACAGGGCCCTCCCAGGCGGTTTCCAGGGGTTCTCGCAGGTGGGCCGCTATCCGCTAGCGGCCTGATCAGAGCAGGTTTGGGGCGCTAGCGGGGCCGCTAACGTTAGCGGGGGTTGCCGCTAGCGCTAGCGGCCCCAAACGGTCAGCTCGCGTCCCGCTTTCCGTCACGCTCCGCAATCGCGGCGACGATGTGGGAGCGGTCGATGCCGCGCCGGTTGACGACCTTGCCGTCCACGCGGCGGCCCACCTGGATGGTGGTGATGCCGTGCGGCTTGAGCGCAGCCGTGAGCCCGTCGGGCTCCCAGCCGTCGTAGACCTCCGGGCGCAGCTCCGCGAGCCGCGCCACGACCGTCTCCGACCAGACCTTGGCCTCCTTGGCGGGGACCACGGCGAGGATGTCGCCGAGCAGGTCGTACGCGCTCGCCACCATCTCCGGCTCCTCCCCGAGCGCGTAGCCGGAGAGCAGTCCGGCCTTCTCTCGGGCGGCGCGGGCACGGGCGGCGATGCGCTCGGCGCCGGGGGCGTCGACGAACACGGAGCGCACGATGCGGGCGTCCGAGCCCTCGCCGACCAGGTAGTGAATGCCCTTGTCGGCCCAGGCGAACATGGTCGCCCGCACGCCGCGCTTGTAGGCGGAGGTGCCCAGCACCATGTCGTTCTCCAGCTGGCCCATGACCTTCAGGCACAGCCGCAGCGACGCGTTCGCGGAGATGCCGGTGGGCAGCGCCTTCGCGTCCGGGCGCTGCGTCGCGAGCAGCACCACGATCCCGGTCGCGGGACCACGCTTGACCATGTCGGTGAAGATCTCCTCGAACTCCTTGCCGTGCTCCGGGTGTTCAAAGAGGACCTGGCACTCGTCCACGCCGAAGATGATCGGGTGCAGCCCGAGCGAGGGCTTGGAGGCGAGTTCGCTGGTCACCTTGGACTCCGGGCAGATGTCGCGCGGCAGGGACCGGATCGCCTTGGTGCGGCGACGCAGCTCCTCACGGACCGCGCGGGCATCGTGCAGCACGTAGAGGATGGCTTCGTCGTCGTCTCCCGCCGCGTGGCGGTGGGAGACGGCGTTGCCGACCGGATCGAGGTCGCCGGTGCCCTTCATGTCGTACGTGTGCAGCTCCGCCCGCTGATCCAGCGCCGCGATCAACAGCAGGAGACGGAGAAGGAACGTCTTGCCCATGCGGGGGATGGCGCCGATGATCCCCGCGATGTACATCAGGGTCAGTTCGGTCCAGCGTCCGCGCTGGTCAGTGCCGTAGGCGACCGGCTTGAACAGGTCGACCGTCCCGGACTTGGCCAGCGGCCAAGCAGGCTGCTTGGCGCGGGACATGTCCTGATCGCCAACCCACAGCACCAGGTGCCCGGTGTGCTCCTCCGGCACCGCCTCCGGCCACACACACCCGAGCGGGCGACGCAGACCCGAGGCGAGCCGTTCGCGCTTCTCGATGATGTCCGTGACCGTAACGCCGAAGGGCAGGTTGCCCTCGGCGCGCCAGCCGGGGCCGTCGCGGGTGATCGGGGCGGTGAACTCGAAGCCGGGCCCGCCCTTGGCCTGCGCCTGGTTGATGGGCGGGATGCCCAGCGAGCCGAGCGCGCGCAGCACGATGTCGCTGGTGAGCTTGGTCGTGGTCGGCAGTTCCACAGCCCTGTGGATGACCGGGTCGTCGGCCCGCCGGCCGTTGTAGCCCAGCGCCATCACCACGGCCGACACCGACACGGCGGTCAGCCAGGTCGGGGCGAGGACGTACATCGCCAGCGCTGTGCCGAGCCCGACGAACATGCTCAGCACCGTGATCAGGGTCCGCAGCCGTACTCGCGCGTCGCGTTTGTGCGCCAGGCGCAGGTACATCGCCGCGTCTTCCTTCTCGATGACCGCGCGGCGCACCGGGTCGGCCTCACGGTCGGCCATCCACCGAAGGGTGGAGCCGACGAACTTCGCGGTCCCGGTCGGGGCCTGAAGGCCGAGGCGCAGGGCGTAGACCGGGGCGCGCAGGGAGTGGTAGCCAGCCGAGTGCAGGTAGTGGCGGCCCACCCACGCGGTGGCCGTCTTCAGCTCTGTCGTCGACCGCAGCCAGATCGGGATGACCTCGCGGCGGCGGGCGTTCATCAGCCGACCGAGGTAGCCCGGTCCGGACTCCTTGGTCGGGCGGTCGACCATCACGCGCGTACCCGAGTCGGCCGACTCGGTGTCGTCGGAGTCGGGCGACGGGTCGGGGGTGGAGTCGGCGGCCGGTTCGGTCGACTCGGATCGGGCCGTGCGGGCCTTGTCGAGGTCGACCACGTTGCCGCCCGAGTCGGCGTCGGAGTCGGCGGTCATCTCGGCTTCGAGTCGGTTGAAGAGTTCGTTCTCGTCGGGGTGCTTCACTGGACTTCCTTCCAGAAATGGAGGGGTGAAAGGGCGGGCCCGGTCGGCGCTGTGAGAGGTGGACGGCCGGGCCCGTTGCGCACGTACGAGAGGGAGACGGAGTCGACTACAGGTCGCGCCACATGGCGGGAGGGACCTCGAAAACGGCCGTGCGGGAGACCTGCCGGAAACCGGAGTGGACGCCCTCGCGGACCCAGACCACGACCCACGAACGGCCGTCGCGGTCGGTGGTGCGGTGGACGTGCGCGCGGGCTCCGTAGGCGACTCGGCGCTGTACCAGGAACTGCACTTCGGCGGCGGGGAGCGGGCCGATGGTCGTCAGGACCTCGCCCGGCTCGCCCTCGGTGTGGGTCCACTGCCGGCCCTGTGCCATCGGCACGCGGGGCCTGCGGTGAAGCAGTCGACGGAGCATCGCTGACCTCCTCGGTCAGGTGGGGGTCACAGGTCGAACAGGCCCGGCGCCTCGGCAGCCGGGGCGGCGGCCGTGCGGCGCGCGCGGCGGGCGGCGGCGGTGTGGCAGTCCGGGCACCACGCGACCAACTCGCCGGCGGGCAGCGCCGCTGCGGCGACCGCGGAGGCGAGCGGGTCGGCTGGGGCGGCGATGAGCCGGACCCGGCGGCCGTGCTTGCTGGTGTAGCCGTCGTGCTCGTGCAGGCAGCGCCCCTCGCCCTTGGCGTGCGGGTTGCCGCACTGGCCGGTGCACTGGCAGCGATAGCCGGCGCCCTGCATGACCGGGGTGAATACGGCGGTGCCTACGAGCGGTTCAGTCTTCATGCTGCCACCTCCTCTGCCGCCGCGTCGTCGGTGTCGACGGCGTGCAGCGGGCGTTCCGCGCGCTCGGCGACGAGCGTGTCGCGGACTTGTCGGGCTTGCTTGGCACCGCAGTGCAGTTCCTTGCGCAGTGCCTCGGCGTTGATGTCCGCGTCCTCCCAGGAGCCGGTCAGCTTGCGGGCCTCGGCGAGCAGGTCGTCCAGGCCGCGCCGGGCAGGCGTCTTGGCGGCGGGACGCCGACGCGGGGCCGGAGTCTTCTTCCGGGGCACGGGCGGAGCTGTGTCCTGCTTGGGCGGTTCGGGCTGCTCGGTCACCGGCTCGGCGCCGGGGGCGAGGTCGCCCAGTTTGAGCAGGACGCGTTCGCGCCGTGGCGTCTTCCACCGCCACTGTCGGCCGTGCTGCTCGCGCAGGTCGGCGCGGGCCAACTGCCGTTCCCGCTCGCGGGCGAGCGCGTCGGCGTAGGAGGTGATCTCCCACAGCGTCATGCGGCGCCACAGGGTGAAGGTGGGCCAGGGGGCGAGTAGCCACCGTGTCCACCGGATCTTGTCCATGCGGCGGCCGGTCACGGCGCCGATGCGGACGGCGTAGATGTGGGCGCCGATCTCGGAAAAGACCACCCACAGCAGCGGCATCGTGCCGTGTGCGAGCTTGGCCCACATGCCGTGTCCGGCGGCGATGTTCAGGCCGCAGGTGACCAGGGTGAGCAGCCAGGGCACGCACCGCACCCATGCCAACGCCATGTCCATCCGGATCAGCAGCAGGTTGGCGACGGTGAACACGGGGATGGCCAGATCGATGCCGAACGGCACGATCCACGACGGTTCGAACCCCCAGCTTTGGGCGGCGGCCGACACGGCGTCGAACGAGGCGAGGAAGCCGAGCGAGCCGACGCCGGCCGCCGCGACGGCACCGACCCCGGCAAGGCCCAACTCCGGGCGCGTCAAAGGCGGAACGGCCGGACGCTCGATGGACTCCGGGCTCGTCACGCGGCCACCGCCTTACCGGTGCGGCGCCGGCGGGAGACGAGCCGGGTCAGCGGGAGGACGTTTCCCAGCTCCGGCACGTACGCGTCGATGTGTTCGGCGGCGAGGCGGGTCGCGTCGTCGACCAGGTGCGGGTTGTCGGCGAGGATGTCGCGCGCCGCATCCTGCCGGGCCGCGCGCTCCTCGGCGCTCTCGCCCTCCACCCCGAGCCACAGTTCGACCGGGGTGCCGAGGGCGAGTTCGATGTAGTCGTCAGCCGAGACGACCTGGTGGGTACCGACGAAAGACTTCATGGCGAAACTCCTGATGGGAGGGACTGGAGGAAGCCGTAGCGGGGGCAGGCGCTGGTGAGACGGCACCCCGCCCGGCAGGTACGGAAGCGAGAGGGCGTCAGGCGCGGACGCGGCCGGAGAGGCTGTGCGCGCTGACGTGCAGGTGACGGCCACCACGGACCCGGACATCGCCGGAGGTGGCGTTGGCGCGGATGGTGCCGGTCGCCGCCCCGGTGGCCTGTACCTCGATGTCGCCGGAGGTGGAGTTCAGGTCGGCGTCGCGTCCCTCGTACAGGTCGACGCTCAGGTCACCGGAGACCGTGCGGGCGGAGATCCGGTCGGCGATGCGGCCGACGCTGATGTCACCCGAGGTCGTGTTGGCGACCAGGCTCCCAGCGATGTCGGCGGTCAGGTCGCCGGAGACGGAGCGGAACTCCAACTGGTCGATGGCGCCGAAGATCTCGGCGTCTGTGGAGGTGCCGACGACGGCCAGGGACGAACGGGCGGGCAGGTGGACGCGGGCCTCGATCGGGCTCACGGTCTGCATGCCGCTCGAACCGCCGGAGACGACCCGGCCGTTGACCGTGGTCACGCCGGTCATCGTGCCGAAGTTCATGACGCCGATGTTCTGCACGATCCGGCCGCCGCGGACGGACTGCGTCATCACGTTGTCCGGCAGCTTGGGCACCTCGATGGCGAGTGCCTGCCCGTTCTGCTCGGAGCCGGCGCGGTTGACCGCGTCGGCCGCCGGGCCGCTGGTGTCGTCGGTGTACAGCTCGATGCGGGCCGTGGTCAGCCGGTCGTCGACCTGCACGCGAACGGAGCCGGTGGGCAGGGATAGGCCCAGCACGATCGGGCCGGAGGTCTGGGAGACGAAGAGGCGCTCTGCCATGACGAAGGCTCCTGAATCGGAGGGACTGGAGAGAGCGGAACGACCGCAGGCGTTGGTGAGACGACGGCCGCTCCGAAGGTCAGGACAGCCCGGTGATGGCCAGTGCTGCGATGACCAGGGCGGTCAGGTGTGCGGTCTGGTCGACGTGGGCGGCGCCACCGTGCTGGGCGAACCCGGTTTGCCGGGCGAACGCCATCCAGCGGGCCACCGGCCAACGCCGGTCGATGACCGCGTGCGTGGCGCCGATCCAGAGAACGCCGGCCGCCACCGCGATCAGGTTCAGGTGCAGACCGAGGACGGCGGCGCCGATGGCGAGCGCGGCCACCGTGGCAGCGACGTGGGTGAGGGCGTGGGAGAGGTTGGCGCGCCATCCGCAGGTGCCCGCCCCGGCCTTGTGCTTGGCCTGGTGGTCCGTCTGGAGCGGGTAATCCGACAGCAGGTGAGCGACGTAGAGCAGGACGAACAGCGATGCGAACACGGAGCTTTCTCCCTGGTCTGTGAAGGGTTGGGGCGAGAGACGGCGCAGGGTCATCGCGCGACGACGGCCTTGCCCATGTCGCGGTGGCGCACCGTCACCTGGTGCCCGGCGGCGGTGAGGCGGTCGGCGAGGGCGCGGGCGAAGGTCGGGGCCCGGTGGCGCCCTCCGGCGCAGCCGTCGGCGACCGTGACCACTCCGGCGCTAGGGCCGGAGGCGAACGCGGCGACGGCGGAGGCGGTGGCCTCCACCAGGTCCGTGATGCCGGGGGTGTTGAGGACCGCGACGCGTACCGGCTCGTCGTCGGCGGTCATGTAGCGCAGCTCCGGCGACACGTGCGGGTCGCGGAAGTGGTGACGCAGGTCGATGGTCATGTGCGCGGCGGGCGGCTCGTCGTGCAGGTAGCCGAACGAGACGATCTCAACAGCAGCGCTCATGTGGACTCCCAGAGGGCGAAGGGGCGTTCCGACTCCCCTCGGCGCTGCTCGTGCGAGACGAGCAGCGGAGGCAGCCGGCCGCCGCGAGAAGCGGCGAAAGCTGAGGTGGTGCGGTGTCTCCTTCGTGGGTGCTGCGCCCGTATCAGGTAGCGAGGCATGACCACGTTGTAGGCGTATGGAGACGTGACCTTTCGGTCTAAAGCCATCCGGTGAATGACAAGGCGCCGGTGCACCTCGGCCCGATCTGTCCCGGGCCCCTTGGCGCCGAATCCGAAGACTCCACGCCCGTTCTTGCAGGTCAAGCGATTGCGGGCGGACCGTGGGGCCCGTTTCCGAGCTCTCGTTCCGTCGTGATCTCAGATTGACCCATGTCAATCTGAGTGTCAAGCGATCCCGTCGAAGGAATCGGAGATTGACCTAGGTCCAGCTACGCTCAGGGATATGAATGAGAGCCCCGAAGCGCCCAAGCAGTCGCCGACGGCCAAGGAGATCGCGGCCGAGTACCGCGCGAAGATCACGGACCCTGACAGCGAGTACAAGCCCGGTGACCGGCTCCCGGCCGCCCGCGGGCTTGCCAAGGACCTGCGCGTTCAGCTCATGACCGTGCAGAGCGCGTACAGCCAGCTTCGGGACGAAGGGCTTGTGCTCACCCAGCAGGGCCGCGGCACGTTCGTCCGGGATCCGTCTGTACCCCTCGGCACCGAACCTGGGAGCAGCCCCGCGTTCACCGCCTTGGCGACTGAACTCGGCACGATCCATGACGCCCTGCGTGTACTCGGTGAGCGACTGGACCGCCTTGAGCAGATCGTCGGTAGTGAGACTCCACCCTCACCGTGAGTTTTTCGGCACGCTCCACCAGTCGTTCCACGGTGGCGCGCGCCTCCCTCAAACTCGCCTCGATCAAAGCGAATTCAGCAGGTGACATGCCTTGCAGTTCGCCGCGCTGCTCGTTGATGCCTGACATGCCAATGAGCATGTAGTCCAGAACGGAAGAGGACCCGGACAGTGTGTCCGGGTCCTCTTTCCTTGCAGGTCAGGCGGGTTGACGACCCGTCATTTGGTGCATGCGTCCACGGCTCCCAACACCGCACCCCACGGGAGGTCCCGCCCCGCCGGCGCTTCCCTCGGCTCATACAGCGGCCACACGTCCGGCTCATCGACGACGCGCACGCCACCGGACCGAAGGGCCTCGATGTGGCGCTTCCACGCCGGATGGCGAGCGTGCGCCGCGTTCACGCGCGGGAAGACGACGACCGGCAGAGAGAGCGTGCCGATGGCCTCGCCAACTTGCGTCAGCGCCTGGTTATCCATCAATCCCAGGGCGAGCTTGGCCACCGTGTTGGCCGACGCAGGGGCGACGACGTAGCAGTCCACCTGCGGGTGTGGCCGGGCCTCGCCAGGGAGCCGCGGTTCGTCTCGGACGGGCAAGCCGGTGGCCTTTTCCAGGCGCTCCACCTCACCATTGAGCCGAAGCCACTGTCCGGCGGTCGGCGTGAGCGTCACGGCCACCTGCCACCCACGCTCGATCGCAGGCTCTACGAGGCCGGTACGCAGCACCTCTACGCCTCCGGCCGCCGATCCAACGACTCCGAGCACCCCGCGCTTGCTTGAACTCACTGCACCGCCCTGCATCGTTGAGCCATGACGAACACTTCGGATGAACGCGAGCCACCGGAAACGGGAGCCTGCTTCATCAGGTCCCGCAGCGTCTCACGCACCCTGGGATTGTTGCGTACGAGCTGCGGGGACGTGCGCTCAGCCGTCCGCAGCTCAGCGAAGGATTTGTCACCCTGCCCGGCCAGCGACAGCGCACGCGCGTAATCGATGCGGTGCGAAACACTGCGCTCTTGCGGCATGTGGTCGACGTTGATTCCGCCGTTCTCGACGACGTACGAGATGTTGTCCAGGTCGAGTTCGATGGACAGACGGTGCAGCACAACATTCGTGGGCCCGAACCCGGTCTGCCAGTAGTTCTCATCTGATCCGAGGTCGTCGGCGAGCTCCTCGGCCCGATCCAGCAGGCTCGTCGCAGTAGAGCGGTCCGGACGCCGAGCAGCCGCTACGGCCGCACGCAGGTGAATCATGCCCAGCAAGCTCAGCGCTGCCGGATCGTGCTGGGTGACCTGCGACGACAACCAGGCAGCGGCAGTGTTGCCCAGCTCCAGGGCATCGTCGTACCGGCCGTTGGCGAGCAGGGCGTGAGTGCCGGAACGCGCGGCCGACGCGAGCACGAGCGGGTTATCCGACTCGTCAGCGGCTCGCATCGCGCGCTCAGCAGCCAGCCATGAGATGTCGGATTCGCCGATTTTCGCGAGCGTCGTCGCGGCGAGGTGGTGAGTGCGGGCAGACACGGCCCAGCAGTCTCCCCGATCCTCACCGCGACGTGTCGCTCGTTCCTCCAGTTCCTGCGCAGTCTGGAGCAGCCCCGGAAGAGCCGCGATGACGCTGCCGAGCCGCCCGCCCTGGTAGTCATTCCACGACTGCTCCACGCGCACAGTCACCGGCGCGGGAGTCGGAAGCTGGGTCTCGGCCTCGGGACCGAAGAGCAAGCGGGACAGCCGGCGCGGGCTCATGAGGGCGTCACGCACCGCAGGTACGTCGTCCTGTTGCCGCTCGTCTTCCATGAGCACGGTCTGTCCGAGCAGGTCCCCGAGGGGAACGCGCAGGATGCGCGCCAGCTCGGCGAGCATGTCGACACGGGGCGGCTTCCGTCCCCCTCGTTCAATCTTCGCCAACCAGTCGGTGCTCCGGCCGACAAGCCCGGCCAAGACCTCCTGTGTGTGGCCGCGACGCCTGCGGTAGAACGCGATCCGCTCGCCGATGCTGAGGTGATCTCCAAGACCACGCATTGCGTCTTGCCTCCTACTGGTGGTGAGGGGCCAGTTTCACCGTACAGAGCCGGTGATGGGGCTGGTAGCGGGCATTGACCTCCCGCCGCGATACCAGGATGAGGGGCCCACAAAGAAGAGACCCGGACACTCTGTCCGGGTCTCTAATCTCGCCAGTGTGTCGCCGCCAGCGCGCGCAGCGGGGCTAGTTCCGAGGCGATGGGCTCGTTGCCATCAGGGACGCACCTGGTGCCTTCAAGAAGCTTGGCGTACGTACCCCGGAGTTGCACCACCGGCAGGTGGGACCCATTCTCTTCATTGGTCGACTACGGGTGAGAGGGATTTCACCCTTTCGTATCGGTCGCTTACTGGTCGAAAGGCGATCACGGGTGTGCAGGGGTAAGTATTTCCTCAGGCAACGCCAAGGGCGGTGCGATCCGACCTGGAGGGCCTCCAGTGCTTATAGGCTCCAAACCCGGTCCAACGCGTCGTCCGCCAAGAGGCGCGCCCTCTCCTCAATCTGAGAATCAGACGGAGAATCTGTGCCGCTCTCCTTCCATGATTCGAGTTCCGAATCGAAGTATGCTCTCCCCTTCTTAAGCGCAGCCGCCTTGGAAGGTAGAGATGCGTCCCCCAGGGAGCTGTTAAGGCGAGCGGTAAGTAGCGTCAGATTGCCAATCGAGTAGACCGGGTCGCGATACCCATCCACAGCAGTTGATTGCGGCTTGATGTGCTCAATCGACCACGTTGTGAGGTTCTGTCCCGCCGGCAGCAAATGTTCCAATTTCGCGAACGACATCAATACGTAGGCGATAAAGATCTTGCGGGACCGGATTTTCTGTGCCTGAGTCAGCTGAAGCGAGGGTGCGTAGAACAAATTGCAAAACGCTTGGTGTGCCCTCGTGCGATCTGGCAGACTTGCTCGAAGTTTTTCCTTCAAGTCCACAATAGCTTCCGCGACGTCACGGAGGGAGGTGGCGCCTTCCAGGCGGACAGCGAAGCGATTGTATCTAGCTCGCGTACCACCGGTCGAACTACTATTCGTTAGCGCGGTGTTCTGGAAATGGAAAGATTCAACAAGCCTCAAAACTTCAACGATTTGATGCTGCTTGATCAATCTTGTTTCCCGGAACTTGCGAGCTACGGCGAAGATGGTCGAGTTGGCCACGGAGACGTTGAATATAGCAAGTGCGCGAACACTGTCAACGAATTCTGGGACCGTGAAGGCATTGCGTACGCCAGAGGTTTTCGGTTGGACTTGCACATCCTCATAATCTAGCCATGTATACGTTTCTGCGTCCGCTTCAAGCTCTTCCAGGTAGGAGAGATGTGCGGCTGGGCTGGAGCCCACGAGGCGGATAATCCCCTTGAATAGCTCGGGCTCCTTCACCGCCTCTCGCCGCGAGTTCCAGGACTGCCAAATGAACCTGTCGACAACGTCCGCGGCCACCCGGCCTTCCTGAACACTATCGACGAGTCGTTCCCACCGCGCCGCGATAGCCTTTCGATCTTCGGTGTCGTTGGAGCCGCCACGAATCAGCAGGTTCTTAACGAGATCCGACAAGCGCAAGTCTGCCCCACGCGTATTCAACGTTTCGAAAACTAGAAATCCGTCTTCCTCGGATGCCAGCTCAACCTGGATTACCCGCGCTTTCAAGGCGTTCGACCTGATAGATTTTAGGCGCTCAACCTGCTGGCCTGGCGCCAATTCCTTGATGGCGCCTAGAATCTTTCCTTCGAAAAAGGATCGCGCCTCTCCGATCCGCACGGCGCTCCCATTCCACTTTGCACCGGATGGAATGGCGTTCGGATTCTGAATCACCTCGTAGAACATTTTCTCGGGGCGATGCAAAACCGGATGATTCTTGCCGTCGTCATCTTTGGCCATCAGGTATTTTTGGGTAGTATCGGCCTGGCTGTTAGCTGCATGTGCGTCGAACTTCTCATCGTCTGCATGCTTAGTAGCTACTTCTCTAAAAGCGTCACGAACGACAGATAGGAGGATTGCGCTCGTAGTCAGCCTCTGTTGGCCATCAATGATCGAGTACGTATCATTAAAGAGATCTCTCTTCTCGCTAACCCACGTCACTGTGGATCCAAAGAAGAAATCACCTTTCGCCAAAATGACATCGTCCCAAAAATCGGTAAGCTGTTCCTGTGACCAACTGTAAGGCCGCTGAAAGTTGGGAACCTCATACAAGCACTGTTGGAAACAGGTCTGTATGGTCTTTGTTTGACTTTCAATCGGAATCAGTTCGTTGCTCGAAATTCCCTCGGCCATCCTCGACCTCCAGTCGATCACGAATTAAACCGAATTAACAGTAGCGCAAGCCTAGGGGGTTGCGCATGCAGCTTGTGGTCATCAAGTCGCGTTGTTTCGCCGATCGGTGACGTGCCTCGTCCCGTGGGCTCTACGCGTAGGACGAAGTTCGCGCAGGGGCGGTGGAATGAGTGAGGCCGGCGGGAGCGATTGCGGGCCGCGCACACCAGGTGGACAGGCAGAGGTCGGGGTAACCCCAGGTCAGACGAAGCAGCATCGGTCTGCTGTAGAAGTGCCGGCCTGTAGCGGGTGAGCCAGTCACCGGGCCGTCGCTGGGCCGTCAGAGGGCGGCCCGCAGTGACCAAGAACGACCACCAACGGCCCCCGCATCGCAGGTCAGATGAGGGTCGGGCCGGATCGCGGCAGGCCACCCCAGCGGATCATCAATTCCTGCGCAACAAGAAGCAGGAGTGGGAGGAGTACCGCAGCGAGGTCACGGCGTTCGAGCTGAGGAAGAACCTTCCCGTGTTGTAGGTGCAGGTCAGCGCGGTTTCGCGCCGCGTCAGGCTTTCGGGGCCGCCGGTCACGGACCGGTGGCCCCGTCGCGTGCGGTGGACGACGGGGCCGCGTTCCATCCGGGTAGGTGATCCCGCGCGCCTCCCCGCACCCATCCGGCGGGCCGCATCGTTCGCCGGGTATGAAGAAGATGATCACTGTTGCCGGTCTCGCCCTCGCCGCGGCCGGGCTCGCCGCCCCCGCCCACGCCGACAGCAATCTGGGGTCCGGCATCGGACTCTCGGACAACTGGGACTTCGGGTCCGCGGCCACCTGTCTTCAGGAGGTCGCCGTCGCCCCCGTGCTCGGCGGCTACGTGGGCGAGCACACCCACCACTGTTCCGACGGCAGTCTGATCACCCACGCCAAGTAGCGGGGGCGGACGGCTACAACGCGTCGCGCAGCGGCACGGTGGAGCGCTTGCGGTACTCCTGGATGGCCCAGCCGTTGCCGTCCGGGTCCGTGAAGTGCATGAACGTGCCGCCGTCGTCGGGCGCGTACTGGACCGGCTCCGAGACGTCCAGGCCGCGGGCCCGCAGCTCCTCGTACGTGGCCTTGATGTCGGTGACGCACAGTTGCAGGCCGTGGTACGTGCCCGGGGTCGCGGTGCCCGTCGGAGTCGGGACGCCGGCGGCGAGGGTGACCGAGCAGCCGGAGCCGGGCGGCGTGAGCTGGACGATGCGGGCGCCCGGCATCACCTCGCGGTCGACGTCGCAGCGGAAGCCCACCTTGTCGACGTAGAAGGCCTTGGACCGGTCGATGTCGGACACCGGCAGGCCGATCACTTCCAGGGTCATCTCCATGGGGAAAAGGTAGGGGCGAATCCCCGGTTCCGGACCGGCGCGAACGCAGGTGCCTCAGCGTTCCGACAGGGGCGCCGGTGCCTCCTGGACCGTCCAGCCGTTGCCGTCCGGGTCCGTGAAGAACATGAACGAGTTCCACTCCTCGCCGGGGCCCTCCTGCCAGCCCTGCGGCCCCGCGTGCTGCACCGTGCTGACGTCGACGCCGCGCGTCACCAGCTCCTCGCGCGCCGCCGCGATGTCGGTGACGCACACCTGGAGCCCGGTGAGCGAGCCGGGGGCCATGGCCGGCTGGCCCGGCGCTCCCGGCAGGCCGTCCGCCAGGGAGATCGAACAGCGGGAGCCGGGCGGCGTCAGCTGCACGATGCGGATACCCGGGGCCACCTGGCTGTCCAGGTCGACCTTGAAGCCCACCTTGTTCGCGTAGAAGTCCTTGGCGCGGTCCACGTCGGAGACGGGAACGACGATCACTTCGAGGGTCCATTCCATGGTCTGTCCTCTCATCGGGTCACGGATGCCGGGCGCGGCGTCCGGCGGTCACTCGAACCGCCAGCGGGTCTGCGTGAACTGTTCGCCCTTGCCGAAGCCAAAGACCGTGCGCGGCGCGACCGAGTAGACCAGGGACGGGCCCTCCCGGCCCTGGAACGCGCCGTCGGCACGGACCTCGAAGTGCCAAGCCGGACCGTACTTCGCCTCCCACGCCTTGGCGAGGGAACGCAGCCGTTCCGTTTCGGTGATCCGCATCGCCCGCCCCTCGACCGCCACGTCGAAGCCCGCGGCCCAGGCGTTCGTGCCGGTGGTGAGGACGACCTCGGGGTTCCGGGCGACGTTGAGCGACTTGCGCTCGCGCTCGCCGGACGTGAAGTGCAGGGCGCCGTCCTGCCAGACGGCGATGAGCGGCGTGACGTGAGGGCGGCCGTCAGGGCGCACCGTGGAGATCCAGAACAGTTCGGCGCCGGTCAGCAGCCGTTCGGCCGCCGCCCATGCGGTGGGTTCGGCGCCGGGGGAGCTGTAGCGCGGATCGATCGACGTGCGCGGCGTGTCGGTGTCGTGCGGCATCGCGGGCTTCCTTTCCGCAACGAGGCCAGGGACAGACCTTCTCGTGCATGAATCCCGGGGGGCGGACCCTCTCGTCCATGAGTAAGGACCCCGCACGCCGCCACAACTCATCGGTGCGGCCCGGAGCGCAGTAGGCTCAAGGCCACCGTTGATCGAACAGGAGGCCGGGCGATGATGTCGGTGCCGCACGAAGGGGGCCGGTGGACGGGCGGCCGCAGGAGCAGCACCTTCACCCGGCTGCTGCGCCTCGGCTTCACCGATCCGTCCACCGCCGAGCGGCTGCTCGACGCCCCGGCCCTGTCCGCCGTGCGTGCCGACCCGCTGCTCCTGGACGCGCTGGGCGCCGCCGCCGACCCGGACGGCGCGCTGCTCGGCCTGGTGCGGCTGGTGGAGGCGCAGGAGGACGAGACGGCGCGGCGCGAACTGCTCGACACGCTCGTTGCCGCGAAGCCGCTGCGCGACCGGCTGCTCGGCGTGCTCGGTTCCTCCGAGGCGCTCGCCGACCACCTCGCCCGGCACTCGAAGGACTGGCGGGCCCTGGTCACGTACGAGGCGAACGATCTGCACCCGGGCGTGGAGGAGTTCGAGCAGGGGCTCGCCGAGGCCACCGACGAGGTGTCGCTGCGCGTCGCGTACCGGCGCTGTCTGCTGTCCATCGCGGCCCGCGACGTGTGCGGCACGACCGACATCACCGAGACCGCCGCCGAACTCGCCGATCTGGCGACGGCCACCCTGCGCGCGGCCCTCGCCATCGCCCGCACGGCGTCCCCGGCCGACGCCGCGCTGTGCCGGCTCTCCGTGATCGCGATGGGCAAGTGCGGCGGACACGAGCTGAATTACGTGTCCGACGTCGATGTCATCTTCGTGGGCGAGCCCGCCGACGGGTCCGCCGACGAGGGCAAGGCGATCCAGGCCGCCACCCGGCTCGCCTCACACATGATGCGGATCTGCTCCGACACGACGGTCGAGGGCACCATCTGGCCCGTCGACGCCAACCTGCGGCCCGAGGGGCGCAACGGCCCGCTCGTGCGCACTCTCTCCTCGCACCTCGCCTACTACCAGCGCTGGGCCAAGACCTGGGAGTTCCAGGCGCTGCTCAAGGCCCGCCCGGTCGCGGGCGACCCGGAGCTCGGCGAGGAGTACGTCGCGGCCGTGTCGCCGATGGTGTGGCAGGTGTCCGAGCGGGAGAACTTCGTGCCCGACGTGCAGAAGATGCGCAAGCGGGTCGTGGCGAACATCCCGGCGGGGGAGAAGGACCGCGAGCTGAAGCTCGGCCCCGGCGGGCTGCGCGACGTCGAATTCGCCGTGCAGTTGCTGCAGTTGGTGCACGGGCGTTCGGACTCCGCACTGCGCAGCGGTACGACCCTGGACGCGCTCGCGGCGCTCGCCGACGGCGGATACGTGGGCCGGGTCGACGCCGTGCAGCTCGACGACGCCTACCGGTTCCTGCGTACGCTCGAACACCGCATCCAGCTCTACAAGTTGCGCCGCACCCACCTCGTCCCCGAGGACGATGCCGACCTGCGCCGCATCGGCCGCTCGATGGGCATGCGCACGGAACCCATCACGGACCTCAAGCGGGCCTGGAAGCGGCACACGTCCGTCGTCCGCCGTCTGCACGAGAAGCTGTTCTACCGGCCGTTGCTCGACGCCGTCGCCCAACTCGCCCCCGGCGAGACCAGGTTGCGCGCCGACGCCGCCCGCGAGCGGCTCGTCGCGCTCGGCTACGCCGACCCGAGCGCCGCCATGCGCCACCTGGAGGCGCTGGCCTCCGGCGTCAGCCGCAAGGCCGCCATCCAGCGGACGCTGCTCCCGGTGCTGCTCGGCTGGTTCGCGGACTCCGCCGACCCGGACGCGGGGCTCCTCAACTTCCGCAAGGTGTCGGACGCGCTGGGCAAGACGCCCTGGTACCTGCGGCTGCTGCGCGACGAGGGCGCCGCCGCCGAGAACCTGGCGCGGGTCCTGTCCGCGGGGCGCCTCGCCCCCGACCTCCTGATGCGCGCCCCCGAAGCGGTGGCGCTGCTCGGCGACGAGCGGGGCTTCGAGCCGCGCGGGCACGCCCAGTTGGAGCAGGAGGTACTCGCGGCGGTACGGCGCGCCGACGGCGGCGAGCAGGCCGTCACCTCGGCGCGTGCGGTGCGCCGCCGCGAACTGCTGCGCACCGCCGCCGCCGACATCACCGCCTCGTACGGCACCGAGGACACGCCCGCCGTCGCCGACCAGGGCGCCCTGGTGGACCAAGTGGGCGCCGCCGTATCGGACTTGACCGCCGCCACCCTCGGCGGGACGCTGCGCGCCGTGGTCCGCGACGGCTGGGGCGACACCCTGCCCACCCGGTTCGCCGTCATCGCCATGGGCCGCTTCGGCGGGCACGAGCTGGGCTACGGCTCCGACGCCGACGTCCTCTTCGTGCACCAGCCGCGCGAGGGCGTCGACGACCACGAGGCCGCGCAGGCCGCCAACAAGGTCGTCTCCGAGATGCGCCGGCTGCTCGCCCTGCCGAGCGCCGACCCACCGCTGCTCATCGACGCGGACCTGCGCCCCGAGGGCAAGTCGGGCCCGCTGGTGCGCACCCTCAAGTCCTACGAGGCGTACTACCGCCGCTGGTCCCTGGTCTGGGAGTCGCAGGCGCTGCTGCGGGCCCAACCGGTCGCCGGTGACGTGGAGTTGAGCAGCGCCTTCATCGATCTGATCGACCCGCTGCGCTACCCCGCCGAGGGTCTCGGCGACGACGCCGTCCTGGAGATCCGCCGCCTCAAGGCCCGCATGGAATCGGAGCGACTGCCGCGCGGCGCCGACCCCACACTGCACACGAAGCTGGGCCGCGGCGGCCTCTCCGACGTCGAGTGGACGGTGCAGCTGCTCCAGCTGCGGCACGGCTGGGCGGAACCGGGCCTGCGCACCACTCGCACCCGCGAGGCCCTCGCCGCGGCGTGCGCCGCCGAACTGATCCCGGCCGAGGAGGCGGCGATCCTCGACGAGGCGTGGGTCCTGGCCACCCGCGTGCGCAACGCGGTGATGCTGGTGCGCGGCAGGCCGGGCGACACGTTCCCGTCGGACGGGCGTGAACTCGGCGCCGTCGGACGGTACTTGGGGTACGACCCCGGGCATGTGGGGGACATGCTGGACGACTACCGGCGCACGACGCGGCGCGCGCGGGCCGTGATGGAGGAGCGCTTCTACGACGGGTGACGGCACACCGGCGACCGCCGCTGTGCCGTTGGGCCGTCAGGTCGTCGCGCCGTTAAGCCACCTTCACCGACATCGTGCCCGACAGCCACGGAAGGCCCGCCGGGTCGCGGTTGTCGAGGGCCGTCGCCGCGGCCGTCGGCTCGTCGTCGGAGAGGTGCGTGCGCTCCAGCGCGGAGAAGGGGTGCTCCTCGTCGCCCGGAGCGGCCACGGCCGACGCGGGCAGCGCCAGAGTCACGGCAAGCAGCGCCGCAGCCGTCGCCAGTACACCCGCCGTGGTCCTGCTCACCGTCGTCATCAGCCGGCCCTCCGTCCGTTCCGTCGGCGCCGTTGTCGGTGCCCTGGCTTACGACGATCCCCGTACGAGGGCCCCGGTGGCAGATGTCATCGGTCATGAACACGGGGGACGAAAGTCCCGGCGCGGCGCCGACGGCTACGCGTCGAGGAGCGCCCGGCAGTGCGCGACGAACCCGGCGAGCGCCAGCTCGAACGCCGCGTCCGTGCGGCCTTCGGGCCCGGCGGCGAGGGCCCGTTCGAGCAGCGGGGTCAGGCCCTCCTCCGAGGGCTCCCACATGGTGTCGGGCGCCGCCATGTCGAGCGCCGAGCCGAGCACCATGTTGTCGAGCGCGATGATCACCGGCATCACGTCCGGCGGCGCGAACCCCGCGTCCAGCAGCAGCGCCACCCCCAGCTCGTACTGCGCGAGGACGCGCGGCGCCCGCACCGGATGCGTCGTGAGGAGCGGGATGGCCTTGGGGTGCGCGGCGAACGCGGCGCGGTAGGAGCGGGCCCATGCGGCGATCGCCTCGTCCCACGGCAGGCCCGAGGTCAGCGGCGTCTCGTCGATCGCGGAGCAGATCCGCTCGCGCAGCAGCTCCACGATGCCGTCGCGGCCGTCCACGTGGTGGTAGAGCGAGCCCGCCTGCACGCCGAGCCTGCGCGCCACCTGCGGGACGCTGAACTCGCCCTTCTCGTCGACGATGGCGAGCGCCGCCGTGGTGATCCGCTCCCGGTCGAGGAGGGGTGTGCGCGGCCGCCCCATCCAGGTCCCTCCTCAGTGGCTTCACGAAATCGGGTCTTCCCGTAGGCCCAACGGGAGGTTACATTGCGAAAATCAAAAGCCTTTAGATTTATGCCCGTCCGCAGTCCGGGCCGTCCGCCAGAGGGGCTTCCTGCCGCATGTCCGTGACTTCCCCGAAGACCGACACCGCACCGCCGAGCACGTCGCCCAGCCTCCGTACCGGGAGCCTCGGCACGTCCGACATCGCGTTCTTCGTCGTCTCCGCCGCCGCACCGCTCACCGTCATGGCGGGCGTCGCGCCCATCGCCATCTCCCTCGGCGGGGTCGGAGCGCCCGCCGGATATCTGCTCGCCGGCATCACGCTCGCCGTCTTCGCCATCGGCTTCACCACGATGAGCCGCCATGTCACCGGCGGCGGCGCCTTCTACTCGTACATCGCGCAGGGCCTCGGCAAACCGGCCGGGATCGGGGCGGCGCTGCTCGCGATGGTCGGCTACAACGGCATGGAGATCGGCGTCTACGGACTGCTCGGCTCGGCCACGCAGGACACCGTGCACTCGCTGTTCGGCGCGGACGTGCCCTGGCTGCCGGTCTCCCTCGTGGGCCTGGCCCTGATCTGGTACGGCGGCTTCCGCTCGATCGACTTCGGCGCCAAGCTGCTCGGCGTCCTGCTGGTCGCGGAGACCGGCATCCTCGTTCTGCTCGCGGGCGGGGTGCTCCTCAAGGGCGGCGCGCACGGCCTGTCCCTGGCCTCGTTCGCGCCCGGCAACGTCCTCGTGCCCGGCACGGCCGCCGTCCTCGCCTTCGCGTTCGCCGCGTTCACCGGCTTCGAGTCGACCGTCATCTACCGCCGCGAGGCCCGCGACCCGGACCGCACCGTGCCCCGCGCCACGTACATCGCCGTCGCCTTCCTCGGCCTCTTCTACGCCTTCACCGTCTGGATCGCCATCCAGTCCTTCGGCGACGCGCACGTGGTGAAGGCCGCGGGCGACGACCCGGCGAACCTCTTCTTCACCGCCATCACCACCTTCGTCGGCGGCTGGGCGGCGGACCTGATGCACGTCTTCATCGTCACCAGCGTCATCGCCTCGCTCCTCGCCTTCCACAACGCCATCAACCGGTACGCCCTCGCGCTCGCCGACGAGGGTGTGCTGCCGCGCTCGCTCGCCCGCATCCACCCCAAGCACCGGTCCCCGTACGTCGCCGGGCTGGCGCAGACGGTGCTCGGCGCGGTCGTCGTGCTCGGTTTCTGGGCGGCGGGCGCGGACCCGTACGACCAGCTGCTGCTGTGGGTCAACACCCCGGGAATGCTGGGCCTGATGGCCCTCCAGCTGCTCGCGGCGCTCGCCGTCCCGTTCTTCTTCCGGCGGATCACGCACCAGGAGGGTGTGCTGCGGACGGTCGTCGCGCCCGTCGTGGCGACGCTTCTCCTGGCCGTCGCGATCGGGTTGGTGGCCACGCACATCGACCTCTTCACGGGGGCGTCCCCGCTGGTCAACTGGATCCTCCTGGCGGTGGCGCCGGCGGTGTTCGTGCTGGGGCTCGGCCTGGCGTGGCGCCTCAAGCGCACCCGCCCGGAGACCTATGCACGGTTCGGCGATTAGGGGCGCGGGGAACTGCGCGAACCGGACCACAGCAAGCCCGCACACGCCGACGCGAGCGAGCCGAACAGAAACGGAGCGAACCGCCCCATGGCATCCGCCGACCTCCTCCTCACCGACACGCACGTACGTACGCTCGACCCCGACCAGCCGGAGGCGACGGCCGTTGCCGTGGCCGGAGGTCGCATCGTCGCGGTCGGCGACACCGGCGACCTCGTACGGGACTGGCAAGGCCCCCGCACCGAACGGCTGAACCTCGCCGGCGCACACGTCGTCCCCGGCCTCGTCGACTCCCACAGCCACCCCGTCTGGGGCCTGGAGATGGCGACCGGCGTCGACCTCAGCGGCGTGGAGGACCTGGACGGACTCCGGGGCGCCCTGCGCACAGCAGCGAGGCTGGACGGGTGGGTCGTCGGATGGGGACTCGACCACAACGCCTTCGGCGGGCGGACCATCCACCGCGAGCTCATCGAGGACGTGCTCGGCGGCGCCCCCGCCTTCCTGCGCCTGTACGACGGCCACTCCGCGCTGGTCAGCGGCGCCGCCCTGGACACCGCGGGGATCACGGGGCCGCGGGAGTTCGCCCAGCGGGCCGAGATCGTCTGCGACGGCGAGGGGCGGCCCACCGGTCACCTCGTCGAGCACGCCGCCATGGACCTGGCCTACGAGGTCGCGCCCCGGGCCTCCGACCAGGACCGCCGCACCGGACTCGTCGAGCTGCTGAGCACCATGGCCGCCACCGGCCTCACCGGAGCCCACGTCATGGACGGCTCGGGCCTCGACCTGCTCGCCGCCGTGGAGGAGGGCGCCGATCTGCCGCTGCGGCTCACGGTCTCGCCCTGGTGCATGCCGGGCGTGGACCGGGCAGGGCTCGACGAGCTGGTCGCGCTGCAGAAGCAGGGCGGGCGGCGCTGGCGGGTCGGCGGCGTGAAGTTCTTCATGGACGGCACCGTCGAGGGCGGCACCGCCTGGCTGGAGCACGCCGACTGCCACGGCCAGGGCACCGACGCGTTCTGGCCGGACCCGGCGGCGTACACCGCGGCCGTACGGCACCTGCACGCCGCCGGGGTGCGCACCGCGACGCACGCCATCGGCGACGCCGCCGTCCGGCACGCCCTCGACACCATCGAGGCGCTCGGGGCGAGCGGCCGGAACGCGCACCGGATCGAGCACATCGAGTCCGTGCCCGACGACACGATCCCACGGTTCGCCGCGCTCGGCGTCGCCGCGTCGATGCAGCCGCCGCACACCGCGTACACGAAGGGCGACCACAGCGACGAGTGGTCCAAGCGGCTCGGTGACGCCCGCGCCGCCCGCGCCTGGCGCACCCGTGACCTGCGGGACGCCGGCGCCACCCTCGCGCTCGGCTCGGACTGGCCGATCGCCCATTACGACGCCCGGCAGGTGCTCGCCACGGCGCGGGTGCCGCAGGGCGCGGCCGGCCCCGCGCAGGGGCTCACCGGCCTGGAGGCGCTGGAGGGCATGACCTCGCACGCGGCGGTCGCCGCGGGTCGGGCGGCGGAAGGCGGCCGAATCGCGGTCGGTCTGCGCGCGGACCTCACCGTTCTCGGCCTCGACCCGGTCACGGCCCCCGCGGACGAGGTCGCCGAGGCGCCCGTCGCCCTCACCGTGACGGACGGCCGGATCACGCACCGGGGCGCCTGAGACGGAAAGGGCGGCACCGAAGGTGCCGCCCTCTCACGCCTTGACCGGCATCAGCGGTGGTGGCACCAGGCGCGGCAGCGCGTACGGCAGCGCCCCGTACCAGGCCCGAGCCACCGCGAAACCGAACGCCAGGCACAGCACGCCGCCCACCGCGTCCAGCCAGAAGTGGTTCGCGGTCGACACGATGACCAGCAGGGTCAGCGCCGGGTACAGGAGCCCGAGGACCCGCACCCACGGCACCGAGGCCAGCGCGAAGATCGTCATGCCGCACCACAGCGACCAGCCGATGTGCATCGACGGCATCGCCGCGTACTGGTTCGACATGTTCTTCAGGTTGCCCGAGGCCATCGAGCCCCAGGTCTGGTGCACCGCGACCGTGTCGACGAAACCGCCGCCGCTCATCAGGCGCGGTGGCGCCAGCGGATAGAAGTAGTAACCGACGAGGGCGACCGCCGTCGTCGCGAACAGCGCGAGACGGGTCGCCGCGTAGCGGCCGGGATGGCAGCGGAACAGCCACACCAGGACACCCAACGTGATGACGAAGTGCAGTGTCGCGTAGTAGTAGTTCATGCCGACGATGAGCCAACTCACCGAATTCGCGGCATGGTTGACTGCCTGCTCGACGGCGATGCCGAGGCTGTGCTCGGCCCGCCAGATCCAGTCGGCATTGCGCAGCGCCTGCGCCTTCTGCTCCGGGACCGCGTTGCGGATCAGCGAGTAAGTGTAGTAACTCACCGCGATCAGCAGGATCTCGAACCAGAGCCGCGGACGCCGCGGCACCCGAAGGCGACGCCCGGCGCGGTCTTCCGCGATGGGTGAGGGTGTGGCCCCTTTTCGGCCTTCACGTGTCGTCACGGTCATTTCACCCATAGGCACAGAGTCTGCCAGATCACGGCCCCACGACCGATCATCCCTTGGGCGGGTCATGGGCGCACCCGCTACGCCCTACGGACGAGGCCGAACCCCTACGGACACCGCTGCTGAAGCGGCCGTGGACCCCCGCACCACCAGTTCCGGCATGAACACGAATTCGCTCGGGGGCGCGGGCGTGCCGCCGACCTCCTCCAGGAGCGTGTGCACCGCCGCCTGACCCATCGCGTGCACCGGCTTGCGGATCGTGGTCAGCGGCGGATCGGTGAAGGCGATCAGCGGGGAGTCGTCGAATCCGACCACGGAGACGTCCTTCGGCACGTCCATGCCGCGCTCGCGCACCGCCCGGACGGCACCGAGCGCCATCATGTCGCTCGCGCAGACCACCGCCGTGCAGCCCCGGTCGAGCAGCGCCGACGTCGCGGCCTGCCCGCCCTCCAGCGTGTAGAGGGAGTGCTGGACCAGATCGTGCTCGATCTCGTCCTCCGGCAGGTCGAGCCCCTCCGCCATCGTGCGTACGAAGCCCTCGATCTTCCGCTGTACGGGGACGAAGCGGCGCGGCCCCACGGCCAGGCCGATCCGGGTGTGGCCGAGCGAGAGCAGATGGGTCACCGCGAGCCGGGCCGCCGCCCGGTCGTCCGGCGAGATGAAGGGCGCGGCGACCCCGGGCGCGTACCCGTCGACGAGCACGAAGGGGACGCCCTGGCCCCGCAGGCGCTCGTAGCGCTGCGTGTCTGCGGTGGTGTCGGCGTGCAGCCCGGAGACGTAGATGATCCCGCTGACGTCGCGGTCGACGAGCATCTCCGTGAGCTCGTCCTCGGTGGAGCCGCCGGGCGTCTGGGTGGCCAGGACCGGGGTGTAACCCTGCCTGGTCAGGGCCTGCACCACGACCTGCGCGAGCGCCGGGAAGATCGGGTTCTCGAGCTCCGGGGTGATCAGGCCGACCAGGCCCGCGCTGCGCTGCTTCAGGCGCACGGGGCGCTCGTAGCCGAGCACGTCGAGGGCGGCGAGGACGGACTGGCGGGTGGCCGCGGCGACCCCCGCCTTCCCGTTGAGTACACGGCTGACGGTCGCTTCGCTGACCCCCGCTTGTGCTGCGATGTCGGCAAGGCGTGCGGTCACGGGACGCGACCTTACCCGTCACTCGCCGCATTGCCCACCGAACGGGAAGTGCCGGGCGGGTAAGCCGGGTTGGGTCGCCGCCACCCGGAACGGTGAACCGGACGAAGGGCAGGCCGCCGCACGGCTGTCCGGCGGTAGTTTGGTGCGGCGCGGGCCGAGGGGGCCCGCACCGCTCCGCTCCTGAGGGGCCTTCTCGTGAACGTCATGGTTCAGCGACCCGGGACAGACGTCGGATGCACCGTCCTGGTGGTCGACGACAGCGCCGCCAACCGGTACGCCCTGGGCGCCGTCCTGAGCCGGGCGGGCCACGTCGTCATCCCCGTCGGCTCCGCGGGCGAGGCCCTCGTCGAACTCGATGTGCGGCTGCGCGCGGGGGCGCTGCCCGATGTCGCGCTCGTGGACGTGGGCCTCCCCGACCTCAGCGGGTTCGAGCTGTGCCGCAGGGTGAAGGCGCTGCCCTCGCTCGCCGGGATCCCCGTCGTGCACTTCTCCGCCCGCCCCTCGGTGCCGGCGGACCGCTGCCGTGCGCTCGACGCGGGCGGCGAGGCCTATCTGACGGTGCCCGCCGAACCGGAGGAGATCCGGGCCGTGGTGCGTGCCGCGCTCCGCGGATCCCGCGAACTCACCGACACCCAGGCCCAGTTCGACCATCTCACCCTGCTGTCCCGGGCCGTCGTCGACGTACAGGGCGCCCGCGACCTCGCGGAGCTCGCCCGGACGGCGGCCGCCGCGACGGCCCGGCTCACCGGGGGAGACGCCGCCGTCTTCGTCCTCGGCGACCACGGCGCGGTGCACACGGGCCTGTCCCGTGGGTCCCCGGCGGCCGCGGGGCCGGACGCCGCGGCGCGCGAGCGGGCCGTCGGGCTGGTGCGGCAGATCAGGTGCGTGCCCGGGGGCGTGCGCACCGCACTGCGGGCCGGGACCGCGTGGCCGCGGGCGTACTTCGGGGCCGGCGGCGCCCGGCTCACCCTCTCCCGCACCCGCGACGGCCGGTTCCCCGTGTGCCTCGCCACGCCCGACTTCGAGGACCCGGACGGCAGGACCGGGCCGCTCGTCGCCCAGCTCGCCCGCGCCATCGCGCTCGCCGCGGAGCCCCTCGTCCTGTACGAGCAGGAACGGCATGTGGCCCACACGCTGCAACACAGCTTCCTGCCCTCCCAGTTGCCCGCCTTCGCGGGGCTCGACGTCGACTTCCGCTACGAGCCCGCCTCCCAGGAGGCCGAGATGGGCGGCGACTTCTACGCGGCGCTGCCCACCCCCGAGGGCGTGCTCGTCGGCGTCGGTGACGTGGTGGGGCACTCGCTCGACGCGGCCACGGTGATGGTCGAGCTTCGGCACGCGCTGCGTGCCTACTGCCTGGAGGACCCGCGCCCCGCGCACCTGGTGACGCGTCTCGACCGGCTGCTCCAGCACTATCACCCGCAGCTCACCGCCACGCTGTGCCTGGCCCTCGTCGACCCGGCGACCGGCCGGACCCGGGTGGCCAACGCGGGGCACATCCCGCCGCTGGTCGTGCCCGTCGGCGGCGTGGCTCACTACGCGCGGGCCGCGGGGCCGCTGCTCGGGCTCGGTCTGGCGCACCCCGAACCCACCGTGCTCGACCTCGGCCCGAGCGCCCGGCTCCTCATGGTCACCGACGGGCTCGTGGAGACCCGCGGCGTCGATCTGTCGCTCTCCCTGGAGGAGCTGCGGCACGCCGCCGCGGCCGCGCCCGAGGAGCCCGGCGAGCTGTGCGACACGCTTCTCGCCCGCTTCGGCCGCGACCGTGCGGACGACATCGCGCTTCTGGCCGTGCGGCGCGCTCCCCGGTGACCGGGCGTCCGCTGGGCGGGACGTGATTGTGCGGGTGGGCGGTTGCGGGTGAAGGTTGGCGCCTACATACGTGTGCGTACGTTATGCATGCACGTACGCACGTACCTACATACGCACGCACCACGACACCTCGGAGGGCCCCTATGCCGCAGATCACCGTCGACCACTCCGCGGACCTCGACGAGCGCCTCGACCGGGTCGGGCTCGCCGCGGCCGTGCATCAGGCGGCCGTCGACATCGTGGCCGCGCGCATTCCGGCGTGCAAGACGCGGTTCCGCGATGCCGGGGTGACGGTGGTCGGGGACGGGGCGGCGTCGCTCGTGCATGTGGAGATCGGGTTGCTGGCGGGGCGTACGGAGGAGGCGAAGACGGCGCTCGCGGAGGCGGTTCTGGCGGCGCTTCCTGCGCACATCAAGGAGCCGTCCGGTGTGCATCTCTCCGCCGAGGTGCGGGACTTGGCCCCGACGTACCGCTCGGCCGTCGCCGACTGACGGCCGCCCGCCCCTACGCCCCGGGGCCCCGCCCCGGCCCCCGCGCCTCAATCGCCGGCGGGGCTTGAAGGCTCGGGGCTCAGCCCGCTGCCGCGGGGACCCCGGAGGAGGGTGCCAGGGTTGTGAGGCGGGAGATCAGGGTGGCGAAGGGGCCGTTCGGTGGCTCGTCCGCGAGGAGGTGGTGGAGCAGCGCCGCCATCTCCTCGTCGTACGCCGCGCTCACCGCGGCCAACGCCGCGAAGTCATGTACCAGCTGGAGCTGAAGCTCCGCGCGGTCGATACGCCGCCCGTCCAACCAGATCAGCGCCGTCGACTCGGCGAGCGAGATCCAGGAGCGGACGACGAGTTCGAGCCGGGCGGAGGGCGCCACGACCCCCAGATGCGCGAGGATCTGGACGTACGCCGCCTGCCGGACGGAGTCGATCAGCGCGTTCGTCGCAGAGGAACCGACGGCGGGCCCGCCCCGCATCAGCGCCGAGAAACCCGGCCCGTGCTCGTCCACGAAGTCGAAGAACCGACCCATCACCCGCAGCAGCCGCGCCCCGAGCGGCCCCTCCCGCGGCTCCTCGAACCGCTCGGCGAGATCCTGCGCCGCCCGCCTCAACGCCGCCTCGTACAGGCTGAGTTTGCCCGGGAAGTAGTGGTAGACCAGTGGCCGCGAGATGCCCGCGGCCGCCGCAATCTCGTCGATGGAGACCTCGTCGGGGGAGCGGTGGCTGAACAGTTCGAGTGCGACCCCGATCAACTGCCGCCGCCGCTCCTCGACTCCCATCCTGCGCCGCACCCCGGTAGTCATGCCGAACACTCTACCGAGCGATTCCGGCCTGCCAACCGGCCCCCGCGCACCGCCCCCACCCGCCGTCACTAAAGGTCGAGAACCAGACGCTCGCCACGGGCCCGCGAGACGCAGATCAGCATCGAGTCGGCGCGCTCGGCATCCGTGAGCAACTCGTCGCGATGCTCGATCTCCCCTTCCACGACGCGCTGTTGGCACGTCCCGCAGAAGCCCTGCTCGCAGGAGTACGGGACCGCGGGCACCGCCGAGCGGACCGCCGCGAGCACCGTCGTGTCCGCCGACACGTCCACGATTGTGCCGCTGCGCCGCAGCTCGACCTCGAACGGGCCGTTGCCCTCGGTCGAATTGCGTGGCGTGAACCGTTCGCTGTGCAGGGTGCAGTGCTCGGGCAGCGCCGCCTCCACGGCCGCCATGAGGCCTTCGGGCCCGCAGCAGTACACCGCCGTGCCGGGCGCGGTGTCCGCGAGCGCGGCGGCGAGGTCGGGCCGCCCCTCCTCGTCCTCCGCCACGACGGTGACCAGGCCCGGGGCCTCGCCGCCCAGCTTCGCCACTTCCTCCGCGAACGGCATCGAGGCCCGCGACCGGCCCCCGTACAGCAGCTTCCAGTCGGCGCCCCGCGCCGCGACCTCCCGCAGCATCGGCAGGATCGGGGTGATGCCGATGCCGCCCGCGACGAACAGATACGCGGGCGCCCGCGTATCGAGCGGGAAGCGGTTGCGCGGCCCGCGCACCTCGACCTCCATGCCCTCCCGCACCTGTTCGTGCACCTCGCGCGACCCGCCGCGCCCGCCCTCGTCCGCCGGAATGAGCCGCGTGGCGACGGTGTACGACGACGTGTCCTCGGGGTCGCCGCACAGCGAGTACTGCCGCACGAGTCCGGAAGGGAGCACGAGATCGAGGTGCGCGCCCGGCTGCCACGCGGGCAGGTCGGGGCCCTCCAGGCGGAGTTGAACGACACCCTCGGCGACCTGCTCGTGCCGCGTGACGAGCAGGCTCAGCGCGCGGGCCCGCGGCCGCCCCGACGTCGGCTCCTCCAGAGCGGGCATCGGCCACAGGGGCGAGCGCTGCACGCGCCGCCGCATGGCGCGCCGCACGACGAACGCGGCGCCGGCGACGACCACGGCGCCCCGCAGCGTACGAGCGTTCATCGGTCGGCTCCCGTACGGGCTTCGGCGGCCGTGGCCGCGGGGGACGAGGCGAGGTAGGCGACGGCCTGGGCGGTGTCGCCCTCCTGGTCGGGGTGGTAACTCCGGCTCAGATAGCGGGGGATGGACCGGGCCATGGCCCCGGGCGTCGGCAGTACGCCCCGTTTGCCGCTCCGGTAGAAGTCCTTCCAGGTGGCCTTGCCGTCGAGCAGCGTCGGGTCGTTCTCCATGAAGAACCGCGCGCCGCGCTGCCATAGGAAGACGAGCGCCGTGAAGGCGGTGGCCCAGGTGCGCACCCGGCGCCGGTAGCCGCCGTCGAGGTGCTCGAACAGCTCGAAGGCGACCGCCCGGTGCTCGACCTCCTCGGCGCCGTGCCAGCGCAGCAGGTCCAGCATCATCGGGTCGGCGCCGTTGCGGTCCAACTCCTCGGCGTTCAGCACCCAGTTGCCGAGGAACGCCGTGTAGTGCTCGATCGCCGCGATCAGCGCGACCCGCTCCATCAGCCACCACTGCCGCGCCTTGCCCGGCGGCAGCGTCCGGTCGCCCAGCAACTTCTCGAAGAACCAGTCGACTTGGGCGGTGTACGGCGTCGGGTCCAGGCCCTGCTCGCGCAGGTGCGGCAGCACCTCGTCGTGGGCCTGCGAGTGCATGGCCTCCTGGCCGATGAACCCGATGACGTCCTCGCGCAGCCGCTCGTCCGTGATGTACGGCAGGACCTGCTTGTAGACGTGCACGAACCAGCGCTCGCCCGCCGGGAGCAGGAGGTGCAGAACGTTGATGGTGTGCGTGCTGAACGGATCGTCCGGCAGCCAGTGCAGGGGAGTCCTGTCCCAGGCGAAGGACACCTGGCGTGCCTTCAACGGGACGCGCGTATTAGACATGGCGTCAATGTACTGACGGGTAGCCACCATGGACACCCCCCGTGCACCACTTTTGTCATTCAGCCTCCGGCGCCGGTCGAGCAAATCCAGCCGCGCGACGGTTGAGCATTTCAAGCCCCGCCGGCGATTGAGGCGCGGGGCCCGGGGCAGAGCCCCGAGACGTCGGCTAACGCAGGGCCTCCACTTCGGCTCCCTGAGCCGTTTTCCCGCTGAGCGACACCTTGACGCCCCGCGCGAGCGGAACCGCCAGCATCCGCCCGGAGCCCGTCCGCCCGGCCGCGGCCACCCGGTTCACCCCCTCGCTGCCCGCGGCAACGAGATACCAGGCCCCACCCCGCGACTTCCACCGCACACCCGCCAGCACCTGCGGCTCGCGCGAGCCGCACGCCGGCGACGACTGCGACTTCGCCGCCACGACCGCGGCGTCCGCCCCCGGCGCCCGGAACAGCGCGAGGGTGCGCGGCCCGGTGCCCCGCCAGGTGTCGGCCCGGGTGCACAGCCACTCGGCCGTCCCGTTCCCCTCGGGCAGCGGCTGGCTCGCGTATGCCCAGGAGTTCACGGACCGCACCCCGTGCGAGCGGGCCGCCGCGAGCGAGCACGCGGTCGTCGCCCAGTCCGCGGGCCGCGCCTCGCGGGGCGCGGCGGGGCTGCCGGAGGTGAGGTGCGCGGGCACGAGCTCGCCGAGGTCGGTGGTGAGCCGGGTGCCGGTCGAGTCGGTCAGCGCGAGCGCGTTCCACGACGTGCAGGACGTCGCGAGCGCCGGGCTCGGGAACGGCGCCGTCACCCCGTCCTTCGTCCGCGACAGGGCCCGCGTCGCCGCCGACGGTTTCAGGAGGTCGCGGGTACCGGCCTTGGCCACCCAAGGGGCCGTCAGATAACGGACGTTGCCGTCGGCCCGGTCCATCACCACGGCGCCCGACTGCGCACCCGCAGCACCGTCGACCCGCGCGAAGTCGAGCGCGGCGCCGCTCGTGCCGCTCTTCGGCTCGGCGTAGCGCACGACCCGCAGCCCGTCGTAGAGCAGCACGACGCGGGCCTGGTCGAGCTCGCCCGCGTACAGCAGCTGCGGCGGTCCGGGCGGCGCGCCCGCGGGGGTGCCCGGTGTCGCCGAGACCTTCACGGAGCCGCCGGGCCGCGCCCACACGGCGAGCGCCCTGCGCAGCAGTTCCTTGTCGCCGGTCAGGGAGCCGCGCGCGGGCCACACCGAGAAGTCCGTGCGCGCCGAGGTCTTCCACGCGGACGGCGACACCTTGCGCAGCTTGCCCGGGTTCAGGGCCGCCTGCCCCGCCGGGTTCTTCGCGTACGGCGGGGCCGCCGCGCCGTCCGGGGTCCAGCCCTCGCCCGGCAGGCCGAGCAGCGCGCCGCACACGAGAGTCGCCGCGACCGCCGCGACGGCCGCCTTCAGATGCTGGCGGCGGCGCATCAGATCGGTGGGCCGCGCGTGCAGGGAGCACGGGTCGAACTCGGGGGACTCCAGGAGCTCCGTGCAGGACCCGGTGTCGGCCGCCATGCCGCGCGCCTCCGCGAGGGCCGCGGTCGCGTCCTCCTCGGCGCAGCCCGCGTCGACGAGGGCCGCGCGGACGGCGGCGTCGTCGAGCCGCTCCAGACCGCGCAGCACGTACGCGGCGCGGGCCGGTCCGCTCAGCGCGGAAAGCTGCTGGTCCAGGGCGAGTTCATCGGCGCCGCCGGACTTCGGGAACAGCCTCAGGCCCCACACCTGCGGCAGCAGCGGCGGCAGTTGCGCCCGCTTGGGCCAGGCCATGCGCCGCAGCGGCTGCCCCGCTTCCAGGGCGCTGCGCAGCACCTTCAGGCGTACGTACGCGAAGCCGGGGTCGCCGGTGCGGCCCCCGGAGTCGCGCTGGGCGGGGACCGGTGCCGGCGCGTCCGCGGTGCGGCCGCGGGGGAGCGCCCGCTGGACGACCGAGTGGGCGGTCAGCACGCGGCGGTTGCGGCCGAGGCCGGGCGGCAGCACGAGGTAGGCGAGCCGGACCAGTCGCGGGTAGTGCTCGACCAGGGCGGCCTCGGCCTGCTCGACGTCGATGACGGCGGCCGGCGCTGCGGACGGGGGCGTGGGTTGCTGCTGCACCTTTGACTGCACGTTCAGCTGAACGAGCGAATCGTGGGATGGTCACCCAAAGGGTGTTGCGGTCGATCGGTCCTACGTCTCGGGGCTCTGCCCCGGGCCCCGCTGCTCAATCGCCGCAGGGGCTTGATCTAGCGCCTTCGCGTAGTTCGCCATCGACCGCTGGTATCGCGGCAGATGGGGCGCCAGCGCGCCGAGCACCAGGGCGAGACCCTCCCGGTCGCGGCCGAGACTCGACAGACACAGCGCCAGGCACGCCCGCACCGCGTCGTCCAACTCGTCACTGGGAGCGGTCAATTCCGGTTCGAGCAGCGCGACGCCCTCCTCCGGGCGCCCCATGTTCCGGAGTGAGCTGGCCAGTTGAATCTTCGTGCGCCGCGCCCGGTAGCCGCTCAGGCCGAGCCGCAGCGCCTCCTGGTACAGCGGGACCGCCTTGTCGGAGTGGCCGGTCGAGTCGAAGGCCGAGGCGCGCTCGAACGGGGCGACAGGACTGTCGGCGGGCAGCTCGGCGGCGAGCCCGTCGATCAGCGCCCGGAACCGGCCCGCGCCCGTCTCCGTGTCGCCGTAGTCGTCGATCGTCGCCCACGCGGCCGCGATCCGCTCTTCCCAGTCACTGCTCTCGGTGCTCACCGGGGCACTCTCACACAGGAGTGCCCCGGTGTCACCGGAGTCGCGGGCCAGGAGGGGCCGGATCAGCTCAGCTTCCAGCCGCTGAACTGCACCGTGCCCCGCGTCCCGTTCCCGCCGTTCGTCGCGCTCATGAACATGCCCACGCCCTGCGCCGACGCGGGCCTCGGCGACGGCACGGTCGCGACGGTCCGCCACGTGGCACCGTCGTCCGTCGAGCACTCCCCGGTGTACGTGTCGCCCGCCCGGGACAGCCGGAGCAGCACCGGCGCCTTGATCCCGGTGATCCGCTTGTACGTGTCGAGGGTGCCGTCCCCGGTGGAGTCGTAGGACAGAACGACGCCGTTGGCGGGCGTGACCGACAGGTTCGCGAAGCCCAGGGACCCCGAGTCGCCGATGGAGTTGCCCACCATGATCCCGGCGCGCGCCCACGGGCCCGTGACCGCCTGCGCGTCCACCCGCACCACCGCAACCGAGCCGTCCCGGAACGCGTTCGCGCGGTACAGCGCCCCGAACTCCGCCGTGCCCTTCCACAGGTCGGCGCCGCCGCCGTCGATCGCGAACCGCTCGTCGAGCTGTCCGAAGACCGCCGCGTTGTCGCTGTACGTCCGCCAGCCCTCGGCCACCGGCCCGGCCTCGAACAGCGTGCCCTTGTGGACGTAGGTGATCCGCTTCTCGCCGGCCGGACCGTACTGGACGTCGATCGTGTACGGGAGCGGGCGCAGCGGCTGGTCGAGCGGGGTGCCGGGCGCGCTCGCCCGCCACGCGACCGTGCCCTCGCCCGCCGGCGGCACGCTGCCGAGACGGGTCGCGCCCTCGGGCTCGGCGGCGATGCCCTTGAGCTCGAAGTCGACGCGGCCCGTCGCGCGCAGCCCGTTGACATTGCGGAACGTGGCCGCCACGCGCGCGTGCCCGCCCGGCGGGAAGGCGGGCGGTTCCGCGGTGACCTTCACCGAGCCCTGGTAGGGGGCGCGCGCGAGGACGTCGCGCACCTTCGAGGCGGTCCGGTACGGATCCCCGTATGCCCGCAGCGGGTAGTCCTTGCGCTCGCGCGTCCACGGCTCCTCGAAGGCGAACCAGTCGACCTTGGCCGGCTCCCGGCCCGCGGCGAGCGCGTCGGCCAGCTCGTCGAGCCACTTCTGCCAGCGCGGCAGGTAGAAGTCGGCGATCAGGCCGTGCCAGTCGCGGTTGGCGTACTCGTGGAGGTTGCCGGGGTCGGACGTGGCCCGGTCGCCCCACACCGTGATCAGCGCCTTCGCGCAGCGCTCGAACTCGGCGCGCTCGGCGTCGTTCGTGGCGAGCCCGCGCGCGTCCTGGATCCACGGGCCGAGCAGGAACGCCGCGTTCGTGCCGGTGACGTCGTCCGAGAGCCGCATCAGCCGCAGCCACAGCGTCGACAGCGCCTTGAACGTGGCTTGATCCTTGTCCCCGTACGCCGCCTTCAGTTGCGGCAGGAGCTGGCGGCTGCGGTGCGCGAGGGCCTGCCGCGTCACGTCCACGAGGTCGTACTTGTAGGCCGCGCTGCCCCGCAGCTTCCCGTCCACGCCGAGCAGGCCGGCGAGCGCCGCGTCGAAGCGGCCCGGGTCGTAGGCGAGGGCGCGCGGCGCGTAGTAGGAGGCGCGGTCGGCCGACAGGTCGGGGCGGGCCGCGAAGAGGGAGTCGTGCGGGTCGGAGCGCTCGGTGGCCCTGTGCTGGTACGCCGTCTCCTGCAAGGCCTGCCAGGCGGCGCGGGCGTCCTTGTCGCGGCGCCCGTAGCGGAAGTCGGCGTACGAGGCGAACCAGGCCGGCCGGTCCACCTCCTCGTCCATCCAGGCGAGTTCGGACCACAGCTCGAACGCCGCCGGGTCCCGGTCGGTGCCCTCCGGCAGGTACGCCGTACCGGCGAGCGCGCTGTCCGGCTTGTCGCGCCACGCGAAGAACTTCTGCTCCCAGATGTGCGCCCGCGCTCCGATCGTCGTACGCCCGCCGAAGTTGGGGATCGTCCCGAACGCGTACGGGGTGCCGGCCCAGTCCTTCTCGCGGTCCGTGACGGAGCTGAACCGGTCGGACACCCCGTCCACGATCAGCATCTTCTTCTTGTCGATCGCGCCGATCAGCTCGGGCAGCGGGTTCGCCTCCCAGCCGAGGATCACCCACGTCGCGCCCGGCCGGTTCTTCTGGAGCGCGGCCTCGACGCCGCGCGCCGCGTCCGGGACCGGCACGTCGCCGGCCGTGCCGCCCTCGTGCAGCAGGTCCATCTTGAAGGCGTCGATCTCGCCGAACAGGTCCTTCTGGTACCCGTAGAACGCCTTCGCCACCTGGGCGAAGGCGTCGGTGCGCGGGTCGAGCCAGTCCGGGCGGTCGAAGCCGTGCCACACCCCCTGCGGCACGACGTGCGCGTCGCCGCCGTTGCGTCGCACGAACTCCTTGGGGACGTGCCCGTAGTAGCCGGGCAGGACCGGCTTCATGCCGAGGGCGCGCAGCCGGTCGACGATTCTTCGCCCCAACTCGGCTCTTCGCGCCATGAGTTCGGGCGAGAGCGGGCCGCCGTAACCGTAGAGGTTCTGGAGCAGCCACCACGCCTGGTGGGACGGGGCGGGCAGCCAGGCCCTGGACTCCTCGTCGCTGTAGCCGAAGTCCTTCAGGAGGCGGTGGTAGACGGCCTCCATGCCCGCGATGACGAGGACCTCGTTGCAGCCGTGCAGGGCGAGGATGTCGATCTCGCGCTCCCAGTACGACCAGTCGGCGAACGGCGCCGTGTAGCCGTCGTTGGTGTCGTTGAGCGCGAAGCGGTGGGGGAGCGGGGTGCTGCGCTCCAGCGTCTTGGAGGGGGCCGGGAGGAGGTCCGGCAGGTCCAGCTGGGAGCCGTTCCAGGCGATGTGCGCGCCGCACTCGTACTTCAGGAAACAGTGGACCCCGGCGAGCAGCGTCGCCGGGGTCGTCCCGTACACCGTGATGCGGCCCTGCGTCCCGGTCACCCGGAAACGGTCCTCCGTGCCGCTCGCGGTCATCAGTCTGAGACGGAACTGATCCACGTGGTGCGGCAGTTGACGGTTGAGTGCCGCGCGCGCCTCAGCCGTATCAAGAACGGGCACTTCCCTCGCGGCGATCGATCGCGGAGCCGCCGTGGCGGCCGGGGCGCCGGTCCCCAGGGCCGTGCCGAGGCCGATGGCGGCCGTCGTGCCGAGAACAGTGCGTCGCGATGGTGCGGACATACGTGTACCCCCCTTGCGTCGCGGTTGGTGCGGCGCACGGTAGCAACGGAACGTACGGGACAGGAGAGCGCAATGAGGAAGAATCTGGTGGCGGCGGCCGTGCTGCTCGCGGCAGCGACCGGGTGCGGCTCGGGCGGCTCCGACGGCGCCCCGAAGGACGACACGCCGAAGATCCCCCGTACGGCCTCCGGAAGCCTGGAGCACCTCGCGAAGGAGGCGGGCTGCCGCCCCGACATCCAGACCGACGCGGCCGACATCCGCCAGGCCAACTGCGGTGCGGGCAACAGCCGTTACATCCTTGCCACCTTCACCACCGACAAGGGCCAGGCTGCGTGGTTCGACCAGGCCAACGACTACGGCGGCGCCTATCTCGTCGGACCCAGGTGGATCGCGGTCGGCGGCGCCGCACAGCTCACGAAGCTGCGCGGCCGGCTCGGCGGGACCCTGGAGAGGCCGGCCTCGCACCACTCGGGGAGCAGCGGTGGTGGGGGTCACGAGGCCGGGTAGCTCTCCGGGCACGAGGGTCTCCGCCGAGCCGGCCGCGCAGCGGCCGGGAAGGGGCGATCGCTCAGGTGCAGCGATCGCCCTTGTTGATGCAGTCCACGACCTTCCGCATGGTCCGGTCGTCGAAGACGTTGATGAAGTCGTCATGATCCGTGATCGGCTTGTGCAGCTGCTCGGGGAAGCCGTCCACCGCGAACGGGTTCTTCACCTGCCCGTTCTCGATCGTCGGCGTCTGCACGTCGTACACCAGGCGCATCTTCAGCTGCGGGATGGCCTTGAAATTCTGCGGGCAGTTGCCGGCCTGGTCGGCGAACGCCACGTGAGTGCGATGGTTGGCACTGTCGATGTTCTGCCCGTCCCAGCAACTCTGGAACGCGAAGCTGCGCACCACCTTCGAACCGTCGGGACACAACGGGTACTTGTCCGTCAACTGCCGGTCCTCGAAGCCGGTGCAGCTCCAGTGCGCGTTGGCGTTCGCCGTGCCGTTCGTGAACGCCTTGGCGTCGCCGGTGATGATGCGCAGGAACCTCGGCATCGCGACGACGTCGCTCTGCGGGCTCCCGACGAACTTGATGCTCGCCTTCTGGGCCCGCAGGATCTTGCCGACGTTGCCCTCCTTGCCGCCGCCGTCCTTGTCGGCGTCGAAGTCCGCCGAGCCGTCCTGCACGCGCAGCACCGGCCAGTAGTACGTCGACTTGTCGCCCTGGTTCTGGCAGCTGGTGTCGGCGTTCGCGAGGTCGTCGTTGCTGGAGAAGGCGTCGTTGTCCTGGTTGCCCACGTAGTCGTGCAGGTGGTGCGCGCCGTTGCTGACGCCGGGCGCCACGATGAGGTTGTCGGTGTTGAACTTCTTGTTGTCGTTCACGCCGCAGCGGGTGGTGAAGGTGCCGGTGGAGGCGTTGTCGCCGTTCTGGGGCTTGTCGACGTTGGGCTGGACCTTGGTGATGTCGGCGAAGTCGGCGGCGACGGGCCCGTTGCCCGCCTGACCGCCATTGCCCTGCTGCTGGTCGCCGCCGCCTTGGTCGCCGCCGCCTTGGTCGCCGCCTCCTTGGTCGCCACCGCCCTGATCGCCACCGGACTGGTCGCCGCCGCCCTGGTCGGAGCCGTCGCCCTGCCCGTCCGGGGGCTGCTGCTCGCCCTCCTTCGGCTGGGCGGTGCACTCGGCCATGTCGTTCATGCCGTCGGGGGCCTGTCCGCCGCGGCGCTCCATCTCCAGGCGGATGCGCTCGAGGATCGCGGCCCGGTTCTTCTTCAGCGGGTCCATGATGCTGTTCTGCACGAACCGCGGGTCCCGCGCGGCCGCGTCCCGCGTCGAGGAGAGCCGCTGGTAGGCCTGCGTGATCTGGGTGTCCAGGGTGGCGAGTTCACCGTCGACCTCGTCGCGGGCGCCGCCCGGCACGTCGGACAGCTGCGCGCCGACGTCCGGACAGTCGATGGTGGCCACTTGTTGCGTCTGCTGTGTCTGTTGCGTCCCGCTGCTCGCGTTCTGCCCGTCGGCGGAGTCCTCGTGGGCCGACGCGTACACGTTGACCGCGACCAGCCCACCTCCACCCAGGAGGAGTGCGGCCGACGCGATGGTCATGCGCGTCGCCAGCGTTGAGCGCCGTTTCCGTGAGGTGCGTCCCATGGGACTACGTACGCAACGGGGGCCGACCCTGTTCAATCGGCCCCCGGATTTCACCTCAACTGCCGGTGGGCGACGTGCACCGTGCGGCAGGCGGTGTCGACGGAGATCAGCGGGTCGGTCAGCAGGGCCGCAGTCATGGTCGACTCTTTCGCGCGAGGAGACGCAACGCGAACGAGAGGGTGCCCACACAAGGTGGGCACCCTCTCGACGGTGAGGTGGCCGGAATCAGACCTGGCCGGCCTTGTCGAGCGCGGTGCAGCAGGTGTCGACGAGCAGTCGCGTCACGACGTACGGGTCGACGTTGGCGTTCGGGCGGCGGTCCTCGATGTAGCCCTTGCGGTCCCGCTCGACCTGCCACGGGATGCGGACCGAGGCGCCGCGGTCGGAGACGCCGTACTTGTACTCGTCCCACGGGGCGGTCTCGTGCGAACCGGTGAGGCGGTCGTCGATGCCGGCGCCGTAGTTCTTCACGTGGTCGAGCGGCTTGGAGCCCTCGCCGAGCGACTCGCACGCGGTGATGATCGCGTCGTAGCCCTCGCGCATCGCCTTCGTGGAGAAGTTGGTGTGCGCGCCCGCGCCGTTCCAGTCGCCCTTGACCGGCTTCGGGTCGAGGGTCGCGGAGACCTTGAAGTCCTCGGCGGTGCGGTAGAGCAGCCAGCGGGCGATCCACAGCTGGTCGGAGACGTCCAGCGGGCCCACGGGGCCGACCTGGAACTCCCACTGGCCGGGCATGACCTCGGCGTTGATGCCGGAGATGGCGAGACCCGCCGTCAGGCAGTTCTCGAGGTGCGCCTCGACGATGTCACGGCCGTGGATCTCGTCCGTGCCGACGCCGCAGTAGTAGCCGCCCTGCGCGGCGGGGAAGCCGCCGACCGGGAAGCCGAGCGGGCGCTCGCCCTCGAAGAACGTGTACTCCTGCTCGATGCCGAAGATCGGCTCCTGGGCGCCGAACTTCTCCTCGGCCTCGGCGAGCGCGGCACGCGTGTTGGAGCGGTGCGGCGTCATGTCGATGTTCAGGACCTCGCACATGACGAGGATGTCGTCACCGCCGCGGATCGGGTCCGGGTACTGGGCGACGGGCTTCAGCACGAGGTCGGAGGCGTGGCCCTCGGCCTGGTTGGTGGAGGACCCGTCGAAGCCCCAGAGGGGGAGCGTGTCCAGGCCCTGCGGCGAGCCCGCCATCACCTTCGTCTTCGAACGCAGCTTGGCCGTCGGCTGGGTGCCGTCGATCCATATGTACTCAGCCTTGAAGGTCACGGGCCACATCCTCATTCACGCGGGTCTCGAACTACCGGGAAGCCTGTCACCAGGGGATTTCCCGGCCGTTGCCCGTTTGTGAACCCCGTGTTACCTGAGTGGCGCGGGGTGGGACGTAACCCGTGACCTTGTATGCGATGTGCCGTGTGGCGTGTGCCGGTTACCCCGCCTTCTCGACGCGGGCGTTGCGGATCAGGAACTTGCCGGGCTCCCGCACCTGCTCGAACGCGGCGTTGTTGAGCAGGACGCAGGACCCGGACGTGGCGGTGACCTCGACGGTCGTGGACTTGTCGTTGTCGAGGTTGGTCACCTTCAGCTTCGTGCCCGCCGGGAACTGGTCACTGGACGCGGCCGGGGCCCCGCCCTCCCCGGAGAGGGTCACCTGCTGCCCGGCACAGACCTGCTCACCGGAGGCGGCTTCCTCCGGCGCGGATGCGGACGGAGAAGCGTCGGCCGGCGGGGTGCCCGGGTCCGCGGCGGACCCGCTCCCCGCCCCCGTATCGCAGCCGGAAGCCGCCTGTTTCCGTTCGATCTCCGCGATCACCGCTTCGCGGTTGGCGATCCGGGCCTCGGACTGGGCGTCGGGGTTCGCCCGCTGCCCCTCGATGAACCTCTGGTTGTTGGCGAGCGCGGTGGTCAGCCCGTCGCACACGGCCGAGCTCTGCGCGGCGTTGCTGGTGGCCGCGAGGGCGAACGCCCCGCCGCCCGCGACCACCGCCGCGGCCGCCGTGAGGGCGAGCCGCTTCTTCGGGCCGAGAGTTCTCCTGCGTGACATGCGCGCCTCCTGTCGTGAGATGCACGTTGTTGCGCACGCCGTTACGTACGAGCAGTCGAACCCGAACACTCAAAGCCGGTTTCTAGCGGCGCGCCATCGCCTCGCGCACCGACTCCTCGCTGCGCCCCACGACCGCCGTGCCGTCCTCGGCCGTGATGATCGGGCGCTGGATCAGCTTCGGGTGCGCCGCGAGCGCCGCGACCCACCGCTCACGGCTGTCCGCGTCGCGCGCCCAGTCCTTCAGGCCGAGCTCCTTCGCGTCGGCCTCCTGGGTGCGGGTGATGTCCCACGGCTCCAGGCCGAGCCGGCCGAGCACGGCACGGATCTCGTCGGGCGTGGGTACGTCCTCCAGGTAGCGGCGCACCGTGTAGTCGGCGCCCTCCGCGTCGAGCAGGGTGAGCGCGCTGCGGCACTTCGAACAGGCCGGGTTGATCCAGATCTCCATGGGGGCAACGGTACGCGAGTGGCGTCGTGCGGCGGTCCCCAAGTCGGCTCTGGCCAGCGGCTTTTGTCAGTGGTCGGCAGTAGAATAGAAGCAGTGTTCGAGGGCTACGGGGGCTCTCGGACGTCCGCGACAGGAGGATGCCTGTGCCCGCTGCCGCCGCTCCGATGCTGATCGACCTGCCGTACACACCACTCGCGAAGAGGCCGCTCCCCGCAGGGCGTCCGCGCGACTGGTACATCACCCACAACCGCCGGCTGAAGGCCATGCGCCTGGCGATAGCCCTGCTCGACTCCGGCGTCTACCTTCCCAACCAGGCCCACAACCGCAGGATCCGCGCGACCGCCGACCTCGTCGGCATCCACCCGCCGTCCGACACGACGTGCCACATGGTGCGGGCGCTGATGCGGTACAGCCGGTAGGCAAATCAAGCCCCGCAGGGGGCACCTCCCAGCGTTAGCTGGGGGAGATTGAGGCGCGGGGGGGGGGGGGGGGGGGCCCCCCCCCCCCCCCCCCCCCCCCCCCCCCGGGCCAACCCCCCCCCCCCCCACAACACAACGCCTGCCAAACCGC
>NZ_JBITCS010000018.1:136180-180667 GCF_044453445.1 Streptomyces sp. NPDC051684 | reverse complement strand
GCGACGCGGAGCGTCGTCGACCGACGACAACGCCGCGAGCGTGCGTGCCAGGCCCCGCGAGCCCGGCCTGATCCAAACGACAAGCCCTAAGCCCCTCCGGGGGGTGCGGGTGGGGTGGAGGCGGTGGGTGGGCTGTCGGCCCGGGTGAGGTGGGCTTCTGCCTTGGGGCGTTTGCCGTCCGGCCCCGGGCCTCGCTCGTCTCCCACCACCTGCCCCTCGGGGGCATCGGCCCGTGCGGGGCTCGGTTCCCTTGGCCCGCACCGGGGTTGGCCCCTGGGGGCTGCGCCCCCGGACCCCGTCGCCCTTCGGGCTCGTCCTCAAACGCCGGACGGGCTTGATGGGGTGGTCTCCGGCCGTCGCCACGTGTGCATGCCATGCCTCTACGCCGGGTGAGCGGAGCGGTCACGTCGGCCGAAAGGACGGCAACCCGTCGGGCCGAAGCCGCCGGAGGGGGCGGGTGGGTGGGAGATGAGCGGGCGAGGGGGCCGCAACCGGCACGCCGGGAACCCCGCGTCCGCGTCGACCCAGACACCAGGCACCGGGCCCGGCAGCACCCACCGCGGAACAGCCACACCGACCGAGAGAACGGCACCCCGTCGGGCCGACGCCCCCGGAGGGGGCGGGTGGGTGGGAGATGAGCCGAGGAACCGGGAGCCCCGGCTTCCGGGCACAACCGGGCCCGGCTCCCGGTCACACGTACAACGGCCGCCGCCCCGGCGCAGGCCGACCGCCGGTGCCGCGCGTCGGCGCGACCTGGCCGGGACCGAAGCCCCGGTGCCGCGCGGCGACCCGTACCGGCGTGAGCCGAAGCGTTCCGGTGCCGCGTGACGCGACCCCCGGGTCTACGCCCCGCGCACCCGCAACGCCCGCCGCAGGTCGTCGAGTTGGTCGGTCAGTTTGCGGCGCAGGGCGGGGGGTGCCGCCGCCACGTGCTGCTCGCCCACGCGGAGCGTGTCCGCGTCGATGGCGTACACGGGGAACGCGTGGCGGCCCGCCGCCTCGGCGATCGCGGGGCCGCGGCGGGTGGCGAGTTCGGTGGCGTCGGTGAAGTAGCGGGGGACGTAGTCCCGCAGGAGGCCGGCCTGTTCGGGTTGCCAGAAGCCTTGGGCGGTGGCGGTGAAGAGGTAGTTGGACAGGTCGTGTTCGGGGTCCGTGGTGAACAGGGCGGACCATGCCTCGGCCTTGGTCTGCGGGTCGGGCAGAGCGGCGCGGCAGCGGGCGGCGCCCTCCTGGCCGGTGGCGCTGGGGTCGTGGGCGAGTTCGGCCTCGATGACGGCTTCGTCGACGGCGCCGAGGACGCTGAGCCGGCCGAGGATGCGCCAGCGCAGTTCGGGGTCGAGTTCGGGCCCACCGGGCACGGCCCCGGAGTCGTACCAGTCGCGGATGATGTCGGCGTGGCGTGCGGCGTCGATGAGGTGGCGTACGGCGGTGAGGCGGAGCCCGGGGTGGCTGCCGTCCTCGGTGCGGCGGACGAAGTCCTCGCACAGGGCGGTGACGAGGTCGAGGGCCTCGGCGCGCTCGGCGGGGTGGGTGTACCGGTCGGCGACCTGGGTGTGGGCGAAGGCGAGGACGCCCTGAACGAGGGCGAGGTCGCTCTCCTCGGGGAGGTGGGCGGCGACGGTCTCCAGGTAGGTGGTGGGTGCGAGTTCGCCGTCGCGGACCATGTCGCGCAGGGTGTTCCACACGACGGTGCGAGTGAGGGCGTCGGGGATGCCCGAGAGGTGGCTCAGGGCGGTGTTCAGGGACGCGGGGTCGAGGCGGATCTTGGCGTAGCTGAGGTCCTGGTCGTTGAGGACGATGAGGGCGGGGCGCGGGCCGGGTACCGAGAGGCCCCGGCCGCCGTCGGCGGAGATGTCGGTGTCCAGGCGGCTGCGCAGGGTGAGTCGGCGCGGGTCGGCGGGGTCGTGGTCGAAGAGGCCGATGGCGATGCGGTGCGGGCGGCGGGCAGGGGTGGACGTGAGTGTGGTCAGGTGCCGCATGCCGTCGCGGTCCTTGGCCGGATCAGGCTCGGTCCATGTGCCGGGGCTGCCCTGGTTGCTCAGGTTGAGGTGGCACCAGGCGTCGTCGCTGGTGACGTCGGCGGTGAGGGTGTCGACGCCGGTGGTGCGCAGCCAGGCATCGGCCCAGGCGTGGACGTCGCGTTCGGTGCCGGAGGCGAGGGATTCGATGAAGTCGGCGAGGGTGGCGTTGCCGAACTTGTGGCGTGCGAAGTGGGTGTTGATACCGGCGAGGAAGTCCTTTTCGCCGAGCCAGGTGACGAGCTGGCGGAGCGCGGAGGCGCCCTTGGCGTAGGAGATGCCGTCGAAGTTGAGGAGCGCGGAGGCCGTGTCGGGCACGGATTCGGGGGCGACGGGGTGGGTGGAGGGCCGCTGGTCGGCGTCGTATCCCCAGGTCTTGCGGGCGACACCGAAGTCGATCCAGGTGTCCGTGAAGCGGGTGGCTTCGGTGAGGGTCTGGTAGCCCATGTATTCGGCGAACGACTCGTTGAGCCAGATGTCGTCCCACCACTTGAGGGTGACGAGGTCGCCGAACCACATGTGGGCCATCTCGTGGGCGATGACCATGGCGCGGGTCTGGCGTTCGGTGTCGGTGACGGCGGAGCGGTAGACGAATTCGTCGCGGAAGGTGACGAGGCCGGGGTTCTCCATGGCGCCGGCGTTGAACTCGGGGACGAACGCCTGGTCGTAGGAGTCGAAGGGGTAGGGCTCGTCGAACTTCTCGTGGTAGCGGTCGAAGCACGCGCGCGTGGCGTCGAGGATCTCCTCGGCGTCGGCGTCGAGGTACTGCGCGAGGGAGCGGCGGCAGTGCAGGCCGAAGGGGAGGCCGCGGTGTTCGGTGCGGATGGAGTGCCAGGGGCCCGCGGCGACGGCGACCAGGTAGGTGGAGAGCAGTGGGGTGGTGGCGGCCTGCCAGCGGCCCTCCCCCAGGTGTTCGGTGACGCCGTTGGCGAGGACGGTCCAGCCTTCGGGGGCGGTGACGGTGAGGTCGAAGCGCGCCTTGAGGTCGGGCTGGTCGAACGCGGCGAAGACGCGCTGGACGTCTTCCATGAACAGCTGCGTGTACGTGTAGGTCTCGCCGTCGGTGGGGTCGGTGAAGCGGTGCATGCCCTCGCCGGTGTGCGAGTAGCGCATGGAGGTGTCGATGCGCAGCTCGTGGGGGCCTTCGGTGAGGCCGGTGAGGGGGAGCCGGTTGTCGGCGAGGGTGGCGGGGTCGAGGGGCTGCCCGTCGAGGGTGGCGGAGCGCAGGTCGGCGGGCTTGAGCTCGACGAAGGTGTCGCCCGCGGTGCGTGCGGTGAAGCGGACCGCGGTGCGGGAGTCGAAGGTGTCGTCGCCGACGGTGAGGTCGAGGGCGACGGTGTATCGCTCGACGTCGATGAGCTGGGCTCGGGTCTGCGCTTCGCTGCGCGTGAGTACGGGCATGCGGTCATGCTGCCGCATGCCGCCGGTATCGGGACAGGGTGGATCTTGTTGCGGCCCGCCGGGGTTGAGCTCGCGGGGCGCTGCCCCGGGCCCCGCTCCTCAATCGCCGGAGAGGGTTGATTTGGTCAGCGTTTGGTGTCTTCCGCGATTTGTTCGTGGTGGCGGATTACCTCGCTGATGATGAAGTTGAGGAACTTTTCCGCGAAGGCCGGGTCGAGTTTGGCGTTTTCCGCGAGTTGGCGGAGGCGTTCGATCTGGCGGGATTCGCGGGCCGGGTCCGCGGGCGGCAGGTCGTGTTCGGCCTTGAGGTGGCCGACCTGCTGGGTGCATTTGAAGCGCTCGGCGAGCATGTGGACGACGGCGGCGTCGATGTTGTCGATGCTGTCGCGCAGGCGGCCGAGCTCGGCGCGCACGGCCGGGTCGGCTGCCGGCTTGTCGTTTGGCTTGCTGGTGGTCATGACGGGTCAGCCTACGTGGAGCATGGGTGGGTCGTCGGGGTCGGGGATCTTGTCGGACCAGCCGCCGGGGACGGCGCGGCCTTGTTGTTCGCGGAAGCGGACGGGGGCGGTGCCGACGCGGCGGGTGAAGAGGCGGGAGAAGTAGGCGGGGTCGTCGTAGCCGACGCGGCGGGCGACGGCGGCGACGGGGAGTTCGGTGGCGGCGAGGAGTTCCTTGGCGCGGCCGAGGCGGATGCCGAGGAGGTAGTCCTTGGGGCTGCAGCCTGCGCCGCGGCGCACGGCGGTGCGCAGGGCGGCGGGGGTCATGCCGTGGCGGGCGGCGTGGGCGGCGACGGAGAGGGGTTGGAAGGCGTCGCGGGCGAGGGCCTGGAGGACGGGGTCGCCGCCCTGGGCGAGGTCGGCGCGGGCGCGGCGCAGGGCGACGAGGAGTTCGTGGACGGCGGCGCCGGTCTCGACTTCGAGGAGGGGGTTGCCGCGGCGGGCGGCTCGGGCGATGCGGCCGACGGCGGCGCGGGCGTGGGCGGCGTCGGTGAGGGGGACGAGGGGGCGGTCGGGTTCGATGTAGCCGAGTTCGGTGTACGTGGTGGTGGCCGGGCCCGTGAAGTCGACGAAACATTCGTCCCAGCCGGTGGTGGGGTCGGCGCCGTAGTGGTGGGGGCGGCCGGGGGTGAGCCAGATGAGGGCGGGTGCGGTGACGGTGCGGCGGTGGCCGTCGGCGTCCTGGTACCAGCCGCTGCCCGCGGTGACGACGACGGCGACGTGGTGGTCGAGGGTGCGCGGTCCGACGGTGGGCAGGAGGCCGTGCTGGAGTCCGACGCCGAGGCAGACGAGGCCGAGGCGGTGGTGGGCCGGGCTGGGCGTGAAGTACCGCATCCAGGTGTGGTACGTGGGCATGTGTCCCCTCCCGTGGTGGTGCGTGCGGGCGTCCCCGTCCAACACCGGCCGATCTTTGTCCATGGACCGGGTCGGCCGCCAGAGGTGAGGGTGGCGGCCGGTGGGTGTTGTGCCCATCAGGCGCGGAGGAGCACGTGATGACGGATTTCCGGGTGGGCGGGGACGGCTTCGAGGTGGACGGGCGGCCGGTGCGGCTGTTGTCGGGGGCCTTGCACTACTTCCGGGTGCACGAGGAGCAGTGGGCGCACCGGCTGCGGATGCTGCGGGCGATGGGCCTGAACTGTGTGGAGACGTATGTGCCGTGGAATCTGCACGAGCCGCGTCCGGGTGAGGTGGCCGAGGTCGCGGCGGTGGGCCGGTTTCTGGACGCGGCGTGGCGGGAGGGGCTGTGGGTGATCGTGCGGCCGGGCCCGTACATCTGCGCGGAGTGGGAGAACGGGGGGCTGCCGCACTGGGTGACGGGTCCACTGGGGCGGCGGGTCCGGACGCGGGACGCGGAGTTCATGGCGCGGGTGGAGAGCTGGTTCCGGGTGCTTCTTCCGCAGGTGGTGGCGCGGCAGGTGGACCGCGGCGGTCCGGTGATCATGGTGCAGGTGGAGAACGAGTACGGCAGTTACGGCTCGGACCGCCGCTATCTGCGGGCCCTGGCCGATCTGCTGCTCGAACTCGGCGTCACCGTGCCGCTGTTCACGTCGGACGGGCCCGAGGACCACATGTTGACCGGGGGTTCGGTGCCGGGTGTGCCGGCGACGGTGAACTTCGGGTCCCGCGCGCGTGAGGCGTTCGCGACGCTGCGCAGGCATCAGGCGTCGGGGCCGTTGATGTGCATGGAGTTCTGGTGCGGCTGGTTCGACCACTGGGGCGCGAAGCACGTCGTGCGGGATCCGCGGGAGGCGGCGGACGCGCTGCGGGAGATCCTGGAGTGCGGGGCGTCGGTGAATCTGTACATGGCACACGGCGGGACGAGCTTCGGGGGTTGGGCGGGCGCGAACCGGGGTGGCGGCGCGCTGCACGACGGGCCGTTGGAGCCGGATGTCACGTCGTACGACTACGACGCGCCGATCGACGAGTTCGGGCGGCCCACGGAGAAGTTCTGGCTGTTCCGGGAGGTGCTCGCCGCGTATGCGGAGGAGCCGCTGCCCGAGGTGCCCGAGCCGCCGGCGATACTCGCGGGCCCGGTCACGGCCGCTCTGTCGACGTTCACGGCGCTGGACGGTGTCCTTGCGGCGCTGGGCGGCCCGGAGGCGGAGTACGCGGTGCCGCCGTCGTTCGAGGAGCTGGACGTGGACCGTGGCCTGGTGCGGTACGCGGTGACGGTGCCGGGGCCGCGGCAGCCGTATCCGCTGCTGGCGCGCGGGCTGCGGGATCTGGCGACCGTGTACGTCGACGGGGTGCGGGCCGGGGTGCTCACGGAGGAGGAGCCGCGGCTGACCGAGGAGGTCGCGGGGCACGCACGCGTGGAGCTGTGGGTGGAGTCGCTGGGGCGGGTCAACTACGGGCCGCGCACGAGCGAGCCGAAGGGGATCACGGGTGGGCTGCTGCACGAGCGGCAGTTCCTGCACGGGGTGCGGGCGCGGGGGCTGCGCCTGGACGCCTTCACCGCTTCCGGGGTGGCCGCGCTGCCATCGCAGGTGCCGCAAGGCGAGGGGCGGGGCCTGCACCGGGGGGCCTTCGAGGTGTCGGGGGCCGGGGACGCGGCGCTCGAACTGCCGGGCTGGGGGCGGGGGTTCGTGTGGGTGAACGGGTTCTGTCTGGGCCGCTACTGGTCGGCGGGCCCGCAGGACGCCTTGTACGTGCCGGGTCCCGTGCTGCGCGAGGGCGTGAACGAGGTGTGGGTGCTGGAGCTCGACCGGGCGGGCGAGCCGCGGGTGCTGCTGCGCTGAACGGGTGGGCGGGCCCGGTGCGCCGACCGGGCCCGCCCACCGCGGCTCACGCGACCTCGGTCACCTCGAAGGCGTCCAGGGTGAACTCGGCGGTGCCGTCCTCGCCCGTCTTGCGCAGCCCGACCCAGGCCTCCCCCTTGTCCGGTGCCGTGAACTCGTAGGTGAGCGTGGTGGGTTCGGTGGCCACGGGCAGTTCCTTGCGGGACAGCTCCTTGGCCTCCGGGTCGTCGGCAGCGGTGATCCAGGCGTACTGGCCGGCCTTCTCGTTCTCGTAGCGGAAGGAGACCCGGTACCGCTTTCCGGGCTCGAAGCGGACGGTGTGCGGGACCGTGCGGTGGACGAGGCCGGTGTTCTCGCCGCGCGACTTGAGCGACTGGGTGCCGTCGACGACGTCGTCGATCGCCTTCCCGTTCCAGCCGCGCTGGGTGTACGGGGCGTGCCGCTGGGCGATGTGGGTGCGCGGGTCGGTGGCGCCGCCCGCGTCGCCCTTCACGAACGGGCCCCAGCCCTGGGGGACGTGCTCGAAGTCCTCATGGGCGACGGTTCCGGCAGGCATGTTCGGTGCGGGCGACTTCACGATACGTACATTGTCGAAGCGGACGCGCGCCGCTCCGGCCGCCGTGCGCAGGGCGAGGATGACGGGGCCGCCGCCGTCCGGGACGGTGAAGTACGTGGTCATCCGCTGGAAGCGGGTGCCGTGCTTGCGGTCCGCGGCGACGTGGTTGCCCGCGGTGGAGGTCTCGGTCCAGTTCGTGGCGCTCACGCCGTCGACGGTGCGCACCTCCAGGGTGGCCCTGCGCCGCTCCCCCGCCTTGGCGCCGACCTCGACCTGCACGGACGCCGCGTAGGAGCCGGGGGCGAGCCTGCTCAGGCGCTGGGAGACGGTGGCGGCGGCGCCCGAGCCGATGACGAGTTCGAAGTCGCCGAGGTCGCTGCGCTCGACCTTGGCGGGTCCGGTGACCGTCCACCCCTTCAGGGAGCCGGAGTTGAAGCCGGGGTCGTGCAGCGGGGTGCCCTGGCCCCAGCCGGGTGCGCGGTCGAGGTCGCTGCGGTCCCGGTAGAGGACGTAGGGCTGGTCGGCCTCGGCCTTCAGCGTCACCTTGCCGCGGGACACGGTGACGTACGAGACGAAGGTGCGGCCCTGGTCGGTGAGCCGGTACAGGGCCACCCGGCTTCTGCCCTCCCACGCGCGCGGGAGACGCCAACTCGTGCTGCCGCCCTTGGGGTTGTAGTGGTAGAGCTTCGCCGGGTCGGTGGCGCGGCGCGGCTCCCACGGCAGCAGGTAGGTGCCGTCGTCGTAGACGAGGCGGTCGTCGGTGGTGATGCGGCGGGCGCCCGAGGCGTCGGTGACGCTGGTGCGGGTGGCGCCGAGGAAGGTGATCTCGTGCTCGCCCCAGGTCTTGATGGGCTGTGCCTGGAGGTACTTGGCGGGCAGCGAGTGCGTCCAGATGAGGCGGTAGAAGTCGGTCCAGTCGGTCTTGCCGGTCCAGCCCTCGAAGTTGCCCATGCGGGCGATGCCGAGGAGCGTCGGCCACTTGTCGGCGAAGACGTCTTTTTGGTGGTTGCGGATGAAGCGGATGAGCTTCGAGTTGATGCCGCGCGACGTGTCGGGGCCGTAGTCGGTCTCGGTGGCCCAGTGGGACCACAGGGACGATCTCTCGAAGCCGTGGCCCCATTCGGACGTGACGTTCCAGCCCTGGTCGCGGAAGGTGCGCTGAAGTCGGTCGGAGGTCCAGCCCGACTCGCGGAACACGTCGATGTAGAGGGTGTTGAGGCCGTCGTCGGCGTCACGGCGCAGGTCGGCGAAGCGCTTGACGATGTCGCCCGAGACGAGGTCGCGGCGCTGGTCGATGCGGTAGCTCTGGTCGAGCCAGTCCCACTGCTCGTTGCTCTTGTCGACGAGCTTCTCGGAGAAGGCGTTCGCGACGGGGTACGACTCGGTGGCGTTCACGTGGACGCCGAAGTCGCTGTTCCACTTCTTGCCCTCGCGGGCCAGGGTGTTGAGGTCGTCGAGGCCGCCGGCGCGGGTGTTGTAGTTGCCCGCGTAGTCGGGGTGCGCGGAGTCGTGGCCCTCGGACTGGTAGCCCTTGAGGAGGGTGTACTGGCGCAGCCCGTCGGTGGCGAGGTGGATGCGTTTGACGTTGTCGAGGGTCGCGAGGAACGGGTTGGTGGCCTGCGAGGCGAAGTTGAACGGGATGTGCGGGACGACGCGCAGGTGCTGCTCGTCGGCGCCGCGCGGGGTGTGGGCGATGTCGCGGAAGGCGATGGCGGCGTCCTGCCAGTCGACCTTGTCGTCGCCGTTGCGGTCGCCGGTGACGATCACCGTCGCGTACGGGAGGGGTTCGGTGGCGTCGACCGGGGAGGTCGCGGCGCGGTGGGTCCACTGTCCTGGGGCGAGGCGGGCCTCGGTGCGGCCGTCGCGGCGTACGGTCTCGCGCCACAGGCGGCCGTTCTCCCAGGTGGTTCCGGCGGCGCCGTCGGGCTTGTCGTAGCTGGTGTTCGTCTCGACGGCGCCGCCGAGCCTGTCGTGGGCGACGACGGCGTACGCGCAGCCGGTGGGTGCCTGTGCGGGGCTGTCGGCGGCCGGAGTGACGAGGGTGTCGCCGCTCTTGGCCTTGTCGAGCTGCACGGTGGCGGCGAGGAGCGCGGCGCCGGGCTGGTCGCTGCGGACGGACAGCAGGGCGAGGCCGGGGAACTGGAGGGTTCCGACGCGCAGTGGGGCCGTGTCGCTGATCTTCGTGACGCGCCAGTCGACCTGCTTGCCGTCGACCGCGATGCGGACGTCGACGGTGGTGCCGCCGGTCAGCGTGAGCCGGTAGTCGGCGTGGTCGGCGGCGGGTGTGCACGTCACCTTCGGGGTGTGCTCGGCGCCGTCGATCAGGAGCGTCGTGACCGGGTCGGGCTGGGCGTGCAGGACGGCGCCGGTGGCGCGCTCGGTGTAGGAGACGACGAGCGGGAAGGCGGTGCTCACGCGGACGTCGAGGTCCTTGGAGCGGAGCACGGCGACGCCGTCGGCGGGGGCCGCGGCGTTCGTGGCGCGGGCGGTGCCCGGCACGCCGAGGCCGAGCGCGACGCCCGCGCCGCCGACCGCGCCCGCGGCGACGAGTGCCCTGCGGGTGGGGCCGGGCGAGACCTCCTTGTGCCCCGAGTCCTGCGGGTTCTGCGACGGCAGGCCTTGCTGCGGCTGCTCGGGCACGGCGCACTCCTTCTCACGGCGGCTTGGCGTGTCGATCACGATGCGCCGGGTGGGGCCGAGGGGCCCATGGACAAAGGGGCGGCAGGTCTTGGATTAATGGCCGTACTCTGGAGTCGCCGGGTCCCGGCCCGGCGGACCCTGGGGGTGCGCGCGTGGCGGACGGCGGACCGGTGGTGCACGGCTATCCGCATCTGGAGACGGTGCGGACGGCGATCACGGCGCTCTACAGGCGCCTCTCCTACGATTCGGTGCACTCGTTCGCGTCGAGTGTGGCCCCGGCGGACGTGGCGTTCGCCGACGCCGACGATCTGTATCTGGGTGTGCAGCGGGTGGCGCGCGAACTGGTGCGGCACTATCGGCTGCCCGATGCCCGGATGATCGTGAGCTTCCGCGAGATGCGGCATGCGGCGAGTGTCGAACTGGCGGCGGGGCCCGAGTACTTCATCGAGCTGAACGACCGGTTCCGTACGCATCGCAGGGACATCGGGGCGGCGCTCGCGCACGAGATCATGCATGTGTATCTGCACCGCCTGGACCTGTCGCTGCCGGGGACGCGGGACAACGAGATCCTCACCGACACGGCGGCCACGTATCTGGGCGCGGGCTGGCTGCTGCTCGACGCGTACCGGGAGGACGCGGCGTCCTCGCAGAAGCTGGGCTATCTGACGCCGGAGGAGTTCGGGTACGTGCTCGCGAAGCGGTCCCTCGTCTTCGGTGAGGGACCTGAGACGTGGTTCACGAGTCCGCAGGCGTTCTCGGCGTACGAGAAGGGGCTGGCACAGGCGCGGCACGACGAGCGGCAGCCGCCGTTGACCGCGGCGGGCTGGGCGGGCCGGCGCCGCTATGCGAAGGACCGCCGGTACGCGCAGGACCACGGCCCGCGTGGCCTCACCCCCGGGGGCCCGTACGCCTTCTCGGCGGGGGAAGGCCCGCAGGGGCGGGGCGGTGGCCTGCGGGTGGCGTTCGCGTGTCCGACGTGCCAGCAGCGGATCCGGGTGCCGGTGCGGGGCCGGGTGCGGGCGCGGTGCGGGCTGTGCCGGACGGTCCTGGAGTGCGACACGTAGGCCGCCCGGCGGGAGAGCGCGGCCGGGCTCCCCCGCCGAACCGCCGCGCCGGTGTCACGAGGCCCCGTACACACCTCCCGGAACGGCCGCGCGTGCCAGCAGCTCGCGGGCCGCGTCCCCGGCGCCCGCCGGTGTCCACCGCTCCTGCTTGTCGACGGTCGGGCCGGGGCTCCAGCCCTCCATCACGGTGATCCGGCCCGCCTCCACCTCGAAGACCCGCCCGGTCACCCCGTCCGCCGCGGCCCCCGAGCCGAGCCATACGACCAGCGGCGACACGTTCTCCGGAGCCATCGCGTCGAAGGCACCGGAGCCGGGCGCCGCCATCGTCTCGGCGAACGTCGCCTCGGTCATACGGGTGCGGGCCGCCGGCGCTATCGCGTTGACCTGCACGCCGTAGCGTCCCATCTCGGCGGCGGCGACCAGGGTCAGGCCGAGGATCCCGGCCTTCGCCGCGCTGTAGTTGCCCTGCCCCACCGATCCCAACAGCCCTGCTCCGGAAGACGTGTTGACGACTCGGGCCGCCGGTGTGCGGCCCGCCTTCGACTCCGCCCGCCAGTACGCGGCGGCGTGCTTGAGCGGCAGGAAGTGGCCCTTGAGGTGGACCCGCAGCACGGCGTCCCAGTCGTCCTCGTCGAGGTTGACGAGCATCCGGTCGCGCAGGAACCCGGCGTTGTTCACCAGCGTGTCCAGGCGCCCGAAGGTGTCGACGGCCGCCGCGACGAGCGAGGCGGCACCTTCGGAAGTGGCTATGTCGGCGCCGTGCGCCACCGCGTCGCCGCCCGCCGCCCGTATCTCCTCGACCACTTGGGCCGCCGGGCTGTCCGGGGCGGGGACGCCGTCCAGGCCCACCCCCAGATCGTTCACCACGACCTTCGCGCCCTCGGCCGCGTACGCGAGGGCGTGTGCGCGCCCGAGTCCGCGCCCCGCTCCCGTGACGGCGACCACCCGCCCCGCGCACAGGCCTCCGTTGTCGCCGTCGACCGGCTTCGCTTCCGTCATCTCACGCCTCCTTGTTGACAGTTGCCGCGTCCAGGAACGCGGGGAGCTCGCCGCCGCCGTGCATCAGCAGGCTCGCCCCGGTGATGTACGAGGCGGCGTCCGAGGCCAGGAACACCGCGGCGTCCCCGACCTCGGCCGGCTCGGCCAGGCGCCCCATGGGCACGGTCGCGCCCACGGCCGCGATGCCGTCCTCGTCCCCGTAGTGCAGTGCGCTCAGTTCCGTACGCACCATGCCGAGCACCAGCGTGTTCACGCGGATGTCCGGCGCCCACTCCACGGCCATGGACCGCGCGAGGTGCTCCAGGCCCGCCTTCGCCGCCCCGTACACCGCGCTGCCCGGTGAGGGGCGGCTGCCGCTGACGCTGCCGATCATCACGATCGAGCCGCGCGCGGCGGCGAGCTTCTCGCGGGCGGCCAGCGACGCGGTCAGCGCCGCCGTCAGGTTCAGCTCGATCACGCGCGCGTGCCGCGCCACGTCCGCCTCCGCGAGCGGGCGGTACGGCGTGCCCCCCGCGTTGTTCACCAGCACGTCCACCCGGTCGAGGCCCGCGAACATCTCCTCCACGGCCGCCGCGTCCCGCAGGTCGACCTGGACGAACTCGCAGCCCTCGACGGGTACTTCTGGGGGTCTGCGGGCGCAGGTGATCACCCGCGCCCCGGCCTTCGCGAAGGCGCCCGCCATCCCGGCACCCACTCCCCTCGTGCCGCCCGTGACGACGACGACCCGACCGCTCAGATCCATCCCGGACCCCTTCCCGACCCTTTCGGGTCCGCTTGCGCCGACCGCTGCCCGACCCATTCCGCTCCCCCTCGCCGCCTGCTACCGTCATCGGCGTACCAAACAAACGTTAGGTGGAAAGGTAGCTGAACGCCATGGGTGTCTCCACCTCCTCACCCGAAAAGGGCATTGCCGTCGTCACGGTCGACTTCCCGCCCGTCAACGCGCTGCCGGTGCAGGGCTGGTACGACGTGGCGGACGCCGTGCGTGCCGCAGGCCGCGATCCCGATGTGCGCTGCGTCGTGCTGACGGCGGCCGAGACCTCCCGCGGGTTCAACGCGGGGGTGGACATCAAGGAGATGCAGCGCGAGAGGGCGGCGGCCGGCGGCGGCCACAGCGCCCTGATCGGCGCCAACCGCGGTTGCTACGAGGCGTTTTCCGCGGTGTACCAGTGCGAGGTTCCGGTGATCGCGGCGGTCGCCGGGTTCTGCCTGGGCGGCGGCATCGGCCTCGTGGGAAACGCGGACGCGATCGTGGCGAGCGACGACGCGACGTTCGGCCTGCCCGAGCTGGACCGGGGCGCGCTCGGCGCGGCCACGCACCTGGCCCGACTCGTCCCGCAGCATCTGATGCGCGCGCTGTTCTACACGTCGCGCACGGCCACGGCCGCGGAGCTGCACGCCCACGGCTCGGTCTGGCAGGTCGTCCCGAGGGATCAACTGCGCGGGGCCGCCCTGGAGCTGGCCCGCGACATCGCCCGCAAGGACGGCTATCTGCTCCGCCTGGCCAAGTCCGCGCTCAACGGGATCGACCCCGTCGACGTGCACCGCAGCTACCGCTTCGAGCAGGGCTTCACCTTCGAGGCGAATCTGAGCGGCGTCGCCGACCGCGTCCGCGACACCTTCGGACAGGAGACCGAGCGATGACCACTGGGGACAAGACCATGACGCCCGACGAGGTGGTCGGGCGGCTGCGCAGCGGCATGACCATCGGCATCGGCGGCTGGGGCTCGCGCCGCAAACCCATGGCGCTGGTACGGGCGTTGCTGCGCAGCGACGTCACGGACCTGACCGTCGTCTCGTACGGCGGCCCGGACGTCGGGCTGCTCGCGGCGGCCGGGAAGATCCGCAAGCTGGTCGCCGCGTTCGCGACGCTGGACTCCATCCCGCTGGAGCCGAACTTCAGGGCGGCGCGCCAGAAGGGCGCGTTCGAGCTGATGGAGATCGACGAGGCGATGTTCATGTGGGGACTGCACGCGGCGGCGAACCGGCTGCCGTTCCTGCCCGTGCGGGCCGGGATCGGCTCGGACGTCATGCGCGTCAACCCGACGCTGCGGACGGTGACGTCGCCGTACGAGGACGGGGAGACGTTCGTCGCGATGCCCGCGCTGCGGCTCGACGCGGCCCTGGTGCACGTGAACCGTGCGGACCGCGCGGGCAACGGCCAGTACCTGGGCCCCGACCCGTACTTCGACGACCTGTTCTGCGAGGCGGCGGACAGCGCGTACGTGTCGTGCGAGCAGCTGGTCGACGGCTTCGCGCCCGACATCGTGCCGCAGACGCTGCTGGTCAAGCGGCATTCCGTGACGGGCGTCGTGGAGACGCCGGGCGGCGCGCACTTCACGTCCTGCGTGCCCGACTACGAACGCGACGAGGCGTTCCAGAAGCTGTACGCGAGCACGCCCTGGCCCGAGTTCGCCGAGCGGTTCCTGCCGCCCGGCGGTGGCGAGAAGCAGTACCAGTCCGCCGTTCAGGCCTGGCACGAGGAGCAGAAGTGACGACCGCACAGGACACCGCTGTGACCCGCGCCGAATACTGCGTGATCGCCTGCGCCGAGGCCTGGCGGGACAACGGGGAGGTGCTGGCCAGCCCCATGGGCCTGATCCCGTCCGCCGGGGCGCGCCTGGCCAAGCGGACCTTCTCCCCCGGACTCCTGCTCACCGACGGCGAGGCGATGGTCGTCGGGCTCGACGGCGCGGCGGAGGGCTGGCTCCCGTACCGGCAGCATCTGACGATGGTGACCGGCGGGAAGCGGCACGTGATGATGGGGGCGAGCCAGCTCGACCGGTTCGGCAATCAGAACATCTCGTGCATCGGCGACTGGGAGCGGCCCGACCGGCAGCTCCTCGGGGTGCGCGGCGCCCCGGTCAACACGCTGAACAATCCGGTGAGTTACTGGGTGCCCAAGCACAGCCGCCGGGTCTTCGTCGAGAAGGTCGACATGATCAGCGGGGTGGGCTACGACAGCGCGGCCGCGGCGGGCCCGTCGGCGACGCGGTTCCATCGCATCCCGCGCGTGGTGACGAACCTGGCCGTCCTGGACTTCGACACGGACGACCACGCGATGCGGCTGGTGTCCGTGCATCCGGGCGTGAGCGTGGCGGAGGCCGAGGAAGCGACGGGGTTCGCGCTGGTGCTCCCCGAGGGCGAGGTGCCGACCACGCGGGAGCCCACGGCCGAGGAGCTGCGGCTGATCCGGGAGGTCATCGACCCCGACTCCAAGCGGAACCTGGAGGTCAAGCCGGTATGACGCCGCCTTCCGAACCGGCGCGGGACTCCGGCGCGTTCACCATCCCCACGGCGCTGACCCGGCTGACCGGCGTGCGCCATCCCCTCGTGCAGACCGGCATGGGGTGGGTCGCGGGGCCGCGCCTGGTGTCGGCGGCGGCCAACGCGGGGGCGCTCGGCATCCTCGCGTCCGCCACCATGACGCTCGACCAGCTCCGCTCCGCCGTGCGCGAGGTGAAGTCACGCACGGACCAGCCCTTCGGGGTGAACCTGCGGGCCGACGCGGGGGACGCGCGCGAGCGGGTCAAGGTGATCGTCGAGGAGGGCGTGAAGGTCGCCTCGTTCGCGCTGGCCCCCTCGCGCGAGCTGATCGCCGAGCTGAAGGACGCGGGCGCCGTCGTGATCCCGTCGATCGGGGCGCGCCGGCACGCCGAGAAGGTCGCGGCGTGGGGCGCGGACGCGGTGATCGTGCAGGGCGGCGAGGGCGGCGGGCACACCGGTGAGGTGGCGACGTCGGTGCTGCTGCCGCAGGTGGTGGACGCCGTCGACATCCCGGTGGTCGGGGCGGGCGGCTTCCGCGACGGGCGGGGCCTGGTCGCGGCGCTGGCCTACGGGGCGGCCGGGGTCGCCATGGGCACGCGGTTCCTGCTGACGTCGGACTCGACGGTGCCGGACGCGGTGAAGGCGAAGTACCTCGCGGCGAGCGTCAAGGACGTCACGGTGACGACGGCGGTGGACGGGCTTCCGCACCGCATGCTGCGTTCGGAGCTGGTCACCTCCCTGGAGAACGCGGGCCGCACGCGCGCGTTGCTGCAGGCCGTGCGCCGCGCCGCGGGCTTCAAGAAGCTCTCGGGGCTGAGCTGGCCGCAGATGGTGCGCGACGGCCTCGCCATGAAGCACGGCAAGGACCTCACCTGGAGCCAGGTCCTGCTGGCCGCGAACACCCCGATGCTCCTGAAGGCCTCCATGGTCGAGGGCCGTACCGACCTCGGCGTCATGGCCTCAGGGCAGGTGGCGGGACTCATCGAGGACCTGCCCAGCTGCGCGGAGCTGGTCGACCGCGTGATGACCGAGGCCCGCAAGACCCTGGAGTCCCTCCCCACCCCACCCTGACGGGCAGCCAACTGCCCGCATCCACAAGGGAGTTCATGTATGTCGCACACGTACAGAACAGGGCACATCGACAGCACGGAGAACACCGGCGCGGCGGCGCTCTCGCGGCGCCGTGCGCTCGGCGCCGCGCTCGGCACGGCCGCGGCGCTCGCCGCGGTCCCCGCCGTCGCGGCGGCCGCGCCGGGCAGGCCGGCCACCGGTGGCATCCGGCAGATCCCGCTCGAAGGGGCGGTGAACGTCCGGGACATCGGCGGCTACCGCGCGCGGGGCCACGGCCGGGTCCGGCACGGTCTCGTCTACCGGGCCGACGCGCTGAGCGAACTCACCGACGCGGACGTGGCGCGGATCGCCGGTCTGCGCCTCGCCGAAGTGGTCGATTTCCGGGTGCCGTTCGAGGTGCGGACCGACGGTGCCGACCGGCTGCCCGCCGGGCTCGCGGTGACCACGCGGTCGGTCTCCGACGGCGGCCAGTACGAGCGGATGATGGCCGCGATCGGGTCCAAGGACCCGGCCGTGCAGCAGGAGGCGCTGGGGGACGGCAAGGCGGCCGCCGCGATGCGCACCACGTACCGGATGTTCGTGACGGACGCGGCCAACCGTGCGCGGTTCGCGGCGACGCTCCGGGACGCGGCGTCCGGGGGGTCCGGTGCGCTGCTCTACCACTGCACGTCGGGCAAGGACCGGACGGGCTGGATGACGTACGTCCTGCTGAGCCTGCTGGGGGTGGATCAACGGGCCGCGGTGGGCGACTACTTGGCGTCGAACACGTTCCGTGCCGCGCATGACGCCCAGGTTCGGGAGGGGTTGCGGCAGGCGGGGCTCATGCAGCATCCGGAGCTGCTGATTCCTGTCCAGGAGGTGCGGATGGCGTATCTGGACGCCGCGCGTGATCAGGTGCGGAGGGCGTTTGGCAGTTTGGGGCGGTATGTGACGGAGGGGCTTGGGGTGGAGCGGGGGGTGGTTGAGGTGTTGCGGAGGCGGCTGGTGAGGTGACGTGTCGCGCCGCGGCGGAGCCGAGGTCGCGGGGCTGAATTGTCTTGGCCCGGCGTCCCGTTGCGCCCCAACGGGGCCGAGGTCGCGGGGTTCCGCCCCGGACCCCGCGCCTCAAGCGCCGGCGGGGCTTGATTTGCTCACCCAGCGGCCCCGTCGCGGCCCAACAGGGCCGAGGTCGCGGGGCTCCGCCCCGGACCCCGCGCCTCAAGCGCCGGCGGAACTTGATTTGCTCACCCGTCGACGAGGCCCGAGATGGATGCCGGGAGCTGGATCAAGCCGCCTGGCGAGGGCCCCGGGGGCCGCGGCCGCGGCGGGGGCCGGCTGTGGTGGAGCCCGGCTGGCCGCCGTTGGACGAGGGGGAGCGGCGACGGCCGCCGTTGGGCGAGGCCGTGCGCTGGCCCTCGGGGGTCGCGCCGTTGCCCGAGCCGCCGCGGGAGCGGCGCGAACGGCGCGGCTTCGAGGCCGCGGCGGGCGCCGTCGGCTCCGGCACGGCGATGGCCACGGCGACACCGGACGGCTCGCGCGCGCCGGTGATCTCCGCCAGCTCCTCGTCCGTGGAGCGGACCTGCGTCGTCTGCGGCTTGATCTTCGCGTCGCGCATCAGGCGCTGCACGTCGCGCTTCTGCTCGGGCAGGACCAGCGTGACGACGCTGCCGGACTCACCGGCGCGGGCGGTGCGGCCGCCGCGGTGCAGGTAGTCCTTGTGCTCGGTGGGCGGGTCGACGTTGACGACGAGGTCGAGGTCGTCGACGTGGATGCCGCGCGCCGCGACGTTCGTGGCGACGAGCGCGGTGACCCGGCCGTCCTTGAACTGCTCGAGGGTGCGGTTGCGCTGCGGCTGGCTGCGCCCGCCGTGCAGCGGCGCCGCGTACACGCCGGTGGCGAGGAGCCGCTTGGCGAGCCGGTCGGCGGAGCGCTTGGTGTCGACGAAGAGGATGACGCGGCCGTCGCGAGCGGCGATGCGCGCGGTGACGGCCTTCTTGTCGGTCTCGTCGGCGATGTGCAGGACGTGGTGCTCCATCGTCGTCACCGCGCCCGCGGACGGGTCGACGGAGTGGACCACCGGGTCGTTGAGGAACTGCTTGACCAGGCGGTCGACGTTCTTGTCGAGCGTCGCCGAGAAGAGCATGGTCTGGCCGCCCGGCTCGACCTGCTTCAAGAGCGCGGTGACCTGCGGCATGAAGCCCATGTCGGCCATCTGGTCGGCCTCGTCGAGCACCGTCGTGCGCACCGAGCCGAGCACGCAGTCGCCGCGCTCGATGAGGTCCTTGAGGCGCCCGGGGGTGGCGACGACGACCTCGGCGCCGCGGCGCAGCGCGCCGGCCTGGCGGGAGATCGACATGCCGCCGACGACGGTCGCGAGGCGCAGCTTGAGCGCGCTCGCGTACGGGGTGAGGGCGTCGGTGACCTGCTGCGCGAGCTCACGCGTGGGGACGAGGACGAGCGCGAGAGGGGACTTCGGCTCGGCCTTGGCGCCGGTGGTGTGGGTGAGCAGCGGGAGGCCGAAGGCGAGGGTCTTGCCGGAGCCGGTGCGGCCGCGACCGAGGAGGTCCCGTCCGGCGAGCGAGTTGGGGAGCGTCGCGGCCTGGATGGGGAACGGCTCGGTGACGCCCTGCTCGCCCAGCGTCTTCAGGAGGGCGGCCGGCATGTCGAGCTCGGCGAAGCTCTCCACCGCGGGCAGTGCGGGAGTGGTGTTCTCCGGCATGGTGAACTCGGCGGGCGGCGTGGACTGCGGCCGACGGCGCTGCTCCGGGGCGCGACGCTGCCCGGCTGCGGGGCGGGAGCGGCGGGAAGCCTGGGGCTGCGACGCGGAGCGTCCCGACGAGGAGCGGCGGTCGGACGACGGGCGGGGAGAACTGGCCATGCGGCGATGCCTTCCGGGACGGGACAGCAGGAACCGGGGCCCGCACCGTTGCGGTGCGGGCCCCGGCCCGGTGATGCTCGATCCGACGACCGCCGGGTCAGCCCGGCGGGGTCGATTGATCTACGAGCGAGATCAGGCGGGGAGGATGTTCTCCGCCTGCGGGCCCTTCTGGCCCTGCGTGACGTCGAACGTCACCTTCTGGCCCTCCTGGAGCTCACGGAAGCCCGAGGTGGCGATGTTGGAGTAGTGGGCGAAGACGTCGGCGCCGCCGCCGTCCTGCTCGATGAAGCCGAAGCCCTTTTCCGAGTTGAACCACTTAACGATACCGGTGGCCATGTCGTTCTCCTTAAGAACAGGTAGCAGCCCCCATTCCGAGAACGCCCAGGTGAACGCCGGATACCGGGAATAAAACCCCGGGAAAAACAATAATGCGCCTGAGGAACATTCCCGTCAGGCGCACATAAAGTCTATGGGTACCAAAACTGCAACGTCATGAATCCTAGCACGCGAGGTCACCGCACCGCGATCCCGTCCAGAACCATCGACAGATACTGGCGCGCGATCTCCTCGGGGCTGTGCCGCCCGCCGGGCCGGTACCAGGAGGCCGCCACCCAGACGGTGTCGCGCACGAAGCGGTAGGTGAGGCGGATGTCGAGGTCGGCGCGGAAGACCTGTTCGTCGACGCCGCGCTCCAGGGTGGTCAGCCAGGTCTTCTCGAACCTGCGCTGCGATTCGGCGAGGAACCCGAAGCGTTCCTGCGCGACGAGCTGCTGGGACTCCCGCTGGTAGATGGCGACGGCGGCGCGGTGCCGGTCGATCTCCCGGAAGGACTCGGTGACCAGCGCCTCCAGCGTTTCCCTGGGTCCGAGTGCGTCGTCGAGCACGGTGTCGTAGCCGGACCACAGCTCGTCGAGGAAGGTCCGCAGGATCTCCTCCAGCATCGATTCCTTGGAGTCGAAGTGGTAGTAGAGGCTGCCGGCGAGCATGCCCGCGTGGTCGGCGATCTTGCGGACGGTCGTGGCGTTGTAGCCCTGCTCGGCGAAGACCTCGGCGGCGGTGCGCAGGAGTTCGCCGCGCCGTTCGGGCGCGGCGTTCGTCGACTGGGACTTCTTCTTCGTAGGCACGGGCCCATTGTCCCGGGCGTCACAGCCACTGGGCGAAGAGGTCCGTCGTTTCCTGGTCCGTGCCGAAGCGGCCGGTGCCGAAGGCGGAGCGGAAGAAGAGGAGCGGGCGACCGTCGGCGCGCGGGACGGTGAGCGAGGTGACGCGGCCGATGACGATCTCGTGGTCGCCGCCGTCGATGGTGCGTTCGAGCTCGCATTCCAGCTGGGCGAGGGCGCCGTCGATCAGGACGCTGCCGCCGTCCCGCCCGATGCGCCGGCCGAGGCCCGCGAACTTGTCGGGGCCGCGGGAGCCGAGGGTGCGGCACAGGGCGCGCTGGTCCTCGGCCAGGACCGAGATCCCGAAGCGGCCGGCGGGGGCGATCCGCGCCCAGCTGGTCGACGTACGGGCGACGCAGACGAGGACGAGGGGCGGGTCGAGGGAGAGGGAGGTGAAGGACTGGCAGGCGAGGCCCGCCGGGTCGCCGGCCTCGTCGAGGCCGGCGACGACGGTGACGCCGGAGGCGAACCGGGACAGGGCGTCCCGGAACTCCCCCGCGTCGACGGGCGGCGCCATGGTGCTGCTCAGCCGTTCCACTCGTGGCCCCACAGGGAGTCGGCGGTGATCTCCTTGGTCACCCAGGTCTCCGGGTCGACGACCAGGCCGTCCCAGCCGTACTCGACCTGGAAGCCGCCGGGCGCCTGGGCGTAGAAGGACACCATGTGGTCGTTGGAGTGCCGCCCCAGGGAGGAGGCGATGGGGTAACCGGCCTTCTTCATGCGGTCGAGGCCGTGGCCGACGTCGTCCAGCTGCTCCAGTTCGACCATGAAGTGGACGATGCCGGGCGGCAGGGCGCCCGGGTAGAGGCCGAGGCTGTGGTGGCGGCGGTTCGGGGACAGGAAGTACATGCGGTACATGTCCTGGCCGGGCTTGCCGGTGGGGACGGCGACCGGCGGGAGCTGCATGGAGTCGCGCAGCTGGAAGCCGAGGAGGTTCTCGTAGAAGTCGACGGCCTCCTCGATCTCGACGGCCGGGAGGACGACGTGGCCGAGGCCGAGGTCGCCCGCGCCCGCCTTCTTGTCGGTGCCGGTGACGAAGCGGTTGCCGTAGGGCGCGGCGAGCGGGGTGTGGTCCTGGGCCTGGCCCCAGTAGATCTCCAGTGGGTTGCCCGCGGGGTCGCTGACGTGGATCAGGCCCTGGACGCGGCGGTCGGCGAGGGTGGCGGCGTCGGCCTGCTTCACGGCGTGGCCGGCCGCCTCCAGCTCCTGGGCCGCGAGGGCCAGCGCGCGGTCGTTCGCGACCTCGAATCCGGCCGCGATCAGCCGGTCCTGGGTGCCGGCGACGAACTGGAAGCGGTGGATGCGGTCATCGATGCGGACGTTGAGCTGGGTGTCCGTGCTGCCCTGGGCCTCGGTCATGCCGAGGATGTCGAGGACGTAGGTGCGCCAGGCGGCGAGGTCGGCCGTCTCGATGCGCAGATAGCCGAGTGCGCGGATGTCCATCCGTAACTCCCCTGAGGATTGGGCGGGTTGGCGTCAGTGGGTGAAGAAGTCGATGGCGAGGCGGTTGAACTCGTCGGCCTTCTCGGTCTGCGCCCAGTGGCCGCACTTGGGGAAGACGTGCAGGCGGGCGTTGGGCATCGTCTTGAGGGCCACGAACGCGCCGTCGATCGGGTTGACGCGGTCCTCGCGGCCCCAGGTCAGCAGCGTCTCGTGGGTGATCCTTCCGGCGTCGCGCCAGATCTGGGTGCGCTCGGCCCACTCCGGGGTGGCGAAGGAGGCGCCCATGCGGGCCGTACCGAGGCGGACGTCGGGGTCGATGGCGCGCTGGTAGCGCTCCTCGACGAAGGCGTCCGTGACGATCGACCGGTCGTAGGCGAGGGTGGTCAGGAACGCCCGCATCTGCTCGCGGGTCGGCTCGGCCGCGGTGTTGAACTCGAAGAGCTGCCGGATGCCCTCGGTGGGGTCGGCGTGGAAGAGATTCAGGAAGATGCCGCCGGGGCCCATGAGGAGGAGCTTGCGGGCGCGGTCGGGGAAGTCGAGGGCGAGCCGGGCCGCGGTGCCGCCGCCGAGCGAGTTGCCCACGAAGTCGGCCTGCCGGATGCCGAGTTCGTCCATGAAGGCCACCGTGAAGCGGGCGGAGGCCGTCCAGTAGTCGGCGTCGAGCTCGGGCTTGTCGCTGGCGCCGAAGCAGACCTGGTCGAGGAGGATGGTGCGGAAGCCCGCGGCGGCGAGGACCGGCAGGTTGGCGCCGAAGTTGGACCAGCCGCTCGCGCCCGGACCGCCGCCGTGCAGGAAGATCACGGAGGGCCCGTCCGCGGGTCCTGCCTGGTGGTAGGCGAGTTGGATGCCGCCCGCCTTCACCAGGCGGCGGGTGTTGTCCGCTGTGTACGAGGTGGTGGTCACAGCATCACGTCCTGGATCTCCAGGCCGAGGGCGTCCTGGCCGTGGATGAGCAGGGCCCGCTCGGGGTCGTTGGCGGCGTGGCCGCGCCCGGTGTGAACGTCGCGCCAGGCGCGCTGGACGCCGGCCGGGCCCGCGCCCGTGCGCATCGCGTTGCCGCCCGCGTTCTCCATCAGCAGGTCGACGGCGGCCGCGGCGCGCTCGGTGGCGAGAACCTGGTCGCGGCGGGCGCGGGCACGCAGCTCGGTGGGCAACGGGGCGCCCGCGCAGGCCAGTTCGTACATCTCGGCGATGTTGCCGCGCAGCTGCCGCCAGGCCGCGTCGATGTCGCTGGCGGCGCGGGCGAGGCGGATCTGCGCGAACGGGTCCTCGGCGACCTTCTGGCCGTAGCTGACGCGGATCCGCTCGCGGGTCGCGGCGACGAAGCCGTTCCAGGCGCCCTGGGCGATGCCGACGATCGGGGTGGAGATGGTGGTGGTGAAGACGCTCGCGTACGGGAGCCGGTACAGCGGGTCGGGGTTGACCTCGGCGCCGGGTGGGGTGAGGGCGGTGACGGGGCCGAAGGAGAGCGCGCGGTGCTCGGGGACGAAGACGTCGTCGACGACGATGTCGTTGGAGCCGGTGCCGCGCAGGCCGACGGTGTCCCAGACATCCTTGATCTCGTAGTCGGAGATCGGCAGCAGGAACGAGCGCATGTCGACGAGGTTGCCGTCGGCGTCGGGCACGAGCGCGCCGAGGATCACCCACGTGGCGTGGTCGCAGCCCGACGAGAAGTGCCAGCGACCCGAGAGCCGGAAGCCGCCGTCGACGGGGGTGACCTTGCCGGTGGGAGCGTACGAGGAGGAGATGCGGGTGTCGGCTCGTTCGCCGTTCTCGCCCCACACCTCGTCCTGCGCCCGCTTCTCGTAGAGGCCGACGTGCCAGGGGTGGACGCCGACGACGGAGGCGACCCAGCCGGTGGAGCCGCAGGCCTGGGCGATCTCCTTGACGGCGTCGTAGAAGACGGTGGGGTCGGCGGCGTACCCGCCGTAGCGCTTGGGCTGGAGGAGACGGAAGAAGCCGGTCGCGGCCAGTTCCTTGACGGTGGCCTCGGGGACCTTGCGCAGTTCCTCCGCCTCCGCGGCGCGCTCCGCGATGGCGGGCAGGAGGGCACGGACCGAGGCGAGGACGTTTGTGGTGGTGGGGTCGGTCATGTCGGCGACGCTAAGCGGCTCCGCCGGGGGGTGGACAGGTGCGGTTCCCGGTCAGTGGGAAGGGGGCGTCCTCCTACGTCGCGGGGCTCCGCCCCGGACCCCGCGCCTCAATCGCCGGCGGGGCTTATTGTGCCCGGTCTCTTCCCACGTCAGCGGCCGCCGTGGCAAGGTCCACTCGACGGTCCGTGCCCAATTCTACGGGGGTGTGCTGTGCTCGAAACGGCCCTGGAGGCAGGTGCTCCGCTGTCTCTCCTGGAGAAGGCGGAGAAGGTCCTCGCGGCCTTCGACGGCGGACGCGGCCGGCTGTCGCTGACCGAGATCATCCACCGTTCCGGCCTGTCGCGGTCGTCCGCGCACCGCATCCTCGACCAGCTGGTGAAGCTGCGCTGGCTGGACCGGGAGGGCCGGGGCTACCGGCTCGGGCTTCGCATGCTGGAGCACGGCGGTCTCGCCGCGCACCACAACCGGCTGATCCGCGCGGCGATCCCGCATCTGGACGCGCTGCACGAGGCCACCGGCAAGCTCGTCCAGCTGTACGTACTGGACGGTGTGACGGACGTGGTGTGTCTGGAGCGGGCCGGTTCGCTGCCGCAGTCGGTGGGGGACGCGACGGACCGGGCGTACCCGGTGCGGATCGGGGCGCGGCTGCCCGCGCACGCCACGGCGGCGGGCAAGGCGATCCTGGCGTTCGGCGACAAGGACGACATCGAGCGGGTGGTCGCGGCGGGCCTGCGGCCGCGCACACACCGCACGGTGACGCGGCCCGACGTGTTCTGCTCGGAGCTGTCGCGGGTGCGCACTTCGCAGATCGCGTACGACCGCGGGGAGACCTTCTCCGGCCTCGTGTGCTCGGCGGTGCCGCTGCGCGGTGCGGGCCGGGCGGTGGCCGCCGTGTCGCTCGGTTCGCTGGGCGGGCTGCGGCCGTTGGAGCTGGCGGCGCCGCTGTTGCAGGGGGCGGCGCGGGCGATCTGGCGGGATCTGAACGGCCCCGGGCGGGCGGCGCGGCACGCGCCCGCCCCGGACGTGACGCCGCAGGACGCGGCGGTGGACCGCACGATCCCCAATCTGCTCGGGTGGGTGCGGTCCGACTCCTGGATGTGACGCGGGGCTACGCCCCCGGGTGCCACACCTTCGGCCAGTCGGTACCGCGCAGTCGGGCGTCGAGGCCGCCGTCCGCGAAGAAGACGGAGCCGACGCAGTACGCGGACTTCGGGGAGAGCAGGAACTCGACGAGGTCGGCGATCTCCTCGGGCCTGCCCGCCCGGCCCGCGGGGATCGCGGCGAGGAACTGCCGGATGCCCTCGGCGGTCGCCGGGTCCTCGGCGGCGGCGCGGGTCATCGGGGTGTCGATGTAGCCGGGTGCGACCGCGTTGAGGCGGATGCCGTCGGCCTGGTGGTCGGCGGCGCGGGTGCGGGCGTACCAGGCGAGTGCGGCCTTGGTGGCCGGGTAGGCGCCGATGCCGCCGTCCCGCGCGCCGGCCTCGTCGGCGACGCGGCGGGCCTCGGCCTCGTCCCCGGCGAGACAGGCCGCGGCGACCTGTTCCGGCCAGTCGGGCTGCGTGGTCGTCGAGTTGGAGGAGGCGAGGACGACGGACGAGGTTCCGGCGGCGGCGAGTGCCGGGCGCAGGCCCTCCAACAGGCGGATCGCGCCGAAGTAGTTGACGGACACGAGCAGGCTGGAGGGGCGTCCTGCGCCGCCCGCGAGACCGGCGAACGGCAGCAGGCCGTCGAGTCTGCCGTCGCTGAGCCGGAGGATCTCGGCGACGGCGTGGGCGCGGCCCCCGTCGTCGCCGAGGTCGGCGGTGACGTCGGCGTTCTTGAGGTCGACGCCGATGACCCTGTGGCCCTGTGTGCGCAGCCGTTCGGTGAGCGTGGCACCCATGCCGGAACCGGCTCCGGTGACGGCGATCGTGGACATGTGCTCCTCCTGCCGTCCGGACGCTGGGCCGCCCGGACCTTCGTCAGTACTCGACCCGTACATGATCCGTCGTCGGCAGCGCCTGGCAGGCGAGGGTGTAACCCTCCGCGAGGTCCTCGGCGTCGAGCACCTCGTTGTGCCGCAGGGTCACCGTGCCCTCCACCACCCGGCATGTACAGGCCGCGCAGGCGCCCTCGCGGCACGAGTACGGGGCCGGGACGCCCGCCGCGAGGAGCGCGTCGAGGAGCGGGGTGTGCTCGTCGCCCGGCGCCTCGTGGGTCCGCCCGTACAGCTCGGCGGTGACCGTGACCGTGGATCCCACGGGGGCGGGCGCGGTGAACACGTCGCCGGACAGGGTGAAGTACCGCTCCCGGTGCACGGCGGGCGCGCCCGCCTCGCGCAGCACGTCCTCCGCCCCGTCCATGAGCGGCTGCGGTCCGCACAGATAGGCGGTGCGGCCGGCCGCGAGCGGGGTGAGGAGGGCGCCGAGCGCGGCCCGGGTGGGCAGGCCCTGGAGGGTTTCCAGCCAGTGGACGACCGCGAACCGGCCGGGGTGTTCGTCCGTCAGGCCCCACAGGGCGTCCCGGAAGATCACCGAGTCCTGGTCGCGGTTGGCGTAGACGAGGGTGACGGTGCCGGTGCCCGCGGCGAGCACGGAGCGGGCGATGGACAGGCAGGGGGTGATGCCGCTGCCGCCCGCGAGCAGCAGCACGTCCTCGTCGAGGGAGGCGGGCGTGAAGGTCCCGGCGGGCGGCAGGCACTCCAGGGCGTCACCGGGCCGCACCTCGTCGCACACCCACCCGGAGCCGGCCCCGCCCGGCACCTTCTTCACGGTGACGCGCAGCGCCTCCCCGGTGTGCGGGGAGGAGGCGAGGGAGTAGCAGCGGGCGCCGCCGCCGGGGATCCGCAGGGTGAGGAACTGGCCTGGCAGATAGGCGAGTTCGGGGGCGTCGAGGACGAGGGAGACCGCGTCGGCGGTCTCCCGCACGACCTCGGCGACCCGCAGCGTGAGCAGCCCCGTCACGGGTTCGGCGAGGTCAGCGCTGGTCACGTCGGGTCACCTCCAGACGCCCTTCGTCGACGGCCCGGTCGATGGACGCGCGCAGCTGGGGGCAGCCCTGCGCGTCGAGGCGCGGGCAGCCGGCCGACGCGGCGCGCGTCCACTGGATCTGGAGGTGGTACGGGCTGTACTTCTCGCAGAGCACCTGGCTGCCGCAGGTGCCGCAGCCGACAGGGGTCATGCCCCGCCTCCGGTGATGTACGAGGTGACGCCGCCCGCCTTGAGGTTCTCCTCGGCCTCGGCGCGCCAGTTGTCGTTGGCGTGCCGGGTGTCCAGCTCGAACTCGAAGCGGTCCGTCATCTCCTCCTTGACGTCGGCGGCGTCGACGTAGAACTGCTCGTACCAGCGCCGCAGTTGATAGACCGGGCCGTCCTCCTCGGTGAGGAGCGGGTTGTCGATGCGGGTCTTGTTCCTCCAGATCTCGACGTCCTGCTCGAAGCCGACGGCGAGGCCCTCGCTGGTGTCGCGGGCGGCCTCGGTGGCCTCCTCGTCGCTCATGCCGGGCAGTTTCTTGACCATGGCGCCGTACATGAGGACGAACTTGTCGGGGCCGACCGGGTAGTGGCAGTTGATGAGGACGGTCTCCATCTCGGTGCCCGGCGCGACCTCCGCGTACAGCCAGTCGATCATGTACGAGGGGCCGAAGTAGGAGGCCTCGGAGCGCAGTCCGCCGGAGGCGGAGAGGGTGCCGAGGTCGACGTCGGGGCGGGGCTCGGACTTCATGTACTGGGTGGCGACGTGGCCCTCGAAGACGTTCTTGAAGAACACCGGGAACGAGTAGTGCACGTAGTAGAAGTGCGCCATGTCGACGACGTTGTCGACGATCTCGCGGCAGTTGGTGTCGATGGTGACGGAGTTCCACTGCCAGTCGGACCAGAGGGTGGTCTCCTCGGACGGGCCGTGGATTCCGGCGAGTTCGGGGATGTCCTGGTCGGCGGGCGGCGGGTTGCCCTCGGGGTCGTGCCAGACGAACAGCTGCCTGTTGCGCTCCAGAGCGTGCCAGGTGCGGGTCTTGGCGCGGGGCGGGACGCGGCGGGCGTAGGGGATCTCGCGGCAGCGGCCGTTGCCGCCCCAGCGCCAGTCGTGGAAGGGGCAGGCGAGGGTGTCGCCCTTGACGGTGCCGTGGGCGAGGTTGCCGCCCATGTGCGGGCAGAACGCGTTGAGGACGTGGAGCCGGTGGTCCTCGGCGCCTTCGAAGACGACGAGGGTGGTGCCGAACGCCTCGATCTCGTGCGGCTTTCCGTCGCGGAACTCGGCGGCGAGGCCGATGCAGTGCCAGCCGCGGGCGAAGCGGGTGGGGGCGGCGCCGGTGTCGATGACACGTACGTCCTGGGTGGTCGTCATGGCGGCATCAGGCTTTCTGTGAGAGAGCGACGGCGATGTCGATGAGCTGGTCCTCCTGGCCGCCGACGAGCCTCCGGCGGCCTGCCTCCAGGAGGATGTCGGTGGCGCTGACCCTGTAGTGGGCGGCCTGGCGCTCGGCGTGCTTGAGGAACGAGGAGTACAGGCCGGCGTAGCCGATGAGCAGGGAGTTCCGGTCGAGGAGGCACTCGTCGGCCATGATCGGGCGGATCTCGTCCTCGGCCGCGTCGATGATCTTCAGTACGTCGATGCCGGTGCGCCAGCCGGAGCGCTCGGCGACCGCGGCCCACGCCTCGGTCGGGGTGTTGCCCGCGCCCGCGCCGAAGCGGCGGGTGGAGGCGTCGATCTGGCGGGCGCCCGCGCGGACGGCGGCGATGGAGTTGCCGACGCCGAGACCCAGGTTCTCGTGGCCGTGGAAGCCGACCTGCGCGTCGTCGCCGAGTTCGGCGACGAGCGCGGAGACGCGGTCGGTGACGCCGTCCATGAGGAGGGCGCCCGCGGAGTCGACGACGTATACGCACTGGCAGCCCGCGTCGGCCATGATGCGGGCCTGCTTCGCCAGGTTCTCCGGGGTGGTGGAGTGGGCCATCATCAGGAAGCCGACGGTCTCCAGGCCCGTCTCGCGGGCGAGCCGGAAGTGCTGCTCGCTGACGTCGGCCTCGGTGCAGTGGGTGGCGACGCGGCAGATCTGCGCGCCGTTCCCGTGCGCCTCGCGGATGTCGTCCTTGGTGCCGAGGCCGGGAAGCATCAGGAAGGCGATCTTCGCGTTGACGGCCGTGTCGACCGCCGTCTTGATGAGTTCCTGCTCGGGCGTGTGCGAGAAGCCGTAGTTGAAGGAGGAGCCGCCGAGTCCGTCGCCGTGGGTGACCTCGATGACGGGGACACCGGCCGCGTCGAGGGCGCCGACGACGGTGCGCACCTGGTCGGTGGTGAACTGGTGGCGGTGGGCGTGCGAGCCGTCGCGGCAGAAGGAGTCCGTGACACGGAGGTCCAGGTCGGCCGAGTAGGGCTTGTCCAACGTGCGGGCAGGGCTGGTCACTTGGCGGTCCCCTTCGCGAACTCCTCGCCGACCTTGGTCGCGGCGGCGGTCATGATGTCGAGGTTTCCTGCGTACGGCGGCAGGAAGTCGCCCGCGCCCTCGACCTCGAGGAACAGGGCGACGCGGGCCATGCCGCCGTTCTCGGGGCGGGCCACGTCGAACTGCGGGTCCGCGCGCAGCCGGTAGCCGGGCACGTACGCGGCGACCTGGGCGGCGACGTCCTTGACGCTGCGCACGATCGCCTCGTGGTCGGCGTCCTCGGGGATGGCGCAGAAGACGGTGTCGCGCATGATGACGGGCGGCTCGGCGGGGTTGAGGATGATGATCGCCTTGCCGCGCTCGGCGCCGCCGATGTCCTCGATGCCGCGCGAGGTGGTGCGGGTGAACTCGTCGATGTTCTGCCGGGTGCCGGGGCCCGCGGAGACGGAGGCGACGGACGCCACGATCTCCGCGTACTTCACCGGGACGACCCGGGACACCGCGTACACCATGGGAATGGTTGCCTGGCCGCCGCAGGTGACCATGTTGACGTTGTCGGCGGCGAGGTGGGCGGTGAGGTTGGCGGGCGGCACGACACCGGGGCCGACGGCGGCCGGGGTGAGGTCGATCGCCTTGATGCCGGCTTCCTTGTAGCGGGGCGCGTTGGCCGCGTGCACGTACGCGCTGGTCGCCTCGAAGACCAGGTCGGGGAGTTCGTCCTGAGCGAGCAGCCGATCGACGCCTTCGTGGCTGGCGTCGAGCCCGGCGGCATGCGCCTTGGCGAGGCCCTCGCTCGCCGGGTCGACGCCGACCATCCAGCGCGGCTCGATGTGCTCGGAGCGCAGGAGTTTGTAGAGCAGGTCGGTTCCGATGTTGCCGGAGCCGACGATGGCGGCGGTCGCCTTCTTCGTCATACGGGACCTCACTTGACTCACGTGACTCACTTGGTGAACGTCAGGGACACCGGGCCGAGCCCGGTGAAGTCGGCGGTGTACGTGCGGCCCGGCGCCACGTCGACGGCCCGGGTGCAGGAGCCGGGCAGGATCAGGTGTCCGGCCTCCAGGCGCACCCCGAACCGGGCGACCGTGCGGGCGAGCCAGGCGACGGACTCGGCTGGGTCACCGAGGACGGCGTCGCCGCGCCCGGACGCGAGCGCCGCGCCCGTGTCGTCGCTGAGGTGCGCCTCCACGTCCCTGAGGTCGAGGTCGCCGATCGGCCGGCCCGCGCCGGTCACGTATCCGGCGGAGGAGGCGTTGTCGGCGATGGTGTCGGCGATCGCGATGCGCCAGTCCGCGATCCGGGAGTCGATCAACTCCAGGGCGGGCACGACGCGTTCGGTGGCGGCGCGGACGTCGGCCGCGGTGCACTCCTCGCCGGGCAGCGCCGCGCCGAGCACGAAGCCGATCTCGACCTCGACGCGCGCCGCGCAGTACCGGCCGACGGGCACGGGTTCGTCCTCGGACAGCTCCATCGTGGACAGGAGGTGGCCGTAGTCGGGTTCGTCGACGCCCATCATCCGCTGCATCACGGGGGACGACAGGCCGACCTTGTGGCCGCGGACTCTCTCGCCCGCGGCGAGGCGCTCGCGGATGCCGATGAGCTGGATCTCGTAGGCGTCCTCGGCGGTGATGCCGTCGAAGGTCTCGGTCAACGGACGGATCGGCGAGCGCGCGGCCTCCGCCGCCGCCAGCGCATCGGCGGCCTTGCGCCGCTCGGCTTCCGTGAGCATCGGGCCCGCTCCTCGCTGCTGGGTTGCTCGGGTGCGGTGACCGTAGGCGGCGCGCGAGGGCGGCGGCGACGGCGTGTTCCCGGTGAGCGGGAAGCCGTGGCTGACCGGGTGGCGGCGGCTCTGCGAGCCTCCCCGGCGTGACCGAGTTCCCACAGAAGGGGCACGCCGGATGACCGGGTACAGCAGGGAGCAGGAGGAGCTGCGGTCGGCGGTGCGCCAGGTGCTCGCCGCCCATGAGGGCGCGGCGGCCTGGGCGCCGCTGGCCGGGCGGGTCGGGGTGGCGGGGCTCGCAATCCCCGAGGAGTACGGGGGTTTCGGCGCGGGCGATGGTGAACTCGCGGTCGTCGGCGCGGAGTTGGGGCGGGTGCTGAGTCCCGTGCCGTTTTTGGACGGCGCGGTGCTCGTGCCGCGGGCGCTGACGGCGAGCGGGGACGGCGCGGCGTGCGCGCGGCTGCTTCCGGGGCTCGCGGAGGGGGCGCGGACGGCTTCCCTCGCGTGGGCCGAGGACGGCGGCGCGGACTGGGACCCGGGCCGGACGCGCACGCAGGCGACCCTCGACCGGGGCGTGTGGCGGCTGTCCGGCGCGAAGGTGCATCTGCTCGCGCCCGGCGACGACTTCCTGGTGGTGGCGCGCACGGAGAGGCACGGCCCGAGCCTGTTCCACGTCCCGGCGGCGGCGGACGACGTGCGCCTCTCGCAGGTGCCCGTGATGGACGGGACCCGGCCGCAGTGGCGCCTGGACCTGCTGCGCACACCGGCCGAGCCGGTGGGTGAACTCGGCGATGCGGAGCGCGTGTTGACCGAGGTCCTGGAGGCGGGCTCCCTCGTGCTCGCGGCCGACGCGGTGGGCGGTGCGTCGGCGGTCTTCGAGCTGACGCTGCGGTACGCGAAGGAGCGCGAGCAGTTCGGCCGGCCCATCGGCTCGTTCCAGGCGGTCAAGCACCGCCTGGCCGATCTGTTCACGGAGCTGGAGTCGGCCCGCTCGCTGCTCCTTGCCGCCGCGCACGGCGACGTACCCGCGGGTGCCGCGAAGGCCGTGTGCTGCGAGACGTACGAGCACGTCGCCGGCGAGGCGATCCAGCTGCACGGCGGCATCGCCATCACCTGGGAGCACCCCGCCCACCGCTTCTTCAAGCGCGCCCACTCCACGGCCCGCCTGCTCGGCTCCCCTGCCTGGCACCGCGGACGCCTGGCCCTCGCCTGACCACCCACAACCTTTAAGGACCGCCATGCCCGAACAGGTGGATGTCGTCATCGTCGGCGCCGGATTCTCCGGCCTCTACGCCGCGTACCGGATGCGTGAACTCGGCCTGAGCGTCGCCGGGTTCGAGCGGGGCGCGGACGTCGGCGGGGTCTGGTACTGGAACCGGTACCCGGGCGCCCGCTGCGACGTGGAGTCCGTCGACTACTCGTACTCCTTCGACAAGGACCTGGAGCAGGAGTGGGACTGGTCGGAGAAGTACGCGACGCAGCCCGAGATCCTGCGCTACGTGGAACACGTCGCGCACCGGCACGACCTGCGGCGGCACTTCACCTTCGGCACGTCCGTGGTCTCCGCCGAACTGGACGAGGAGCGGCTGTGCTGGACCGTGCGCACCGACGACGGCCGCGAGGTCGAGGCACGCTACGTACTGTTCGGAGTCGGCTGTCTGTCCTCCACCCACCTCCCCGAGATCGAGGGCATCGCCGACTTCGCCGGGGCCTCGTACCACACGGGCGAATGGCCGCACGAGGGCGTGGACCTCACCGGACTGCGGGTCGGCGTCATCGGTACGGGCTCGTCCGGCATCCAGTCGATCCCGGAGATCGCGCGCCAGGCCGCCCGATTGACGGTGTTTCAGCGCAGCGCCAACTACTCGATCCCGGCGGGGAACAAGCCGCTGCGCGACGCGGACCGCGCCGCGCAGAAGGCGGACTACGCCGAGCGGCGCCGCCTCGCCCGGCTCTCCGGGGGCGGCTCCCCGCACATGGCGCATCCGCTGAAGACGCTGGAGGCCTCGCCCGAGGAGCGCCGGGAGGCGTTCGAGAAGCGCTGGGAGCTGGGCGGCGTCCTGTACTCGAAGACGTTCCCCGACCAGCTCACCGACCGCGCGGCGAACGACGAGGCGCGCCGGTTCTGGGAGGAGAAGGTGCGGGCCGAGATCGCCGACCCGGCCGTCGCCGAACAGCTCGTCCCCACCGACCACCCCATCGGCACCAAGCGGATCGTCACGGACGACGGCTACTTCGCGACGTACAACCGCGACAACGTGGACCTGGTGAACCTGCGGGCCAATCCGGTCGAACGGATCGAGGCGGCCGGCATCCGGCTCGCGGACGGCACGCTCGTCGAGCTCGACGTCATCGTGTACGCCACCGGCTTCGACGCGATGACCGGCTCCCTGGACCGGATCTCGGTGACCGGCCGGGGCGGGCGGACGCTGAAGGAGGCGTGGGCGGCGGGCCCGCGCACGTATCTCGGGCTCGGTGTGGACGGCTTCCCGAACCTCTTCAACCTCGCGGGCCCCGGCTCGCCGTCCGTCCTCGCCAACATGATCCTCTGCGGCGAGCAGCACACCGACTGGATCGCCGCGCTGCTCGGGCATCTGCGCGAGGGCGGCTACGCGGGCGTGGAGGCGCGCGCCGACGCGGTGGACACGTGGGTCGACGAGTGCGGGAAGCGGGCCGACGGCACGCTGATGACGGCGGCGAACTCCTGGTACCTCGGCGCCAACATTCCGGGAAAGCCACGGGTGTTCATGCCGTTCGTCGGCGGCTTCGGGGTGTACGGCGACATCATCGAGAAGGTCGCGGCGGCCGGGTACCAGGGGTTCGAACTGCTCACGAGCTCTCAGTAGGTGAGGTTCGCCAGCTCGGCGAATGCGGCCGCGCAGGCCGCCTTCGCCTCGGGCAGCGCGGCCTCGCCTCCCATCGTCATGAAGCCGTGGAACGCCTCGTCGTAGCAGTGGTACCGCGCGGGCACCCCGGCCGCCGTCAGGAGTTCCGCGTACCGCCGGCCCTCGTCGCGCAGCGGGTCGAGCCCGGCGGTGACGACGAACGCGGGCGGCAGCCCGTCGAACCGCTCGGCGGCGAAGGGCGTGGCGCGGGGGTCGCGGGCGTCCTCGGGGCGGGGCAGGTACTGCTGCCAGTACCAGCGCAGATGGTCGGCGGTGACGAAGTAGCCGTGCGCGTTCTCCTCGTACGAGGCCGAGGAGCGCTGCGGGTCCAGCATCGGGTAGTACAGGTGCTGGGCGGCGAGGGCGGGCCCGCCGCGCTCCCGGGCGAGCAGCGCGGTGACGGCGGCGAGCGTGCCGCCCGCGCTGTCGCCCGCGACGACGAGGGGCCGGTCCGGGTGGGTTCTCGCGGCCCAAAGGAGCGCGGTGTAGGCGTCCTCGGGGGCGGCGGGGAAGGGGTGTTCGGGCGCGAGCCGGTAGTCGACGGACACGACCGACGAGCCGGTGGCGGCGGCGAGTTCACGGCAGAACCCGTCGTGCGAGTCGAGGGAGCACAGCACCATGCCGCCGCCGTGGAAGAAGACGACGACGGGCGTGCTCGCGCCCGCGCCCGTGGGCTCGTAGACCCGCACGGGCACGCCGTCGGCGTCCTGGTCGGCCACCCGGTGCAGCGCGGGGAGCCGGGGCGGTGGCGGGGCGGCGCGCTCCGCGAAGTACCCGCGCACGTCACGGATGTCGGTGACCTCGGTGCCCAGAGCCGGGAAGTTGGCGGTGCAGGCGTCGATGAGCGCCTGCACGTCGGGGCGGGGGCGGCGGCCCTGTGGGGTCACTGCCCGTCTCCCTGTCCCCGGCCGCGCTGGGCGAACACCGGCATCCGCCCGGCCGACGCGCCGCCGTCCGCGGCGACCTCGGAGCCGGTGAGGTAGGAGGCGTCGTCGGAGGCGAGGAACGCGACGAGCCGGGCGACCTCCTCGGGCCTGCCGATGCGGCCGAGCGCGGCGGCCGGGTGCTCGGTGGTGCCGAGGTGGGCGGTCATCGCCGTGTCGATGGCGCCGGGGAAGACGGCGTTGACGCGGATGCCGTCGCCGCCCAGTTCGAGGGCGGCGGTCCGGCTCATGCCGCGCAGCCCCCACTTCGCGGCTCCGTACGCGCCGTGCCCCCAGATGCCCTGGACCCCGGCCTGCGAGGAGATGTTGACGATCGAGCCGCCCCGCTCCCCCGCCCGCATGGCGGGGACGACGGCCTGGAGCCCCAGGAACGGCCCGACGAGGTCGACCTTGAGGATCCGCTCCAGTTGGGCCGGGTCCTCGTCGACGAGCGGGGACGTCGTGTAGATGGCGGCGTTGTTGACGAGGATGTCGAGCCGACCGTACGTCTCGGTGGCGACGCGGACCGCGCCCGCCCAGGACGCGGCGTCGGTGACATCGAGGCGTACGAAGCGCGCGGCGCCGTCCCCCAGTTCACCGGCGACCTTCTCCCCCTCGGTCACGAGCACGTCCCCGAGCACGACCCGCGCCCCGCGGGCCACCAGTTCGCGTGTGATGGCCTCGCCCATGCCGCGCGCCGCCCCGGTCACCAGGGCGACCTTTCCGGCCAGTTGTCCTTCACGTCCACTCATCGTCGTACGCCTCCCACTCGATTCCTGCTCGGGCCTTCCGTCCTGCTCGGCACGGGTGGGGGCCGGGCCCGACGTCCCGCTTCCGCCCCCACCCGTACGACCCGAGGTCACCCGTCCTGGGCCATCCGTTTCGCCGCCCGGTACCCGAACACCATTCCGGTGCCGATGGGCGCGCCGGGGCCCGGGTACACCGCGCCCGTGACGTTCGCCACCGTGTTCCCCACCGCGTACAGGCCCTCGATCACGGAGCCGTCCTCGCGCAGCACGCGGGCGTCCGCGTCCGCGGTGACGCCGCCCTTCGTGCCGAGGTCGCCGAGGACCATCCGCACCGCGTGGAACGAGCCCGACGACAGCGGCAGCAGGCACGGGTTGGGCGCGCCCTCCTCGCCCTCGCCGGCGAAGAACCGGTCGTAGGGGTCGTCGCCGCGGCCGAACTCCGGGTCGTGGCCCTTGTCCGCGTACTCGTTGAAGGTCTCGACCGTGGCCGCGAGGCCCTCCGCGGGCACCCCGATCGCCTCGGCGAGCGCCTCCACCGAGTCCGCGCTGTGCCACACCCCGGCCGCCTCGAACGACTCCCGGTCGACCGGGACGAGGACGATGCCGGGCGGCTCCTCGCCGTGCCGCGCGTCCCACACCCACCACACGGGGCGGTCCGGAGCGTCCCCGGCCCCCGCCGCGATCATGGCCCGGCCCATCCGGTCGTAGGACAGGCACTCGTTGGCGAACCGGCGTCCCTCGGCGTCGACGAAGATCCCGCCGCGGAAGCCGAGCGCGAACGCCGCTCCGCCGTCGGGGAAGAGCACGGAGGGGCACCACCAGCTCTCGCCGAGCAGCGACGTCGCCGCGCCGAGCCCCTGGGCGGCCCGCAGCGCGTCGCCCGTGCCGCCTCCCTCGGGGCCCATCGTCCAGTCGGCACCCGGCCCGTTGCCCCAGGCGCGGCGCAGCTCGGCGTCGCGCTCGTAGCCTCCCGCGGCGAGCAGCACGCCGCGCCGGGCCCGGACCGCGACCGTGCGGCCCTGCGCGTCGCGCAGCTCGGCCCCGACGACCCGGCCGGCCTCGTCCTGCACGAGCCCGGTGAACGCGGTGCGCGTCCGCGCCCGCCCGCCGGCCGCGTCAAGGGCAAGCAACAGCCGGCCGATCAGCGCGCGCCCGTCCTCCAGCGCCCCCTCGGGCGCCGGAACGCCGAGCCGCTCGCTCCAGGCGGGCGGGCGGACGGCGTCGAGCAGCGGCTGCTCGCCCGCGGGCCGCTCCAGCGGGACCGGGAAGACCCCACGCCCCGCGTCGAAGCGGCCGGGGCCCGGGTAGTAGTCGGGGAACGGCCGGTACTCGAACCGCAGGAACGCGCTGCGCTCCAGGAATTCGACGGTGGGTCCCGCCCCGTCGAGGTAGGCGTCCTGCACCTCGTGCGGCGTCGTGTCGCCGACCAGCGACCGGAAGTACGCGCGGGCCAGGTCGGCGCTGTCCTCAAGGCCTGCGCGGGCCTGCGCCTGGTTGCCGGGGAGCCACAGACAGGCCCCGGCGTACGCGGTCGTCCCGCCGAAGTACTCGGTCTTCTCGACGACGAGGGTGTCGAGGCCGCGCGTGGCGGCGCTGTACGCGCCGGTCAGGGCGGCGCCGCCGGAGCCGACGACCAGCACGTCGACGGTCTCGTCCCACTCCACAACGTTGCCGCTCACAGCGTCTCGCTCCTCTCGTACCACTGGGGAAGGACGGCACGGGCGGCGATCCGCCAGCCGTCCGCGGTGCGCCGGTACTCGTCCTCGTACCGGACGAGGCAGCGCACATCGCCCCCGTCGGCTCCGAGATGATGGGCGAGGCTGTAGCTGACCGCGCGGGCGCTGTCGGGCCCGGTCAGCTCGCCGACGTGGTTCCCGACCTGGTGGAAGGTGCGCGGGAAGACGGCGAGTTCGTCGAAGAGCTTGTTGCGTTCGGCGGGGCCGGCCCGCTCCCACAGCACCGTGCCGTCGGGCTTGTGGGCGACGAGCCTGCCGTCGTCGGTGAACTGGGCGTCGAGCAGGGCGGCTTCCCGCCCGTCGACGGCCAGCGCGTAGCTCTCGGCGAGGCGCCTGAGCGCGAGCGCGTCGCCGGGCTCGGGAGGAACACCGGGCTCGGGAGGAACACCGGGCTCGGGAGGAACAGGAGTACGGGTCATGCCCTCACCCTGTCCGTGCCTCACCCGGCGCTCCACCGCCGGTTCCCGCTCAGCGGGATGCGCTCCCCGACGGGGCTTCCCCCGCACCGATGCTCACAGGCGCTCGATGATCGTGACGTTGGCCTGGCCGCCGCCCTCGCACATCGTCTGGAGGCCGAACCGGCCGCCCGTGCGCTCCAGTTCGTGCAGCAGGGTCGTCATCAGCTTGCTGCCGGTGGCGCCGAGCGGGTGGCCGAGGGCGATGGCGCCGCCGTTCACATTGACCCTCTCGGGGTCGGTGCCGGTCTCCTTGAGCCAGGCGAGGACGACCGGCGCGAACGCCTCGTTGATCTCGACGAGGTCGATGTCGTCCATCGTCAGGCCGGTCTTCTTCAGCGCGTACGCCGTCGCCGGGATGGGCGCGGAGAGCATCCGGATGGGGTCCTCGCCGCGCACGGAGAGGTGGTGGATGCGGGCCCGGGGCGTCAACCCGTGCTCCCGTACGGCCTGTTCGGAGGCGAGCAGCATGGCCGCCGCCCCGTCGGAGACCTGTGAGGAGCAGGCGGCGGTGATGGTGCCGCCCTCGACGACGGGGTTGAGGCCCGCCATCTTCTCCAGGGTCGTGTCCCGGCGCGGCCCCTCGTCGACGGTGACGTCCCCGTAGGCGACGGTCTCCTTCGCGAACCGGCCCTCGTCGATGGCGCGCAGCGCCCGCTGGTGGGACCGGAGCGCCCACTGCTCCTGGTCCTGGCGGGTGATGCCCCACTTCTCGGCGATGAGTTCCGCGCCGTGGAACTGGTTGACGGGCGCGTCGCCGTAGCGGGCGCGCCAGCCCTCGCTGCCCAGGTAGGGGCCCTCGGTGAGGCCGAGCGGCTCGGCGGCCTGCCGGGAGGCGAAGGCGATGGGGATCATCGACATGTTCTGCGTGCCGCCCGCGACGACGAGGTCCTGCGTGCCGGAGAGCACGCCCTGCGCCGCGAAGTGGACGGCCTGCTGGGAGGAGCCGCACTGCCGGTCGACGGTGACGCCCGGCACCTCCTCGGGAAGACCCGCGGCGAGCCAGCAGGTGCGGGCGATGTCGCCGGCCTGCGGGCCGACGGTGTCGAGGCAGCCGAAGACGACGTCCTCGACGGCGGCCGGGTCGACCCCGCTGCGCGTGACGAGCTCCTTCAGGACGTGGGCGCCCAGGTCGGCGGGGTGGACGGCGCTGAGCCCGCCCTTGCGCCGCCCGACGGGGGTGCGGACCGCATCGACGATGTAGGCCTCGGCCATGACGCATCAACTCCACTCTCTTTTAAGGATGGTTGGGCTGGGCTATCCCGTCGAGCACCATCGCCAGGTACTCGCGGGCGATCTCCTCGGGGCTGTGTCTGCCGCCCGGCCGGTACCAGGACGCGGCGACCCACACGGTGTCGCGCACGAACCGGTAGGTGAGCCGGATGTCGAGGTCGGCGCGGAACGCCCCGGCGGCCACCCCTTCCTGGAGGGTGGTCAGCCAGGTCTGCTCGAACTTGCGCTGCGAGGCTGCGAGGAACGCGAACCGCTCCCGGGCGGCGAGCGCCTTCGACTCCTTCTGGTAGATGGCGACGGCGGGGCCGTGCCGGTCGATCTCCCGGAACGACTCGGTGACCAGGGCGCGCATCGTCTCGCGCGGATCGTGTCCGGCGGCGAGCACGGTGTCGTAGCGGCCCCACAGCTCGTCGAGGAAGCCGCGCAGGATCTCCTCGACGATCGAGTCCTTGGAGTCGAAGTGGTAGTAGAGGCTGCCCGCGAGCATCCCCGCGGCGTCGGCGATCCGGCGCACGGTGGTGGCGTCGTAGCCCTGCGCCGCGAACACCTCGGCCGCCGTGGCGAGGAGTTCGCGGCGCCGCTCGAGCGAGGGGCTCATGCGCGCTGACTGCTGACGGAGACGGTCTCGCCGGTCATGTACGAGGAGTAGCCGGAGGCGAGGAAGACCATCACGTTGGCCACCTCCCAGGGCTCCGCGTACCGGCCGAAGGCCTCCTTCTCGGTCAGCTCGGCGAGCAGCTCTTCCGAGGTGACCTTCACCAGGTGCGGATGCATGGCGAGGCTGGGCGCCACCGCGTTGACCCGCACCCCGTACTCGGCCGCCTCGATCGCGGCGGTCCTGGTCAGAGCCATCACGCCGGCCTTGGCGGCGGCGTAGTGCGCCTGTCCGGCCTGGGCGCGCCAGCCGATGACGGACGCGTTGTTGACGATCGCGCCGCCGCGGCCGGTGTCGCGGAAGGCGCGCAGGGCGGCCCGGACGCAGCGGAAGGTCCCGTTCAAGGTCACGTCCAGGACCCTCGTCCACTGCTCGTCCGTCATGTCGACGAGCGCCGAGGTGCCGCCGAGGCCCGCGTTGTTGACGACGATGTCGAGTCCGTCGTGCCGCTCGGCGGTGTGCGCGAAGAGTGCCTGGACCTGCTCCTCGTCGGTCACGTCGCAGGCGAGCGCGGAGACCCGGTCGGTCCCGAACTCGGCGGCGAGCGCCGCTTCGCCCTCCTTCAGGCGGCGCGCGTGCGCGTCGCTGATGACGACGCGGGCGCCCTCCTCCAGGAAGCGGCGCGCGGTGGCGCCGCCGATCCCGGCGCCCGCGGCGGCGGTGATGACGGCGGTGCGCCCGTCGAGCAGCTGGTGGCCGGGGACGTATCCGGGAGCCGTGGACGTCACCGAACTCATACGCGCACCTCTTTCGGCAGGCCGAGCAGCCGCTCGGCGATGATGTTGCGCTGGATCTCGTCAGAACCCGCGTAGATGGTGTCGGCGCGGGAGAAGAGGAAGAGCCGCTGCCACTGGTCGAGTTCGTACGGCTCGCCCTCGGCGATCGTGGAGGCCGCGCCGCACACGTCCATCGCCAGTTCGCCGAGCCCGCGGTGCCAGGCGGCCCAGTACAGCTTGGCGACGGAGGGGTCGACACCGCGCCGCGCGTTGGCCGCCATCGCCTGAAGTCCCGTCCAGGCGCGGGCGAGCCGGTCGCGCAGGAGCGGGTCGTCCATGGCGCCGTTCCTCTCGGCGAGCGCGATCAGCTCCCGCAGTTCGCGGCGGAAGCCGATCTGCTGGCCGACGGTGGAGATGCCGCGCTCGAACCCGAGCGTGGCCATGGCGACCCGCCAGCCGTCCCCGGTGTCACCGACGACGTACGAGGCCGGGGTGCGGGCACCGTCGAAGAACACCTCGTTGAACTCGCTGGTCCCGGTGAGCTGCACGATGGGCCGGACCTCGACGCCCGGTTGGTCCAGCGGCACGAGCAGGTACGAAAGCCCGGCGTGGCGGCGCGAGCCGGGCTCGGTCCGGGCCAGGACGAAGCACCACTGCGCCTCGTGCGCGAGCGACGTCCAGGTCTTCTGGCCGTCGACGATCCACTCCGAGCCGTCCTCGCTCAGCCGCGCGCGGGTGCGGACGCCCGCGAGGTCGGAACCCGCGCCGGGCTCGCTGTACCCCTGGCACCACAGCTCCTCGACCCGCCGGATCGGCTCCAGGAAGCGGGACTTGTGCTCCTCGGTGCCGAACGCGATCAGGGTCGGGCCGAGGAGCTGCTCCCCGATGTGATTGACGCGGGCGGGCGCGTCCGCCAGCGCGTACTCCTCGTGGAAGGCGATCTGCGCTTCGATGCTCGCGCCCCGCCCGCCGTGCTCCTCGGGCCAGCCGACGCACGTCCAGCCGTGCGCCGCCATGTGCCGCTCCCAGGCCAGGCGCTCGGCGAACGCCTCGTGCTCGCGCCCCGGCCCGCCGCTGCCCCGCAACTCGGCGTACTCCCCCGAGAGTTCCTGCTCCAGCCAGTCACGGAAACCGGCCCGGAAGTCCTCGACGCTGTCCATGCTCATAAGCTAACCTACCAAACACTTGTTAGGGAAGGATGTTTCCGATGCCAGCAGCGCACCCCGCAGCCACCGGCGGCCCCGACACCCCCGTCCTGTACGAGGTCAGGGGCCGGGTCGCCCACGTGACGATGAACCGGCCGACGTACCGCAACGCGCAGAACTCGGCGATGACGTACGCCCTGGACTCCGCCTTCTACCGGGCCGCCGAGGACGAGGACGTGAAGGTGGTCGTGCTCGCGGGCGCGGGCGAGCACTTCTCTGCCGGGCACGACATCGGGACGCCGGAGCGGGACGCGCATCTGCCGTTCGAGCGGCGGGCCGGGCTGTGGTGGGACCACTCCGACAAGCGGGGCGCCGAATCGCGGTTCGCGCGCGAGTCGGAGGTGTACCTGGGCATGTGCCGGCGCTGGCGCGAGCTGCCGAAGCCGGTGATCGCCTCCGTCCAAGGGGCGTGCGTGGCGGGCGGGTTGATGCTCGCGTGGATCTGCGACCTGATCGTGGCGAGCGAGGACGCGTTCTTCGCCGACCCGGTCGTCCGGATGGGGATACCGGGCGTCGAGTACTTCGCGCATCCGTGGGCGATGCCGCCGCGGATCGCCAAGGAGTTCCTGTTCACGGGCGAGCGGATGAGCGCGCGCAGGGCGTACGAGGTGGGGATGGTCAACCGGGTGGTGCCGCGGGACGAGCTGTCGGCGGCGACCAGCGATCTGGCGGACCGGGTGGGCGAGATGCCGCGCCTCGGGCTCGCACTGACCAAGCGCGCGGTGAACCAGGCGGAGGACCTCCAGGGCCTGCACGCGGGCATGGACTCGGTCTTCGGCCTGCACCACCTGGCGCACGCGCACAACGCGGAGACGGCCGCCGACTCGCTTGGCGGCATGGACGTCCGCGCCATGAAGGAGGCGGGCGCCCGATGAACCTGGAGTTCACCCCGGACCAGGACGCGTTCCGCGAGGACGCGCGGGCGTGGCTGGCCGCCCATGTACCTTCTGATCCCCTGCCGTCGCTGGAGACCGCCGAGGGCTTCGCCGCGCACCGCGCGTGGGAGGCGGAGCTGTCCGCGGACCGCTGGTCGGTCGTCTCGTGGCCCGAGGAGTTCGGCGGCCGGGGCGTCGACATCTTCAAGTGGCTGATCTTCGAGGAGGAGTACTACGCGGCGGGGGCCCCGGGCCGCGTCTCGCAGAACGGCATCAACCTCCTCGCCCCCACCCTCTTCGACCACGCCACGGACGAACAGCGGGCGCGCGTGCTGCCGTCGATGGCGAGCGGCGAGGTGATCTGGGCGCAGGCCTGGTCGGAGCCGGAGGCGGGCTCGGACCTGGCGTCGCTGCGCTCGCGGGCGGTGCGCACGGACGGCGGCTGGCTGCTGCGCGGGCAGAAGACGTGGTCCTCGCGGGCGGCGTTCGCGGACCGGGCGTTCGGCATCTTCCGCACGGACCCGGAGGCGGCCAAGCCCCACCACGGGCTCACGTACCTGATGTTCGACCTGCGCGCGCCCGGGGTCACGGTCCGCCCGATCGGCCGGATCGACGGCAAGCCGGCGTTCGCCGAGCTGTTCCTGGACGACGTGTTCGTGCCGGACGAGGACGTGATCGGGGAGGTCGGCAACGGCTGGCGCATCGCGATGTCGACGACGGGGAACGAGCGGGGGCTGATGCTCCGCTCCCCCGGCCGCTTCCTCGCCGCCTCCGAGCGGCTGCGTGAGCTGTGGCGGGAGCGCGGCGCGGATCCGGCGCTGCGGGACCGGGTGGCGGACGCGGTGGTGGGGGCGCGCGCGTACCAGCTGTTCACGTACGGCAACGCGTCGCGGTTCGCGGCGGGCGAGCAGATCGGGGCGGAGTCGAGCCTGAACAAGGTGTTCTGGTCGGAGTACGACATCGCGCTGCACGAGACGGCGCTGGAACTCCTGGGCGCGGACGGTGAATTGGCGGAGGGCGAGTGGGCGGAGGGCTACACGTTCTCCCTCGCGGGGCCCATCTACGCCGGTACGAACGAGATCCAGCGCGACATCATCGCCGAGCGGCTGCTCGGCCTGCCGAAGGGACGCCGCTGATGAGGTTCCTCCTGGACGCGGAGCAGGCCGAGTTCGGCCGCACGCTCGACCGGATGCTGACGGCGGCGGACACGCCGTCGGTGGTCCGCGCGTGGGCGGGCGGCGACGCGGGGCCCGGGCGGGCGCTGTGGGGGCGGCTCGCGGAGACGGGGGTGTTCGCGCTGGCGGTCCCGGAGGCGCACGAGGGTATGGGCCCACTGCCAGTGGAAATGGCGGTTGCCTACGTGGAGTTGGGCCGCCATGCGGTACCGGGTCCGGTCGTGGAGACGGCGGCGGTGGCGACGCTGCTGGAGGAGGGCTCGGAGGCGGCGAAGGAATGGCTGCCGCGGATCGCGGCGGGGGACGCGGTGGTCACGGTGCCCTCCGGTCCGTACGCGCTGGACGCGGACGCGGCGGACGCGGTGTTCGTGGTGGCCGACGACGGTACGGTACGGCTGGCCTCCGGCCACGGACCGCTGCGGGAGTCGGCGGACCCGGCGCGGCGGCTGTTCGCGCCGGACGAGGGCGGCGAGGTCGTGGCGCGCGGCGCGAAGGTCCGGGAGGCGGTGGACATGGCGGCGCTCCTGACGGCGGCGCAGTCGCTCGGCGTGGGCCTGGAGCTGCTGCGCCGCACGGTCGACTATGTGAAGCAGCGCGAGCAGTTCGGGGTCGCGGTCGGCACCTTCCAGGCGGTGAAGCACCGTCTGGCGGACGCGTTGGTGGGCCTGGAGTTCGCGCGCCCGCTGTTGTTCGGGGCGGCGCTGTCGATGACGCCGTCGGACATCGCGGCGGCGAAACTGGCGACCGGGGAGGCGGCCTACGCGGCGGCCCGCGCGGCGCTCCAACTCCACGGCGCGGTGGGCTACACGGAGGAGCTCGACCTGTCGTTGTGGCTCCGCAAGGCCCGCCCTCTACGGGCCGCGTGGGGCACACCGGCGGCGTGCCGAAGCCAGATTGTGGCTTAGGGCTTGTCGTTTGGATCAGGCCGGGCTCGCGGGGGCGGGTCCAAAACACAACCCCCAACCCCCACCCCCCGCCTGCGCGGGCCCGGGGCGCCC
>NZ_JBITCS010000018.1:17945-136170 GCF_044453445.1 Streptomyces sp. NPDC051684 | reverse complement strand
GGGGCCCCCCGGCGGGCGCCCCCCCCCCCCCCTCCCCCCCGTGCGGGCTGTCCCCCCCCCCCCTAGGGCTTGTCTTTTGGATCAGGCCGGGCTCGCGGGGCCTGATCCAAACGACAAGCCCTAGCCCCTACGCCTCGCTTGCGCGGCACCGGGGCGCCGCACATCAAGCCCCTGCGGCGGGTGGGCAAATCAAGCCCCGCCGGCGATTGAGGCGCGGGGGCCGGGGCAGAGCCCCGAGGGCGCAACGCCGGTTCCGCGCAACAAGGACACCGGTCGCCGAGTCGCACACACGCTCGCTTAATCTGTGGCGCATGAAACGCGCGGGCTGTCTGGTCCTCTCCTTCGTCGCCGTGGCCCCACTCGCCACGGCCGCCGTCTATTTCCTGTCGCCGGACGACAAGCAGGACGACGGGGCGGGACCACGCCCCATCGCCTCCGCCCCGGCCCGCCCCGGCAACCAGTCGGAAGCGGAGCGCAAGGCCGACGACAAGGCCATCGCAAGCCTGCCGCCCGGGCTCGCCGCCCCGGAGAAGAAGGAGCTGGCCCAGCAGATCGTCGCCAGCGCCGAGAACTCGACGCTCGACTGGCGCGGCCAGTACGGCTACATCGAGGACATCGACGACGGCCAGGGCTACACCGCCGGCATCATCGGCTTCTGCACCGGCACCCACGACCTGCTGACCCTGGTAGAGCGCTACACGAAGGCCCACCCGGACAACGGCCTGGCCCGCTACCTCCCCGCCCTGCGCGAGGTCGACGGCACGGACTCCCACGAGGGACTCGACCCCGGCTTCACCGCGGCGTGGAAGCAGGAAGCCACGCACAAGGCCTTCCGGGACGTCCAGGAGAAGGAGCGCGACCGCGGCTACTTCGACCCGGCGGTCCGCCTCGCCAAGCTCGACGGCCTGGGCACGCTCGGCCAGTTCATCTACTACGACGCGATGGTCCTGCACGGCCCCGGCACGGGCCCGCACGGCTTCTACGGCTTGCGCGAGGCGGCCCTGAAGGAGGCCGACACCCCGGCCCAGGACGGCCGGGAGAAGGCGTACCTCGACGTCTTCCTCGACCTGCGCCGCAAGGCGATGAAGTCGAAGAACCCCGACCGCGACACGACCCGCATCGACACGGCGCAGCGCCAGTTCCTCTACGACGGCAACCTGTCCCTGAAGACCCCGCTGACGTGGAAGGTCTACGGCGAGACGTTCCGCATCCCGGGCTGAACGCACCGCGACGCCCGCCCAGCGTCCGGTCGGGGACTGTAGGGCGAGCGTCGCGCTCTGTTCCGTACGCCGTTGTACGGGACGTATCTTGACGGCCTGTCAGGCCGTGCGGATCACACGGCCAGCGCGCGGTCCGTCGGGCGGATCGGAGCGGGCAGCTCCGACACCCCGGTCAGGAAGCGGTCCACGCCGCGGGCGGCCGAGCGGCCCTCCGCGATGGCCCAGACGATCAACGACTGGCCGCGGCCGGCGTCGCCCGCCACGAACACACCCGGCACGTTGGTCTGGAACTCGTCGTCGCGGGCGACGTTGCCGCGCGCGTCGAGGTCGAGGCCGAACTGCGAGACCAGACCGTTCTCCTGGTCCGTGCCGGTGAAGCCCATCGCGAGGGTGACCAGCTGCGCCGGGATCTTGCGCTCGGTGCCGGGCTTGTTGACGAGCTTGCCGTCGACGAACTCGACCTCGGAGAGGTGCAGCCACTGGACGTTGCCGTCCTCGTCGCCCTCGAAGTGAGTGGTGCCCGCCGAGTAGATGCGCTCGCCGCCCTCCTCGTGCGCGGAGGTGACCTTGTAGAGCATCGGGAACGTCGGCCACGGCTGCGTGGTCGTGTTCCGGTCGTCGTTCGGGCGCGGCATGATCTCCAGCTGCGTCACCGAGGCGGCGCCCTGGCGGTGGGCGGTGCCCACGCAGTCGGCGCCGGTGTCGCCGCCGCCGATCACGACGACGTGCTTGCCCTCGGCGGTGATGGGCGGCTGGACGTAGTCGCCCTCCTGCACCTTGTTCGAGAGCGGCAGGTACTCCATCGCGTAGTGGATGCCGTTGAGTTCACGGCCGGGCACCGGAAGGTCACGCGACACGGTCGCACCCGCCGCGACGACGACGGCGTCGTACCGCTTGCGCAGACCCGCGGCGTCGATGTCGCGGCCGACCTCCACACCCGTGCGGAACTTGGTGCCCTCCGCGCGCATCTGCTCGATGCGGCGGTTGATGTGGCGCTTCTCCATCTTGAACTCGGGGATGCCGTAGCGGAGCAGGCCGCCGATGCGGTCGGCGCGCTCGTAGACGGCGACCGTGTGACCGGCCCGCGTCAGCTGCTGCGCGGCCGCCAGACCGGCCGGTCCCGACCCGATGACCGCGACGGTCTTCCCGCTCAACCGCTCGGGGACCTGCGGGGCGACGTCGCCCCGGTCCCACGCCTGGTCGATGATCGAGACCTCGACGTTCTTGATGGTGACGGCCGGCTGGTTGATGCCGAGCACGCACGCCGACTCGCAGGGGGCCGGGCAGAGACGACCGGTGAACTCCGGGAAGTTGTTGGTCGCGTGCAGGCGCTCCTGCGCGGCCGACCAGTCCTCGCGATAGGCGTAGTCGTTCCACTCGGGGATCAGGTTCCCCAGCGGGCAGCCGTTGTGACAGAACGGGATGCCGCAGTCCATGCAGCGGGACGCCTGCTTGCTGATGATGGGCAGCAGGGACCCGGGAACGTAGACCTCGTTCCAGTCCTTGACGCGCTCCTCGACCGGGCGGGTCTGCGCGACCTCGCGGCCATGGTTGAGAAAGCCCTTGGGATCAGCCATTGGTCGCCGCCTCCATCATCTTCTCGGTGATCTCGGTCTCGGAGAGACCGTCTCGCTCGGCGGCGTCCTTGGCGGCGAGCACTGCCTTGTACGTGCTGGGGATGATCTTCGTGAACCGGGCCAGCGAGGTGTCCCAGTCCGCCAGGAGCTTCTCGGCGACCGTCGAGCCGGTCTCCTCCTGGTGGCGGCGCACGACGTCGTGCAGCCACTGCTTGTCGGTGTCGTCGAGGGGCTCGACGGCCGACTTGTTCCCGGCGTTGAGGTTGTCCGGGTCCATGTCGATGACGTACGCGATGCCGCCGGACATGCCGGCCGCGAAGTTGCGGCCCGTCTCGCCGAGGATCACCGCGTGGCCGCCGGTCATGTACTCGCAGCCGTGGTCGCCCACGCCCTCCGAGACGACCGTGGCACCGGAGTTGCGGACGCAGAAGCGCTCGCCGGTGCGGCCGCGCAGGAACAGCTCGCCGCCCGTCGCGCCGTACGCGATGGTGTTGCCGGCGATCGTCGAGTACTCGGCGAGGTGGTCGGCGCCGCGGTCCGGGCGGACGACGACGCGGCCGCCGGAGAGGCCCTTGCCGACGTAGTCGTTGGCGTCGCCCTCCAGGCGCAGCGTGACACCGCGCGGCACGAACGCGCCGAACGACTGGCCCGCGGAGCCCGTGAAGGTGATGTCGATGGTGTCGTCGGGCAGGCCCGCGCCACCGAACTTCTTCGTCACCTCGTGGCCGAGCATGGTGCCGACCGTGCGGTTGATGTTGCGGATGGCGACCTGGGCGCGCACCGGCTGGGCGTCCGTCTGGTCGTTCGCGGCGAGGGCGTCGGCGGCGAGCTTGATCAGCTCGTTGTCGAGCGCCTTCTCCAGGCCGTGGTCCTGCTCGATGATCCGGTGCCGGACGGCGCCCTCGGGCAGCTCGGGCACGTGGAACAGCGGCTCCAGGTCGAGGCCCTGCGCCTTCCAGTGGTTCACGGCCCGCTCGGTGTCGAGGAGTTCGGCGTGGCCGACTGCCTCCTCGATGGAGCGGAAGCCCATCTCGGCGAGCAGCTCGCGGACCTCTTCGGCGATGAACTTGAAGAAGTTGACGATGTACTCGGCCTTGCCGGAGAACCGCTCGCGCAGCGTCGGGTTCTGCGTGGCGATGCCGACCGGGCAGGTGTCCAGGTGGCAGACGCGCATCATGACGCAGCCGGAGACGACGAGCGGCGCGGTCGCGAAACCGAACTCCTCGGCGCCGAGCAGCGCGGCGATCAGCACGTCGCGGCCGGTCTTGAGCTGGCCGTCGGTCTGCACGACGATGCGGTCGCGCAGGCCGTTGAGCAGCAGCGTCTGCTGGGTCTCGGCGAGGCCGAGCTCCCAGGGGCCACCGGCGTGCTTGAGCGACGTGAGCGGCGAGGCGCCCGTACCGCCGTCGTGGCCGGAGATCAGGACGACGTCCGCGTGCGCCTTGGACACACCGGCCGCGACCGTACCCACGCCGACCTCGGAGACCAGCTTCACGTGGATGCGGGCCTGCGGGTTGGCGTTCTTGAGGTCGTGGATCAGCTGAGCCAGGTCCTCGATGGAGTAGATGTCGTGGTGCGGCGGCGGGGAGATGAGGCCCACGCCCGGCGTCGAGTGACGCGTCTTGGCGACCCACGGGTAGACCTTGTGGCCGGGCAGCTGGCCGCCCTCGCCGGGCTTGGCGCCCTGGGCCATCTTGATCTGGATGTCGTCGGAGTTGACCAGGTACTCGGAGGTCACACCGAAGCGGCCGGAGGCCACCTGCTTGATCGACGAGCGGCGCGCCGGGTCGTACAGGCGCTCCGGGTCCTCGCCGCCCTCACCGGTGTTGGACTTGCCGCCCAGCTGGTTCATGGCGATGGCGAGGGTCTCGTGGGCCTCGCGCGAGATGGAGCCGTACGACATGGCGCCGGTCGAGAAGCGCTTGACGATCTCGGAGGCCGGCTCGACCTCGTCGATGGAGATCGGCTCGCGGCCCTCGGACTTGAAGTTGAACAGTCCGCGCAGCGTCATGAGGCGCTCGGACTGCTCGTTCACGCGGTCCGTGTACTTCTTGAAGATGTCGTAGCTGCCCGAGCGCGTGGCGTGCTGGAGGCGGAAGACCGTCTCCGGGTCGAACAGGTGCGGCTCGCCCTCGCGGCGCCACTGGTACTCGCCGCCGATGTCGAGCGCGCGGTGCGCGGGGGCGATGCCGGAGGCCGGGTAGGCCTTGGCGTGCCGGGCGGCGACCTCCTCGGCGATGACGCCGAGGTCGGCGCCGCCGATCTTGGTGGTGGTGCCGTTGAAGTACTTCTCGACGAAGGCCTCGTCGAGGCCGACGGCCTCGAAGACCTGGGCGCCACGGTAGGAGGCGACGGTCGAGATGCCCATCTTGGACATGACCTTGAGGACGCCCTTGCCGAGCGCGTAGATCAGGTTGCGGATCGCGTCCTCGGCGGAGCCCACCTCGTCGGCCTTGAGGAAGGTGCCGGCGCGGACCAGGTCCTCGACGGACTCCATGGCGAGGTACGGGTTGACCGCCGCGGCACCGAAGCCGATGAGCAGCGCGACGTGGTGGACCTCGCGCACGTCACCGGCCTCGACGAGGAGGCCCACCTGGGTGCGCTTCTTCGTACGGATGAGGTGGTGGTGGACGGCCGCGGTGAGCAGCAGCGACGGGATCGGCGCGTGCTCGGCGTCGGAGTGCCGGTCGGAGAGCACGATCAGGCGGGCGCCGGCCTCCAGGGCGGCGTCGGCCTCGGCGCAGATCTCGTCGATCCGGGCGGCGAGGGAGTCGCCGCCGCCGTGCACCCGGTACAGGCCGGACAGGGTCACGGCCTTCATGCCGGGCATGTCGCCGTCGGCGTTGATGTGGATGAGCTTCGCGAGCTCGTCGTTGTCGATCACCGGGAACGGCAGGGTGACCGCGCGGCACGTGGCGGCCGTGGGCTCAAGCAGGTTGCTGCCGGGGCCCAGCGGGGAGCGCAGCGAGGTGACGAGCTCCTCGCGGATGGCGTCCAGCGGCGGGTTGGTGACCTGCGCGAACAGCTGCGTGAAGTAGTCGAAGAGCAGCCGCGGGCGGGCGGACAGGGCCGCGATCGGGGTGTCCGTGCCCATCGAGCCGATCGGCTCGGCGCCGGCCTTGGCCATCGGCGCGACGAGGATGCGGAGCTCTTCCTCGGTGTAGCCGAAGGTCTGCTGGCGGCGCGTGACGGAGGCGTGCGTGTGCACGATGTGCTCGCGCTCGGGGAGGTCGGAGAGCTCGATCTCGCCGGCTTCGAGCCACTCCTCGTAGGGGTGCTCGGAGGCGAGGGCGGACTTGATCTCCTCGTCCTCGATGATGCGGTGCTCGGCGGTGTCCACGAGGAACATCCGGCCGGGCTGCAGGCGGCCCTTCTTGACGACCTTGGCCGGGTCGATGTCGAGGACGCCGACCTCGGAGCCGAGGACGACGAGGCCGTCGTCGGTGACCCAGTAACGCCCTGGACGCAGACCGTTGCGGTCGAGAACGGCGCCGACCTGGGTGCCGTCGGTGAAGGTGACGCAGGCCGGGCCGTCCCAGGGCTCCATGAGGTTGGAGTGGTACTGGTAGAAGGCACGCCGGGCCGGGTCCATGGAGGCGTGGTTCTCCCAGGCCTCCGGGATCATCATCAGGACGCTGTGCGGCAGCGAACGGCCACCGAGGTGCAGCAGCTCCAGGACCTCGTCGAAGGAGGCGGAGTCGGAGGCGTCCGGCGTACAGACCGGGAAGATCCGCGCGAGGTCCTCGGCGTTGCCCGATCCACCGAAGAGGTCGGACCCGAGCTGCGACTCACGGGCCCGCATCCAGTTGCGGTTGCCCTTGACGGTGTTGATCTCACCGTTGTGCGCGACGAAGCGGTACGGGTGCGCCAGCGGCCACGACGGGAAGGTGTTCGTGGAGAACCGGGAGTGCACGAGCGCGATCGCGGATGCGAAGCGGCGGTCGGACAGGTCCGGGAAGAAGGGCTCCAGCTGGCCGGTGGTCAGCATGCCCTTGTAGACGATCGTGCGCGCGGAGAGCGACGGGAAGTACACGTCGGCCTCGCGCTCGGCGCGCTTGCGCAGCACGAACGCCTTGCGGTCGAGCGCGATGCCCCGACAAGCAGCAGGGGAACCGTCCGCGACGAAGATCTGGCGGAAGGCCGGCATCGTCGAGCGGGCGGTGGAGCCGAGCAACTGGGGGGCGACCGGGACCTCGCGCCAGCCGAGGACGTTCAGGCCCTCTTCGGCGGCGATCGTCTCGATCTTCGAGACGTAGCCCTCCGTGCCCTCCTCGGGCAGGAAGGCGATACCGACGGCGTACGCACCGGCCTCGGGGAGGTCGAAGTCGACCACCTCGCGCAGGAAGGCGTCCGGAACCTGGGACAGGATGCCCGCGCCGTCGCCCGAGTCGGGCTCGGAGCCGGTGGCACCGCGGTGTTCCAGGTTTCGCAGAACGGTCAGCGCCTGCTCGACCAGCGTGTGGCTCGCCTCGCCGGTGAGGGTGGCCACGAACCCGACGCCACAGGCGTCGTGCTCGTTACGCGGGTCGTACATGCCCTGGGCAGCAGGGCGAGCATCCATGTGCGACCAGGTCTGGCCGCTGTTGGAATGCTGGGACGGCTGGCGCGAGGTACGCATCGGCTCTCCCGTCGTCGTCGTGGCAAATTACGTGCCGAGGGACGACGTTGGCCCTCTGCGGAGAAGTGCAGCTCAAAAAATTTCGTGCAGATTACATGATGGGTCGGTTCTCGGGAACCGGATACTGCGTTCCAACATGCGGACACCGCGGGTGGCGGCGGGAGAGGCCTCGCCGGGCAGATCGTTGACCGAGGGCCGGGATGGTGCCGGGTGCGCCGCGGGCCTCATTGCCCCCAGCGCTTACGGCTCATGCCCCGTGGTCAAGTAATCGAAACCGCGCGGTAACGACTACTTATGCAAGGCGCTGTATAGGCATCTTCAGGCCACCACCCCGACCCGTCAACCAGCAAAAGTCCCGAAAATCGTTCCCAGGAGATACGTCACACCCGCCGCGGCGCCACCGAGGGCCAACTGCCGCAGGCCGCTGAACCACCAGGAACGCGCCGTCACCTTGGCCACGACCGCACCACAGGCGAACAGTCCGAGGAGCGCGAGCAGCACGGCCGGCCACAGCGCGCTCGCCCCGAGCAGATAGGGCAGCACCGGGATCAGCGCGCCGAGCGCGAACGATCCGAAGGACGAGACGGCGGCGACCATCGGCGAGGGAAGATCGCCGGGGTCGATGCCCAGCTCCTCGCGCGCGTGTATCTCCAGGGCCTGCTCGGGGTCCTTCGACAGTTGCCTGGCCACCTCGTGCGCGAGCTCCGGCTCGACGCCACGGGAGACGTACAGCTCGGCGAGCTCCTTCTCCTCGTCGGCCGGGTGCTTGCGCAACTCGCGGCGCTCGACGTCGAGTTCGGCCTCGACCAGCTCACGCTGGGAGGCGACGGAGGTGTACTCGCCGGCCGCCATGGAGAAGGCTCCGGCGGCGAGGCCCGACAGGCCGGTGATGATGATCGTCTGCTGGGAGACGGCGCCACCCGCGACACCGGCCATGAGCGCGAAGTTGGAGACGAGCCCGTCCATCGCGCCGAAGACCGCGGGGCGCAGCCAGCCACCGTTGACATCACGGTGCGTGTGGTTGTCCCGGTGGGCGTCGTGCAGTGCTGCCCCGGTCTCGATGATGGTCATGCTCGCGAACCCCGCTCCCCTGCGACTACTGCTTCTACGAGTCCGAAAGTACGCGCGAAAAATCGGCCCTGCCAGCAAGGAAGGCCGTACTTACCTGCGGTTTTGCGCCCTGCGCAACACGCTGACCTCCACCTTCCCGAACCGGTCGGTGACTTGGATCACAGGAAACACGCGTTGACGGGCGGGAAACGAGGGAGCAACATCCGTAAACGTTTCCAGCAACGGGAAACGTTTACAGCAGAAGACGGGAGGAACGCGGTGTCGAAGCCGACGATCATCTCCATCGCCGAGCGCGCCGGGGTCTCCATCGCGTCCGTCTCCCGCGTGCTCAACGGGATCGGGGCCCGCCCCGAGACCGTCGAGAAGGTCGAGCGCGCCGCCGCCGAACTCGGCTACGTACCGAACGCGGTGGCCCGCTCCCTCAAGGACGGCCGCACCCGCCAGCTCACCTTCGCGATGCCCGACATCGGCAACCCGGTGTACGTGGCGATGGTCCGCGCCATCCAGTCCGTCGCGAAGGACGCCGGGTACCGCCTCCTGCTGCACTCCACGGACGCCGTCGCCGAGGACGAGCTCGCCGTCCTGCGCAGCCTCGGCGACCGCACCAGCGACGGCCTCATCCTGTGCCCCATCCGCATCACGGACGCCCACGTGGACGCGCTGCGCTCGGCCTCCGGACCGGTCGTCGTCATCGGCTCGCTGCCCGGCGGCGTCCCGGTCGACAGCGTGCGCGCCGACTCCGTCGCGGGCGTCGCGCTCGCCGTGCGCCATCTGTACGAGACGGGCCGGCGCCGCATCGCCTTCGTCAACGGTCCCGCCGACACGGTCCCCGGGCGCAAGCGCGGCGAGGGCTTCCGCAAGGCCCTCGCGGACTGCGGCCTCGACCACGACCCGGACCTCGTCGTGCACACGGACTTCGGCATCGAGTCCGGGGCCGCGGCCGCCGAGTCGCTCCTCGACCTGAAGCCGGACGCGGTCTTCGGCGCCAACGACCAGCTGGCGCTCGGCGCGGCCCGCGCCCTGCACGCCCGCGGCCTGCGCATCCCCGAGGACGTCGCCGTCGCCGGGATGGACGACAGCGAACTCGCGCAGGCCGGCTGGCCCCCGCTGACCAGCGTCGACCTGGGCTCCACCGAGCGCGGGCGGCGCGCCGCCGAACTGCTGCTGCACCGCCTGAACGCCCCGGAAGCACCCGGAAGCACCGCGCGGAATCCCGCTCCCCGCTCCACCACCGCCCCTCCCCGCCTCGTCGTCCGCGCCTCCACGGGCCCGGCGGCGTCCGACAGTTGAGACATCGAGGATTGCCATGAGTCTCACCGCGCCACGGGACAACGCCGTCCCCGGCAGCCGCGGCACACCACCACCCCGTACACCTGGTCAGCGCAAGCGGGCGCTGGGGCTGGACCGGGGCGCGTGGTTCCTGCTGATGCCCGCGCTGATCCCGGTCCTGATCCTCAGCGTGGTCCCACTCCTGTACGGCCTCTCGCTCGCGTTCACCGACGCGCAGGCGGGGCGGACCTCCCCCACGCAGTTCATCGGCCTGGACAACTTCCTCGACCTGCGCCACGACTCGCTGTTCTGGGAGTCGTTCCGCATCGGCCTGGTGTGGGCGGTGAGCGTGACGGCACTCCAGTTCGTCCTCGCCCTCGGCCTCGCGCTGCTGCTCAACCAGAACCTGCGTTTCCGCTGGCTGGCCCGCACGCTGGCGCTCGTCCCGTGGGCGATGCCCGAGGTCGTCGTCGGCATCATGTGGCGGCTCGTCTACCACTCGGACGCGGGCGTCCTGAACAAGACGCTGACCCAGCTCGGGATCATCCACGAGAACGTCGACTGGCTCGCGGACCTGTCGTACGCGCTGCCCGCGGTGATCGTGGTGGGCGTATGGGCGGGCATGCCGCAGACGACGGTGGTGCTCCTCGCCGGGCTCCAGAACGTGCCGGTGGAGCTGCGAGAAGCCGCGCAGCTCGACGGCGCCGGCCTGTGGCGCCGCTTCACGGCCGTGACCTGGCCGGCCCTGAAGCCGGTGGTCATCGCCATCACGGCGCTCAACTTCATCTGGAACTTCAACTCGTTCGGCCTGGTCTACGTGCTGACGCAGGGCGGGCCCGGCGGCCAGACCCGACTCCCGATGCTGTTCGCGTACGAAGAGGCCTTCAAGTACGGGCAGTTCGGGTACGCCGCCGCGATGGGCCTGGCGATGGTCGCGGTGATCGCGGTGCTGCTGACGCTGTTCCTCCGCAAGAAGCTCAAGGAAGATGTGGAGGCGGCGGCATGAGCACGCATCGCACGCTCCCGAAGGTGGCGGGCCGAGCGGGGCGGGCCGCACAGTACACAGCGCTGCTCTGCTACATGGTCTTCCTGGCCTTCCCGTTCCTGTGGCTGGTCTCGACGTCCTTCAAGTCCCCGCAGGAGCTGGGCGCGATCGATCCGAGCTGGCTGCCGCAGCATCCGAGCCTGGACAACTACCGCGCCGCGTTCGACGCGCAGCCGCTGCTCCGCTCGGCGCTCAACAGCCTCGTCGTCGCGGTCAGCGCCTCCGTGATCTCGGTGGCGATCGCGGTCCCGGCCTCGTACGTCATGGTCCGCTACCGGACCCGCGTCAGCCAGGCGGGCACGGGCTGGATCCTGGTCAGCCAGATGTTCCCGTTCGTGCTGATCATCATCCCGCTGTTCCTGGTCCTGAAGAACCTGCGGATGATCGACAGCCTCTTCGGCCTGATCATCGTCTACGTCGTCTGGAACCTGCCCTTCTCGCTCTGGATGCTCCAGGGCTACGTGAAGTCGGTGCCGCGCTCCCTGGAGGAGGCGGCGGCGGTGGACGGCGCGGGCCGCCTGCGCACGCTGACCAGCGTGGTGCTTCCGCTTCTCGCCCCCGGTCTCGTCGCGACGCTGATGTTCAGCTTCGTGACCGCCTGGAACGAGTTCTTCTTCGCCCTCGTCCTCCTCAAGTCCCCGGAGAACCAGACGATGTCGGTCATCCTCACCCGCTTCCTCGGCGCCGAGGGCGTCGCCGACCTCGGGCCGCTCGCCGCGGCCTCGGTCCTCGCGACGATCCCCAGCCTGGTCTTCTTCGCGCTGCTCCAGCGGCGGCTCGTCGGCGGCATGCTCAGCGGGGCGGTGAAGGGCTGATGCGCGTACGCAAGTGCACCGCGGCGGCCGCGGCCGCCCTCGGTCTCGCCCTGGTCGCGGGCTGCTCCGGGTCCGGCTCGGACTCCGAGTCGGCGGACGGCACGGTCACCCTCGAATTCCTCAGCCTCGCCTGGCAGAAGGAGTCCATCGAGGCGAACAAGGCCCTGGTCGAGCGGTGGAACGACACCCACACCAAGGTCAAGGTCAAGTACGTCCAGGGCGTCTGGGACAGCATCCACGACCAGATGCTGACCTCCTTCGAGGGCGGCAAGGCGCCGGACATCTTCCACGACGACGCCTCCGACCTCACCGACTTCGGCCACGGCGGCTACCTCGCCGACCTGCGCCCCTACCTGCCGAAGTCACTGCGCGCGGACATCCCGCGGGCGTCCTGGGCCACGACCACGTACGGGAAGAAGATCTACGGCATCCCGTTCCTCCAGGAGCCGCGCGTGCTCGTCGTGAACAAGAAGCTCCTGAAACAGTCGGGCGTCCGCACACCCACGGTCCAACACCCGTGGTCCTGGGCCGAGTTCGAGCGGGCGAGCAAGAAGCTCACGCGCGACGAGAACCGCGACGGCAAACCCGAACAGTACGGCGTCGCCTGGTCGATGAAGGAACCCGTCACCCAGTCCGTGAACCTCGCGCAGTCCACCGGCGGCACGGTCTTCCACAAGGACGCGGACGGCAGGAACGAGATCCGCTACGACGCCGCCGACTCGGCCGTCGCACGCCTCATCAACCGGCAGGTCAACAAGGAGCACACCGCACCCAGGTCGGCGCTCGGCATGGCCGGCTCGGACACGCTGCCCGGCTTCTTCGCGGGCAAGTACGCCATGCTCCCGCTGAACTTCTCGTTCCGGCAGCAGGTCGAGCAGCAGGCCCCCAAGGGCTTCGACTGGACCGTCCTGCCGATGCCCGCGGGTTCGGGCGGCCTGGCCCAGGGCGTCGCCCCGCAGACCCTGTCCGTCTCCCAGGACAGCAGGCACAAGGAGGCGGCGGCCCGGTTCATCGCCTACCTCACGCGGGCCGACCACCAGATCCAACTGGCGCGCGGCGACTGGCTGCTGCCCACCAGCCGCGAGGCGCTGAAAGACCCGTCCCTCACCACGGAGAAGTACGGCTGGCGGACCGGCTCCGAGATGGCCGCGTCGCTGCGCCCGTCCCCGGTGCTCGGGGTGCGGGGCTACGCCGAATGGAAGGACAAGATCGCAACCCCGGCCTTCCAGGAGTACTACAACGGCGCGTTCGGCGTAACAGAGCTGCGCAAGCGTCTGGCGGACGACGGCAATCTGATCCTGAACCGCTACCAACGCTGAGCACCCGAGGTACCACCAGCACAGCACAACCCCAGAGATGAGCACGAACACACCATGAGCGTCAGCGTCGAACCGGACCCTCCTTCGGAGGGGCCGGAACCTCCCCCGGGAGCGGCGGCACAGTCACGCAGACTCCGTACCGTTCCGCACCCTCCCCCCGCGGCCGCGATCTCCCTGCGGGACCGCGCCCGCGGGGCGCTCCTCGGGCTCGCCGTCGGTGACGCGCTCGGCGCGCCCGCGGAGAACATGAAGCCGTCCCAGATCCGCGAACGCTGGGGCCGCATCGAGGGCTTCGTCGCCGCCGACCCGGCGGGCACGGACGACACCGAGTACGCGATCTTCTCGGGCCTGCTGCTCGCCGAGCACGGCGCGGGCCTCACCATCGAGCACGTCGAGCGGGCCTGGCACACCTGGATCGCGGACCGCGACGAGGGCCCCTTCAAGGGGGCGGGTTTCAGCGAACGCGGCACCCTCGAAAACCTCCGCCGGGGGCTCGCCGCCCCCATCTCCGCCCAGCACCGGCACGCCTGGAGCGACGGCCTCGCGATGCGCGCGGCGCCCTTCGGGGTGTACGCGGCGGGCCGCCCCGCGGAGGCGGCGCGCCTGGTGTCGATCGACGGCACGGTGTCGCACGACGGAGAGGGCATCCACGGCGGCCGTGCGGTCGCCGCGGGGGTCGCGGCGGCCATGGTCAGCCACAACCCCGACGCGGTGGTCCAGGCGGCGCTCTCCGTCGTCCCCGAGGACTCGTGGACGGCACGCTCCCTGCACCGGGCGGTCTCGACGGCGCGGCGGGCCCGCCGGGACCCGGACGGCACGCAGTTGTCGATGGAGCGGGCGGTGCGCAAGGCCGTCGTCATCGGCGGCTACCCGTGGACGGACCTCGCCCCCGAGGCGGTCGGCCTCGCGTTCGGCGCGTTCGCGGTGGCCCGCGGCGACTTCCGCGAATCGGTCCTCACGGCGGTCAACATGGGCCGCGACGCGGACACGACGGCGGCGGTGGCGGGAGCGCTCGCCGGTGCGTTGTGCGGCGAGGCCGCGATTCCGGAGGCGTGGGCGTCGGCGATCGGTCCGGTCCGGGGCAGCTGCCTCCCTTCGATGGCCGGCCGCCACGTCCTGGACGTGGCCGACCACCTCACACCTCCACCACCGGACCGGACGGGGGCCGTGGCATGACCCCCGACCACGCCACGGGGCTCCGCCCCGTCCCCCGCGCCTCAAACGCCGGCGGGGCTGTTTCAGCCCACTCAGACGCCGATGGGGCCAGGTTCCCCCGCTCAAGCGCGGACGAGGCCAACTTTTCCCACTCAATCGCCTATCCCGACCATCAAGCCCCTGCGGCACACTCAAGCGCAGGCCCGGCAATTCAGGTCTCTGCCACCCACTCAAGTGCAGACCCGGCCAATCAAACCCCTGCCGCAGATTCAAGCGCAGGCCCGGCAATTCAAGCCCCTGCGGCAGATTCAAGCGCAGGCCCGGCAATTCAAGCCCCTGCGGCGATTGAGCAGCGGGGTCCGGGGCAGAGCCCCGAGGCCGTAACGCCGGTGCCGGTCAATCAAGCCCCGCCGTTGGACGAGAGCCCACGGGGCCCGGGGCGGAGCCCCGCGAGCGCAACGCCGGTGCCGGTCAATCAAGCCCCGCCGGCGATTGAGGCGCGGGGTCCGGGGCAGAGCCCCGAGGCCGTGCCCACGTCCGCCGCCACGAACATCCGCCGCCTCGAAGGCCTCCTCCTAGGAATCGCCGCAGGGGACGCCGCCGGCTGGCCGTCGGGACGACACCGCGCCGCACGCCTCCCCGACTGGACCCGCCGCCTCACCCGCGAACTGGACACCTTCGCGGAGCAGAACGCCACCACCACCCTCCCTGTCCCCATCGCCCTGAACCAACCCCCGGAACCCCTCCGCCTGGGCCCGTCGGACGACGCCGAATGGGCCGCGTTCACCGCGTTCGCCGTCCTCGCCGCCCACGCCGACGGCCTCGGCGACCTCGACCCCGACCACCGCGTCCGCTCCTCCCTCGCCCTCGCCTGGAACACCCTCGCCGATGAGATCGCCGCGGCAGCGGCCCGCGCCGACGAGATCGAATCCGCCGACATCCCGCTGCGCGCCCGCATCTCGGTCCGCGCGGGCCTCGGCAACCTGGCGGCGGGCCTGCGCCCACCCGCCACGGGCCACGACAACCCGCACTACTTCGACGACGCGGCCTGCGTACGCGCCGCGGTCCTGGCAGCCGTCCACCCCGGCAGGCCCGACCTCGCCGCGGAACTCGCCGAGTTCGACGCCCGCTACACCCAGGACGGCGACGGCGTGCACGGCGCCCGCGCGATGGCGGCGGCCGTGGCCACCGCACTGGGCGGCGCCGGCATCGACACCTGCGTGGACGCCGCACTCGCCCAGCTCCCGGCCGGCACCGAGATCCACCGCAACGCCCACCGGGCCGTGGAGCTCGGCCGCGCCACGGCCGCGGCCCGCCCCGGCCAACCCGGCAACGCGTTCGCCCTGGTCCCCGTCCTGGAACACGAGATCGTCGACCACGTCTACAGCTACGGCATCGCGGCGGCCGAAACCGTCCCGGTGGCGCTCGCCGTCGCCACGGCCGCCGCGGGATCGGTCACCGAGGCCGTACCGACCGCGGCCTGCCTGTCCCGCGTCGCGGACTCGGCGCCCGCCCTGACCGGCGCCCTCACCGGCGCGATCGGCGGGGCGGACACGCTGCCCGCCACCTGGCGGGACGCCTGCGACATCCTCGCGGGCTGCGCACTGCCGCAACTCGCGGGAACCCAGCTGACGACCCTCGCAGGACGCCTCGCCCGCGCCACCTCGAACTCCCTTGCAGCGGAAGGAACCTCATCATGAGCACCACCGTTTCACCGGAAGCCTCGTCGCTCGTCTCCCTGGAGGACCGCACCACCGGCGCCCTGGTCGGCGCGGCCGTGGGCGACGCGCTCGGCGGCCCGGTCGAGGGCTGGACACCGGAGGCCATCGCGGAGCGGCACGGCGGCCGGGTGCGCGGCATCGTGGAACCCTTCTACAAGGACGACTGGAAGACGGCGCGGCCCATCGCGCCGTACCACAAGGGCGACGGACACGTCACCGACGACACCTTGATGACGCACGCGCTGATCCGCGTCTACGAGAAGGTCCGCGACCACCTCGACGCGTACGCGGTCGCCGACCACCTGGTCCCCGACCTGATCACGACCCCCCGCTGGATCCCGGAGCTCGAGGCGGAGGCCCTCCCCCTCCAACGCATCTTCCTCGCCGAGAAGTGGATCGTGGCGCGCATCCACTACGGGCACGTGGACCCGCGCGAGGCGGGCGTCGGCAACATCGTGAACTGCGGCGCGGCGATGTACATGGCCCCGGTCGGCGCGGTCAACGCGGGCAATCCGCTCAAGGCGTACGAAGAGGCGCTCGACGTCGCCGGGGCCCACCAGAGCTCCTACGGCCGGGAGGCGGCGGGCGTGTTCGCGGCGGCGGTCGCGGCGGCGTACAAGCCGGGCGCGACCCCGCAGTCCGTGGTCGAGGACGCACTCGCGCTCGCCAAGGACGGCACCCGGTCGGCGATCGAGGCGGTCTGCGAAGTGGCCGCCCGCTACGACGACTTCGAGGACGCCCTGAAGCCGCTGCGCGAGGCGGTCACCCCCTTCGACACGGTCGGCCCCGAGTACCGCAAGCCGTCGCTCGGCGCCCGCCGCCCGTCCCGCCTGCACGCCATCGAGGAACTCCCGGTCGCCCTCGGCATGCTCCTCGTCGGCCGCGGCGACTTCCGGCACACCGTGCTCGGCTCGGTCAACTACGGCCGCGACTGCGACTCGATCGCCACGATGAGCGGGGCGATCGTCGGCGCGCTGTACGGGGAGGGGGCCGTGCCCAAGGAGTGGAGCGCGGAGATCGCCCGGGCCAGCAAGCTGGACCTGCACGGTCCGGCGGCCTCGCTCGCGCGAGTCACGCGCGAGGTCTACGCGAAGGACCTGGACCGGCGCCGGTCCCACGATGCCGCGTTCGCGGCGGTGACCGGGCTGTACAGCGCCTTCCCGGGGGACAACCCCCGGACCCCCGGCCGGACAAGCGGGTCGGACGATCCGAGCGGCGCGTCCTCGCGAGGCGATTCCCTGTGACACTGCGACTGACCTGGGTGCAGCCCGAGGATCTGATCGGCCACGAGTTGCGCCAGGCGGCGCACGACGGTCGGGAAGCGTCTTCGGTGGAGGCCCGCTGGGTGGCGGCTGGCGGCCACCTGGCCCCGGAGCGGGCAGGGTCGTCCCCCGCCCCGGCGTCGCCCGCGGTGCGCCGCCTGGCGGAGGCCCTGCTCGATGAACTCGCCGCGATTCCCTCACCGTTGACGAAGTCGGAACCGACGGACCTGTCAGCGATCGAGTCCGCGACAAGCACATCTCCCCCACCCCGCCCCTTCCCGAAACCGGGGCTCCGCCCCGGACCCCGCTCCTCAATCGCCGGAGGGGCTTGCATTCAAGCCCCGCCTTGGGGCGAGAGGCAGGCCCGTCCGGCAGGACTTTCGGGAAGGGGCGGGGTGGGCGAGGAATCCGCCCTGCTCGACCGGCTGCACGCCGCATGGCTCGGCCGCGCCGCCGGCTGCCTGCTCGGCAAACCCGTCGAGAAGCTCCCCCTCGAAGGGATCCGGGCCATCGCCCGCTCCACCGGAAACTGGCCCCTGCGCGGCTGGTTCACGGAGCGCGACCTGGACCCCGCCGTGGCAGCGGCACACCCCTGGAACCGCCGCAGCGCCCCCACCTCCCTCGCCGAGAACATCGACGGCATGCCGGAGGACGACGACCTCAACTACCCGCTCCTCGCTCTCCTCCTGATCCAGCGTCACGGCCCGGATTTCACCACGGACGACGTGGCCAAACTCTGGCTCGACGAACTCCCCGCGGGCCGCACCTTCACCGCCGAACGCATCGCCTACCGCAACCTCCTGACCGGCCTCGAACCCCCGCACACGGCGACCCACCGCAACCCCTTCCGCGAATGGATCGGCGCCCAGATCCGCGCCGACGTCTTCGGCTGGATCAACCCCGGGGCCCCGGCCCACGCGGCCCGTCTCGCCCACCGGGACGCCGTTCTCACCCACACCGCCAACGGCGTCTACGGCGCGATGTTCACGGCTGCCACCATCGCCACCGCCGCCTCGGGCACCGCCGACGTGCACACGGCACTCGCATCCGGCCTGGCCGTCGTCCCCCCGCTCTCCCGCTACGCCCACGCCGTCCGCCTCGGCATCGAACTCGCCCACACCCACGAGGACTTCGACACGGTCGTCGACGAGCTGCACGCCGCCTACGCCGACCACCACTGGGTCCACGTCCTCCCCAACGCCGCCCTCCTCTCCGCCGCCCTCACCCACGCCGACGGCGACTTCGAGGGCGCCATCTGCCGCGCGGTCGGCGGCGGCTGGGACACCGATTCCAACGGCGCGACCGCCGGCTCGGTCGCCGGACTGCTCGCCGGGCACCCCGACGCGCTCGGCGAGCACTGGACCGCCCCGTTGAAGAACCGGCTCGCCACCACGGTCGCCGGCTTCGACGGCATCGGCTTCGACGAACTGGCCCGGCTCACCCTGGAGGCCCGCACATGACGCCCCCCACCGACAACGACACCACCGACGCCACCACCGAAGCGCCCCGAGGCCCCCTCACCGGCCTGCGCGTCCTCGACCTCGCCACCCTCTTCGCCGGGCCGATCTGCGCCACGATGCTCGGCGACTTCGGCGCCGAGGTCATCAAGGTGGAACACCCGCGCAGGCCGGACCCGTCCCGCGGCCACGGACCGTCGAAGGACGGCGTGGGACTGTGGTGGAAGACGCTCGGCCGCAACAAGAAGAACCTCACCCTCGACCTGTCCTCCCCCGGCGGCCGCGAGGTCCTGCTCAAGCTGGTCGCCGAGTCCGACGTGGTGATCGAGAACTTCCGCCCCGGCACCCTGGAGAAGTGGCACCTCGGCTGGGACGAGCTGAGCGCCGCCAACCCGCGCCTGGTCCTCGCCCGCGTCACCGGCTTCGGCCAGTTCGGCCCGTACGCGCGCCGCCCCGGATTCGGCACGCTCGCCGAGGCCATGTCCGGCTTCGCGGCGATCACCGGGCAGCCCGACGGGCCGCCGACGCTCCCCCCGTTCGGCCTCGCCGACTCCATCGCCGCGCTCGCCACCTCGTACGCGATCATGACGGCGCTCCACGCACGGGACGCGACAGACCGCGGCCAGGTCGTCGACATGGCGATCATCGAGCCGATGCTGTCGATCCTCGGCCCGCAGGCCACCTGGTACGACCAGCTGGGCTACGTCCAGCCGCGCACCGGCAACCGTTCCACCAACAACGCCCCGCGCAACACCTACCGCACCACCGACGACAAGTGGGTCGCGGTCTCCACGTCCGCGCAGTCGATCGCCGAGCGCGTGATGCACCTGGTCGGGCGGCCGGAGTTCATCGACGAGGAGTGGTTCGCGACGGGCGCGGGCCGCGCGCTGCACGCCGACGAGCTCGACGCGGCGGTCGGCGGCTGGATCGCCCAGCACACCCGCGACGAAGTGGTCGCTGCCTTCGAGAAGGCGGAGGCCGCCATCGCCCCGATCTACGACGTCCGCGACGTCCTCGCCGACGAGCAGTACCAGGCCCTGAACTCCATCACCGAGCTCCCCGACCCGGACCTCGGCACGGTCAAGATGCAGAACGTGCTCTTCCGCCTCTCCGAGACCCCCGGCTCCATCCGCTGGACGGGCCGCCCGCACGGCTCGGACACGGACGAGATCCTGGGCGGCCTCGGCCTGTCGGAGGCGGCCGTCGTGTCCCTGCGGGAGGCTGGTGCGGTATGAGCGCATCGCTGGAGAAGACGTACCTGACCTGGCTGTACGTGCCCGGGGACCGCCCCGACGTCGTCGCCAAGGCGCTCGGCTCGGGCGCCGACGTGGTGCTGGTCGACCTGGAGGACGCGGTCGCCCCCGACCGCAAGGCGTACGCGCTCGACGCCACCGTCGAACTCCTCGCCGACAAGCACAAGACGCCGGTGCACGTCCGCGTCAACGCGCTGGACGGTCCGCTCGCCGAGCAGGAGGTACGCCGCCTCACCCCGCTCCCCGGCCTCGACGCGCTGCGGCTGCCGAAGGTGGGCGGCCCCGCGGACCTGACCCGCGTACAGGACTGGGCGGTGGAAGTGCCGCCGCTGTACGCCCTGTTGGAGTCGGCGACGGGCGTCGAGCACGCCTACGACATCGCCGCCCACCACGGTGTGCACGGCATCGCGCTCGGCGAGGCGGACCTGCGCGCCGACCTCGGTGTCACGGACGCCGCGGGCCTCGCGTGGGTGCGCGGCCGGGCGGTCGTGGCGGCGCGGGCGGCCCGGCTGCCACCACCGCCGCAGTCCGTCTACCCGGACGTCCGGGACACGGAGGGCCTGGCCCGCTCCTGCGCCGAGGGCCGCGCCCTGGGCTTCCTCGGCCGCACGGCGATCCACCCCCGCCAGCTCCCGGTGATCGAGGAGGCCTTCCGCCCCACGGCGGCGGAGGTGGCGGCGGCCCAGGAGATCGTGTGCGCGGCGGCCACGGAGGCGGGCGCCCTGGCCCTGCCCGACGGCCGGTTCGTCGACGCGGCGGTGGTGGCGGCCGCGCGCAGGACGCTGAGGCTGGCACATTCAAGCCCGTCCGGCGTTTGAGGACAGTCCGTTCGGGCGGCCGACCGCAACGGCAAAGGGCGCCGGACCAACCGGTCCGGCGCCCTCACCCACGTACAGCCGAAGACCGTCAGGTCTTCTTCGCCTCGGTCTTCTCGCTCTTGTCGCTCTTGTCGTTCTTCGCGCTCTTCGAAAGGTCGACGTCGTCCTCGACGTCACCGTCATCCTCGCCCGCCGGACCGTCGGAGACTCCCGGTTCGACGACCTCCTCGCGCCCGGGCCGCGTCCGCGCCGACACCACCATGTAGATCACGGCGAGCAGGAAGACGCCCAGCGCCGTCCAGTCGTTGAGCCGCAGGCCGAGGATGTGGTGCGCGTCGTCCACGCGCATGTACTCGATCCAGAACCGGCCCACGCAGTACGACGCGACGTACAGCGCGAACGCCCGGCCGTGTCCGAGCTTGAACTTCCGGTCTGCCCAGATGACGAGCAGCGCGACGCCGATGCACCACAGCGACTCGTACAGGAACGTCGGGTGGTACGTGCCCGGCACCCGCCCGTCCGTGTCCGAGGTGATCTTGAGGGCCCACGGCACGTCGGTGGCCCGCCCGTACAGCTCCTGGTTGAACCAGTTGCCCCAGCGGCCGACGGCCTGGGCGAGGGCGATGCCGGGCGCGATGGCGTCGGCGTAGGCCGGCAGCGGGACGCCGCGGCGGCGGGCGCCGATCCAGGCGCCGACCGCGCCGAGCGCGATGGCGCCCCAGATGCCGAGGCCGCCCTCCCAGACCTTGAAGGCGTCCACCCAGTCACGGCCCTCGCTGAAGTACAGCTGGTAATCCGTGATCACGTGGTAGAGGCGACCGCCGACCAGGCCGAAGGGCACCGCCCAGACGGCGATGTCGGCGACCGTGCCGGCCCGCCCGCCGCGGGCGACCCAGCGCCGGTTGCCGAGCCAGACGGCCACGAAGACGCCGATGATGATGCAGAACGCGTAGCCGCGCAGCGGAATGGGTCCGAGATAGACCACTCCGCGCTCGGGGCTGGGGATGAAGGCAAGTTCCATGGCAGGTCCGACGCTACCGTGCCGGGCCGCGGGCACGACGGGCAGCCCGGCAACGGCTGCGTAACGGCTCCGACTACTTGTTCGCGTCCTCGACCATCTTCTTGAACTTGGCCGGGGTCAGGGTCTGGTCGCTCAGGATGTCCTTGCCGTTGAGCCGGACCGTCGGCGTCCCGTTGTACTTCGCGTCCTGGAACGCCTTGTACGACTTGTTCACCCAGCTGTCGTGCGTTCCCTTGTTCACACAGGACTTGAACGTGCCCGTGTCGAGGCCGCCGACCTTTCCGGCGAGCTCGATCAGCTTGTCGTTCTTCGCGAAGGCGTCGTCGGTTTCCTCGGGCTGGTTCTCGAACAGCACGTCGTGGTAGTCGCGGAACTTCCCGGCGTCCTGCGCGCAGCCCGCGGCGTTGGCCGCGCGGAGCGAGCCGGTGCCCTGCATGTTCGAGTCGATCAGCGTGACGAGGTGGTAGTTGACCTTGAGCTCACCCGCGTCGGCGAGCTCGTGGATCGTCGAGCGATAGGTGTCCTCGAAGGTCTTGCAGGCGGGGCAGCGGAAGTCCTCCCAGATCTCCAGCGTCGACTTCGCGCCGGCCTTGCCGACGGGGATCGCCAGCTCGTCCTTGCCGGTGGCGCCCTTCGGCGCGACCACGGGCCCCGAGGCCGCGTCCCCCGAACTGTCGTCGCCCGAATTCGCGGCGACCACCCCGATCACCGCGGCCAGGCCGAGCACACACACCACGGCCGCGCCCACGATCAACGTCCTGCGCCGCTTCTCAGCGGTCTTCTGCTTCTGGCGCTCGGCGGCAAGGCGTTCGCGGGCCGCGCGCTTTCCCTCTCGGTTCTTCTCGCTCACACCAGCGCCAACGAACCGGGAAGGCACGAGCGTGCCTCCCCGGTCCGGTTTCCATCCGTATGGGTGACGTAACTCCCTGTTACTACGGGTGGGTTCCGCTTGCTACGCCTTGTCCCGTACGCCCGCGGCGAGTTCACCGGCGAGGGCGCGCACCGCTTCGAGGCCGACCTTCTCGTCCGGGGCGTCCAGCATCCGCTTCACGAACGCCGAGCCGACGATGACCCCGTCCGCGAAGCCCGCGACCTCCTTGGCCTGCGTCGCGTTGGAGACGCCGAGGCCCACGCAGACCGGCAGGTCGGTCGTGGCCTTGGTGCGCTCGACGAGCTCCTTGGCCTGGTTGCCGACGGACTCGCGGGTGCCGGTGACGCCCATCAGGGACGCCGCGTACACGAAGCCCGAACCGGCCGCCGTGATGGTGGCGAGGCGCTCGTCCTTGCTGCTGGGGGCGACGACGAAGACGGTCGCGAGGCCGTGCTTGTCGGCGTGCTCGCGCCACACGGCCGACTCCTGCACGGGCAGGTCCGGCAGGATGCAGCCCGCGCCGCCCGCCTCGGCGAGCTCGGCGGTGAACCGCTCGATGCCGTAGCGGTCGATGGGGTTCCAGTACGTCATGACGAGGACCGGCTTGCCGGTGGCCTCGTGCGCCTCGCGGACGGTGCGCATGACGTCCTTGATCTTCAGGCCGCCGCGCAGCGCGATGTCGTCGGCGGTCTGGATGACCGGGCCGTCGAGCACCGGGTCGGAGTGCGGCAGGCCGACCTCCACGACGTCCGCGCCGCCGTCGAAGGCGGCCTTGACCGCCTCGATGCCGCCGTCGACCGTCGGGAATCCGGCGGGCAGGTAGGCGATGAGGGCGGAGCGGCCCTCGGCCTTCGCGCCGGCGAGAGTGTCGTTCAGCAGCTGAATGTTCCCGCTCACTTGGCGTCTCCCTCGATCTCGGCCACCTCGGTGTCGGCGTTGGCCGCCACGGCGCCGTCCGTGCCGTACAGGCCGAAGTAACGGGCCGCCGTGTCCATGTCCTTGTCGCCGCGCCCGGACAGGTTGATGACGATCAGCCCGTCCTTGCCCAGCTCCTTGCCGACGTCGAGGGCGCCCGCGAGGGCGTGCGCCGACTCGATGGCCGGGATGATGCCCTCCGTCTGCGACAGCAGGCGCAGCGCCTGCATCGCGGCGTCGTCGGTGACCGCGCGGTACTCGCCGCGGCCCGAGTCCTTGAGGTAGGCGTGCTCCGGGCCGATGCCCGGGTAGTCGAGGCCCGCCGAGATCGAGTACGGCTCGGTGATCTGGCCCTCTTCGTCCTGGAGGACGTAGGAGCGGGAGCCGTGCAGGATGCCGGGCTCGCCCGCGCTGAGCGTCGCCGCGTGCTCGCCGGTCTCGATGCCGTGGCCGGCCGGCTCGCAGCCGATCAGGCGGACGTCGGCGTCCGGGATGAAGGCGTGGAACAGACCGATGGCGTTGGAGCCGCCGCCGACGCAGGCGACCGCGGCGTCCGGAAGCCGACCGACGCGCTCCAGGATCTGGCGGCGCGCCTCGACGCCGATGACCCGGTGGAAGTCGCGGACCATGGCCGGGAACGGGTGCGGGCCCGCGACCGTGCCGAACAGGTAGTGCGTGTTATCGACGTTGGCGACCCAGTCGCGGAACGCCTCGTTGATGGCGTCCTTGAGGGTGCGGGAGCCGGACTTCACGGCCTCGACCTCGGCGCCCAGCATCCGCATGCGGGCCACGTTCAGAGCCTGGCGCTCGGTGTCGATCTCGCCCATGTAGATCTTGCACTCGAGGCCGAGCAGCGCGCAGGCGGTGGCGGTCGCGACGCCGTGCTGGCCCGCTCCGGTCTCCGCGATGACGCGGGTCTTGCCCATGCGCTTGGTGAGCAGGGCCTGGCCGAGCACGTTGTTGATCTTGTGCGAGCCGGTGTGGTTCAGGTCCTCGCGCTTGAGGAAGACGCGGGCGCCACCGGCGTGCTCGGCGAACCGGGGCACCTCGGTGAGCGCCGACGGGCGGCCCGTGTAGTTGACCAGGAGGTCGTCGAGCTCGGCGGCGAACGCCGGGTCGTTCTTGGCCTTGTCGTACTCGACGGCGACCTCGTCCACGGCGGCGACGAGCGCCTCCGGGATGAACTTGCCGCCGAACGCGCCGAAGTACCCCTCGGCGCTGGGGATGTGACCCTCGGGGTCGGGAATGAAGTACTCGCTGGGCATGCGTAACCCTCACGGTGAGTTGGGTGGTGACTGGTCGCCGTGGGGGGCGTGGGTGACCGCGCAGCACGTTCCCGCGCCCCTTGCTGGGGCCAAGGTACGTACTGGATCGCGGACGTCGGCGCTTGCTCGCCCGCGCCCGCGCGGCGGTGGCCGCCGATGGTGCGGTGGCCGCCGATGGTCAGGTAGGACCCGCGCCCCTAGAGGGCGCCTCGCCATCGCATGCCGTTGATCTGGCCCGGCTCCGCGCCGATGTGGTAGCGGACCCGTCGCCCGCGCACACGCCTCGCCGGCGCACGGCAGCCGCGGGGGCGGCAACCGGGGGCGAGGCGTGCGGCGATGGGCATGGGGGCAGTTTACCGTCCGTGCCGCAGGGCCGGGTGGGCGCCCGCCGCGACGAGGTCGGCAACCGCGGACTTCGGGTCGCGGCCGGTCACCAGGGACTCGCCGACGAGGACGGCGTCCGCGCCCGCGTTGGCGTACGCGATCAGGTCGTGCGGGCCGCGCACGCCGGACTCGGCCACCTTGACGATGTGGTCCGGGATGTCCGGGGCGACACGCTCGAAGGTGCCACGGTCGACCGAAAGGTCCTTGAGGTTGCGGGTGTTGATGCCGATGATCTTGGCCCCGGCGTCGATCGCGCGCTCCACCTCGTCCTCGTCGTGCGCCTCGACGAGCGGCGTCAGGCCGATCGACACGGCGCGCTCGATGAGGGACTCCAGGGCGGGCTGCTCGAGCGCCGCGACGATCAGCAGCGCGAGGTCGGCGCCGTACGCGCGGGCCTCCCACAGCTGGTACGAGGTGACGATGAAGTCCTTGCGCAGGACCGGGATGTCGACCTTGGCGCGGACGGCCTCCAGGTCGGCGAGCGAGCCGCCGAAGCGGCGCTGCTCGGTGAGGACGGAGATGACGGCCGCGCCGCCCGCCTCGTAGTCGGCGGCGAGGGCGGCAGGGTCGGCGATCGCGGCGAGCGCGCCCTTGGAGGGGCTGGACCGCTTGACCTCGCAGATCACCTTGACGCCGTCGCCCTTGAGCGCGGCGACCCCGTCCTTGGCCGGGCGAGCCTTCGCCGCGCGCTCCTTGAGCTCGTCGAGGCTGACGCGCGCCTGCCGCTCCGCAAGGTCGGCACGGACTCCGTCGATGATCTCGTCGAGCACACTCACGCGAGCGGACTCCTTTCCGGGCATCCCCTGGGCGTTCATCTGGTCTTTGTGAATGGTATCCGTCGCAGGGCGAAGGTCCCGCATCCGGTTGACGTCGGTCCCACTACCTGGACAGATGCAGTTGATCAAGGGCTTAGGAAGCCACCGAACGGCAGGTTCCGGACAACGGTGAACGCGAGTACGACCCCGCCGAGCACCCAGAGCTGCGCCCGGCCGAGCGCGAAGCCGGTGGGCCTGCCGCGGGCCGCCCGCAGGGCCCACACCGTCCAGACCACGGCGAACAGCGCGTAGCCGACGACGGCGAGGGCATTGGCTCCGAGCGCGCCCGTGAGATCCCCGTGCGCGACGGCGTGGGCGCTGCGCAGGCCACCGCAGCCGGGGCAGTAGGCGCCCGTGAGCTGGAGGAACGGGCAGGCCGGGTAGTGGCCGGGCTCGTTCGGGTCGACGGCACCCACATAGGCGAAGGCGAGGGCGACCCCGCCCAGCACGCCGAGCGGGACCACGAGCCGGCGCAGGGCGCCGAAGCGGGCGGGGGCGGTGTCGGCGCCTGGATCGGCGTCGGTTTCGGTCGTCTCCACGGTCACCCGTGAATTCTGCATCCGCGGGCCCCGGACCGCTCCCCGGGAAACACGAAAGGGGCGCAGCAGCCGGTCGGTCGGCCGCTCCGCCCCTCTCGCGGGTTCTACGGTACGAGGGCTCAGGCCTCCGAGCCCGCGGGCTGCGCCGCAGCGGCGGACTTGAGCTGGAGCTCGGCACGCTTCGGCTTGCCCAGGCCCATGGCGCTCATCACACCGCCGGCGATCGCGGAGATCGCCAGCAGGGCCATGCCGGCCCAGAAACCGGCGACGTTGCCCATCACCATGAAGGCACCCGCGACACAGAAACCGATGAAGGCGATGATGACACCGGTCCAGGCGGCCGGGGTGTGTCCGTGGCTGCTGTCCGCCATGGCTTGCTCCTCGTTGCTTATGGCCCATGCGTACGCATGGCGTACGACGTTCCTGTCTATTGTCCCGTACTCGCGAGTGAGCCCGGAACGCGGGGTCCGGCGGCTACGCGCCGGTCGGGTCCTCGCCGCGGTCGAGGGCCTTCCACAGCTCCTCGGGGCGTTCCGGGTCCACGGCCTTGCGGCGGGTCCGCGGGGCGCCCGAGCGCTCGTAGCGGCCGCCCATCGACGGCCAGGCCGCGCCGTACACCACGGCGAGGATCCCGGCGATCAGGATGAGCGCGCCGCCGGCCGCCGAGACGTACGGCCACGCCGTGCTGCTGAGTGCGTGGATGGTCGCGGAGGCGTCCCCGGCGGCCTGTGCCGCCTTCTCGTCGAGCGCGGCGCTGTCGCCCGCGCCGAGCACGGCGGCGGCGACGGCGCCCGCACCGCTGAGCGCGAGCAGGAGGGCGACCAGGACGCGGCCGACCTTGCGGACCGCGAACACGGCGACGAGCGCGGCGAGCCCCACTATGGCGAGGGCCGCGGGGACGCCCGTGACGTCGCTGCCCTTCGCGGTCAGCGGCAGCTTGCCGCCGGCGACCGCGGCGACACCGGAGCACCACTCCTGTCGGGAGGCGAGCAGGGCGATCGCGGCTCCCGCGGCCCCGCAGAGCAGGGCGACGGCGAGGCTGCGTCGGCCGTTCTTCGAGGAAGCGGCCGACTCGGCGGCATCGGTACGGGGGTGCGGTACAGCAGTCACGTACTCCACTATCGCCCCTGTGTGCGGGTTTACGTGAGTCGGGGCCCTCAGTCGTGCGTCACGTCACAGGGCGACGCGCCTCACATCCGGTTCGCGGTGTGCACGGCGCGCAACACCGCCGCCGCCTTGTTGCGGCACTCGGTGTCCTCGGCGACCGGGTCGGAGTCGGCGACGACACCCGCGCCCGCCTGCACGTACGCCGTGCCCTCGCGCAGCAGCGCGGTGCGGATCGCGATGGCGGTGTCGGAGTCGCCCGCGAAGTCGAGGTAGCCGACGCAGCCGCCGTAGACGCCGCGGCGCGACGGCTCCAACTCGTCGATGATCTGGAGGGCGCGCGGCTTCGGGGCGCCGGACAGGGTGCCGGCGGGGAAGCAGGAGGTGAGGACGTCGAAGGCGGTGTGGCCCTCGGCGACCTGTCCGGTCACGGTCGACACGATGTGCATGACGTGGCTGTACTTCTCGATGGACATGAAGTCGACGACCTCGACGGAGCCGGGCTCGCAGACCCGTCCCAGGTCGTTGCGCCCGAGGTCGACGAGCATCAGGTGCTCGGCCCGCTCCTTGGGGTCGCCGAGCAGTTCCTCGGCGAGGTCGTGGTCCTCCTGCGGCGTCGCGCCGCGCGGCCGGGTCCCGGCGATCGGGTGCACCATGGCGCGCCCGTCCTCGACCTTGACGAGGGCCTCGGGCGAGGAGCCGACGACGTCGAATCCGTCGAAGCGGAACAGGTACATGTACGGCGACGGATTCGTGGCGCGCAGCACCCGGTAGACGTCCAACGCGCTTGCCGTGCACGGGGTTTCGAAGCGCTGCGAGGGGACGACCTGGAAGGCCTCGCCCGCCCGGATGCGCTCCTTGATGTCCTCGACGGCGTCCTGGTACTGCTTGCCGCCCCACAGCGCCGTGAACTCCGGGAGCTCGGACGGCGGGAGCGCCGCGGGGGCGGTCTCGACCGGCTTGCCGAGGTCGGCCTCCATGGCGTCGAGGCGGGCGACGGCGTCGGCGTAGGCCTCGTCGACGCCGGTCTCCAGGTCGTTGTGGTTGATCGCGTTGGCGATCAGCAGGACGGAGCCGTCCCAGTGGTCGAGCACGGCGAGGTCGCTGGTGAGCAGCATGGTCAGCTCGGGCAGCTTAAGGTCGTCGCGCTCCCCCGGGCCGACCTTCTCCAGGCGGCGCACGATGTCGTAGCCGAGGTAGCCGACCATGCCGCCGGTGAACGGGGGCAGGCCCTCGTAGCGCGGCGTGTGCAGGGTCTGCACGGTGGCGCGCAGAGCGGCGAGGGGGTCGCCGTCGACGGGGACGCCGACGGGCGGCGTGCCGAGCCAGTGGGCCTGCCCGTCGCGCTCGGTCAGGGTGCCGGCGGAGCGGACGCCGACGAACGAGTAGCGGGACCAGGAGCGGCCGTTCTCCGCGGACTCCAGGAGGAACGTGCCGGGTCGCTCGGCGGCGAGCTTGCGGTACAGGCCGACGGGAGTGTCGCCGTCCGCGAGGAGCTTGCGGCTGACGGGGATCACTCGGCGGTCGGTCGCGAGCTTGCGGAAGGTCTCGAGGTCCATGGCAGGAGCCTACTTCCGTCGGGGGGACGCCCCGCGCGCCTGGTCGAGGCGTGGACGGCGCCCCGCTAGAAGGGAGCGGTGACGAAGACCAAGAGCCACCGCATCCCCCGCACGAAGAGCGCCCTGTCCGGGCTCGCCCTCGCCGCCGTCGCCGTGACCGCGCTGACCGGCGCCGCCCCCGCTCCCGGCGACTGGGCCGCGCCCGCCCCCGGCGACGTCGAGGCGCGGGTTCGGGCCGCGGGCCTGGAGATGCTCGACTCCGAGAAGCTGACCATGCACATCCACCCCCACCTCACCGTGTACGCGGGCGGCCGTCAGGTGACGGTCCCCGCGGACATCGGCATCGACCGCTCGGGCAAGAAGCCCCGCTTCAGTCCGCTGCACACGCACGACACCAGCGGCACCCTGCACGTGGAGTCGGCCCAGTGGCAGGACTTCACGCTCGGCCAGTTCCTCACGGAGTGGGGCGTGCGCCCCCTGTGCCTGGCCGAGGTCGACGGCAACGCGGTGGCCGGGGACCCGGCCTCGATCGTCCTCCGGGACCGTCAGGAGATCACGCTGCGCTGCCGCTGACCGGCAGTTCGTCGCGGTCGAAGCAGGTGCGGGCGCCGGTGTGACAGGCGGCGCCCACCTGGTCGACCTTCACGAGCACGGTGTCGGCGTCGCAGTCGAGGGCGACCGACTTCACGTGCTGGAAGTGGCCGGAGGTGTCGCCCTTGACCCAGTACTCCTGGCGGCTGCGCGACCAGTACGTGCAGCGGCCCGTGGTCAGGGTGCGGTGCAGCGCCTCGTCGTCCATCCAGCCGAGCATGAGCACCTCGCCGGTGTCGTACTGCTGGGCGATGGCGGGAACCAGGCCGTCGGCGCTCCGCTTCAGGCGGGCGGCGATGGCCGGGTCGAGGCTGCTGCTGGGTGTCGGCGAGCTGGTCATACGGACCATTGTGCCGCGCCGGGCCGCACGTCCACTGTCCGGTGCGGCGCCGCCGGTCGTAGGCTGGCGGCATGTCGACCCATGCCAAGCGTGAACGACTTCTGCTCGCCGATCTGTTGGAGGCGTCGGGCCCCGATGCCCCGACGCTGTGCGAGGGCTGGAACACCCGGGACCTCGCGGCGCACGTGGTGGTGCGTGAGCGCCGCCCGGACGCCGCCGGCGGCATCCTCGTCAAACAGCTCGCGTCGCGCCTTGAGCGGGTGCAGGCCGAGTTCGCGGAGAAGCCGTACGAGGAGCTGATCCAGCTGATCCGTACCGGGCCGCCGCGGTTCTCGCCGTTCTCGCTCAAGCAGATCGACGAGGCGTCGAACGCGATCGAGTTCTACGTCCACACCGAGGACGTCCGCCGTGCGCAGCCCGAGTGGACGCCCCGCGAGCTCGACCCGGTCTTCGCCGACGTCCTGTGGTCGCGCCTGGAGCGGATGGCGCGGGTGATGGGCCGCAAGGCGCCCGTCGGCCTGGTGCTGCGCCGTCCGGACGGCCAGACGGCGGTGGCGCACCGCGGCGCCCCCGTGGTCACGGTCACGGGCGCGCCCTCGGAGCTGGTGATGTTCGCGTTCGGCCGCCAGGAGGCGGCGGACGTGGAGATGGAGGGCGAGAAGTCGGCCGTCGAGCGGCTCACGGAGACGAAGGCGCTGGGGCTCTGACCGCCTGAGGGGCCAGCCGGTACGCGCTGAGGGCGAGCCCGAGTTCGACGAGGTCGGCGGGGCGGGCGAGGCTGCGCCCGGTGAGCTGTTCGCAGCGGCGCAGCCGGTTCAGGACCGTGTTGCGGTGGCAGTAGAGGCGGGCGGCGGCGCGCTGCGCGGAGCCGTCGCAGTCGAGCCAGGCCGTCAGCGTGTCGAGCAGCAGGGTCCGGTCCGCGGGCGGCAGGGCGAGCAGCGGGCCGAGCACGCGGTCGGCGAGGAGCCGGCCGAGCGCGGGCGCGGCGGCGACGAGCGCGGCGGGCAGCTGCTCGTCCAGGAGCACGGTGCCGCCGTCGCGCGGGCAGATGCGCAGCGCGGTCTCCGCGAACCGCCGGGCGCCGCCCACCGCGGCGAGCCCGTCGACTGCGGGGCTGACGCCGACGCGCAGTCCGGGCTTGCGGCGGCAGAACTCCCGTACCTTCGCGGCGAGTCGAGCCACGTCCAGGTCGCCGAGGTCGACGAGGGCACGTTCGGCCCCGTCGGCGGTGTGCCACACGGCCCGTGCGGCGCCCGGCAGGGTGGGACGCGGGGCGTCCCGGCCGCCGCCGACGGCGATCAGCACCGCGTACCGGCCGCTCTCCCGCAGGTCGAGCGCGGCGGCGGCGTCCGGCAGGTCGGCGATGCGGAGCGCGCCGTCGAGGAGGGCGGCGGTCATCAGGCGGCGCCGGTTCTCGCGCCGCCACGTCAGCTCACGCTCGGCGCGTCGGTAGGACTCGGTGACGTGAGCGCAGTGCTCGTCGACGAAGTTCCACACGTCGACGGCGAGGTGGACCAGCAGATGCGCGTCCTCGGGATGCCGCAGGGTGACCTCGTCGACGAGCGCCTGCCAGACCAGGGCGCCGCCGAGCCGGAAGGCGTGCGACACGGCGTCGAGCGGGAAGCCGCGGGCCGCGCGGTCGGCGCCGATCCGGGCTGAGCAGGCGCGGGCGGCGTCCCGGTTGCGCGCCGGATCGAGCAGCGAGGCCACGCTGTGCCGCAACGAGCGCTGGATCTCGGCGTGTACGTCGCCGGGGTCCGCGTCGATGGCGGTGCGGTAGGCCGGCTCAAGATCGTACAGCTCGGCCGCCAACCGCTCGGTGAGTGCCGGTAGTTGGCCGAGGAGCGGCCGTGCGGCGCGGCGCAGCACCGCGACCGCGTCCGACCCGGCGCCGGCCCGTGCTTGAGGTCGGGGACGTACGAGGTGCGCGGGCATGGCGGTCCTCCACGGCTCGGCTCACGAGTCCGCAGAATGACATACCGTCTGGTCGGTCTCCAGCCCTCGGGGGAAACGCGCAGGTCATGGTGCTTCTCTGGCTCAGGGCTCCGCGTGGTCCACCAGGCGGGCCAGTTCGACACGGGAGCGGATGCCGAGCCGGTCGAAGACGTTGCGCAGATGATGGTCGACCGTGCGGGGGCTCACCGAGAGGCGGCGGGCGACCTCGCGGTTGGTGTCGCCCTGTGCGACGCGGCGGGCGATGCGCAGCTGCTGGGGCGTCAACTCGGCCAGTCTGCCCGGCGGTTCACCGTGCGCCGCCACCTCTCCCGTGGCGCGCAGTTCGGCGCCCGTCTGCGCCGCCCAGACCGTGGCGCCGCACCGCTCGAAGGCCACCAGGGCGTCCCGCAGCACCGTACGGGCGCGCGCCGGACGCCGGGTGCGGCGCAGCCACTTGCCGTAGAGGGCGAGGGTGCGGGCCCGTTCGAAGTCGCCGCCCGCCCGCTCGTGCCGGGCCAGTGACTCCTCGAAGCGGGACTCGGCCGTCGCCGGATCACCCGCCGTCAACAGGGCGCGGCAGCGGGCGAGTTGCGCGGGAGCGAGCGGGTCGTGGCCGCGTTCGGCCCACACCGTGAATTCGCCGACCGCGGATCCGGCCCCGCCCGGCTCGCCCGCGAGCACCGCCGCCTCCACCAGACAGGGCACGGCCAGCATCCGGACGCCGAAGTGCCCCTGCCGGGGTCCCGGACCGACGAGCGGCCCGAGGCGGGCGGCGGCCCGCGCCGCGTCGCCGCGCGCCAGGTCCGCGCGGGCCAGGGCCCATTGGGCGAGCGTCGCGGCCTGCGCGAGCCCGTGCCGGTCGGCGACGTGCTGCGCGGCGGCGGCGTGCCGGGCGACGGTGGCGACGTCGCGGTCGAGGGAGGCGGCGAGGGCGAGGACGGCGTGCTGGTGCGCGAGCACGTTGCGCTGCCCGGCGGCGAGCGCGGCCCGCACACCCTCCTCGGCATGGGCGCGGGCGCGGACGTGCCGCCCGGAGCGCAGCTCACCGTAGGCGAGCAGTTCCAGGGCGCGCGGCAGCTCGGCCCCGGCGTCCCGGTCCCGCGCGGCCGCGAGCGCACGGCTGCCCAGGCGGCAGGCCGCCGCCACGTCCCCGGCGACGAGGGCCGCGGCCCCGCCCCGCAGCAGCGCCCCCGGCTCCCGCTCCCCGGCGGACCGTGCCACGACCCGCCGCAGCGCGACCCGCCCCACCCCGGCACGCGCCCCGAGGGACGCGGCCATGCCGACGCGGTAGTCGAGTGCGGAGTCCGCCGGTCGCGCACGGCCGCCGTGCGCGACCGCCTCCCGGTACGCCTGCGCGTCCCCCAGCGCCCAGGACGCCTCCGCGGCGCCGAGCCGCGCTTCGAGGGCCGCCGGTTCCGGGCACAGCCGGGCCGCCACCAGCAGGGATTCGCGGGCGTCCGCCACCGGACCGTCCCGCAGCGCCAGCAGCCCGCGGACCAGCGCGGCACGGCCACGTACGACGTCCAGGACCGCCAAGTCGCCCACCTGGCCGAGGAGTTCGCGCGCCCGGTGCGGGCGGCCCGCCAGGCGCGCGTGGTCCGCCGCCGCGACCAGCCGCTCGGCGCGGACCGCCGGGTCCTCCGCGAGGCGGGCGGCGTGGGCGAGCGCCGTGCAGCGTTCTCCGTGGAGCGCGCCGCTCGCCGCGGCCAGTTCCGCGCCGAGCCCCGGGTCCGGGTAGGCCGCGCCGAGCGACCGGTGCAGCAGTCCGGCGGACCGCTGCCGCTCCCCCGTCGCCGCGGCGGCGAGCAGCCGGTGCGCGGCCCTGCGCCGCTCCGGGCCCACGGCCTCGTAGAGCCTGCGCCGCCCCGGCAGCCGCAGCCGGCCGTCGGGGCCGCGCCGGAGCCCCGCCCGTTCGGCCGCGTCCAGGGCGGCCGCGCCGAGCCCGGCCGCCGCGGCGGCCCGCAGCACGAGCCCCGCGTCGACACCGGGACCCTCGGGGTCGGTCTCGTACGCGGCGGCGGCAAGCAACAGGACGGTTCTTCCGCTCACTTGGCGCACGGTAGTGGCGAACCACCGCACGCGCAGCGCCGGTTGGGCTGGAACCCAACCGGCGCGTTCGTACGCTGTTCCGGCGCACAGGGCGCCGGAGCCTCACAACGTCACGACGTGTGCGGGCAGTTGCCCCGGAACTCCGCGATCGTCAGGCTCGAACTCGGCAGCGGGCAGAGGAACTGCTCGTACCGGGTGTCGTTGTCGATGAAGCGCTTGAGCCACGAGATGCTGTACTTCGCGATCGTGGTGTTGGACGTGTTCGGCGTGAAGTGCGTGGCACCGCGCAGCTCCAGATACGCCTTGTCCAGGGATCCCGGAAGGCTCCGGTAGAAGGGCTCGGAGTGCGAGGCGACCGGCGCGATGGTGTCGCCGTCGGCGCCCACGACGAGCGTCGGGGTCTTCACCTCGGGCCAGGTCTTGTCGAGGTTCCAGCCGGTCAGCGGGATCGCGGCCTGGAGCGAGGGCCGGCTCTTGGCGGCCTCCAGCGTGCCGCCGCCGCCCATCGAGTGGCCCATGACGCCGAGCCGGCTCGTGTCGATGCGGCCGCGCACCGAGCTCTGCTGGGTCAAGTAGTCGAGGGCGGACAGGAGTTGACGACCCCGACTGTCCGGCTGGTCGAGCGTGGTGTTGGTGTCGATGGTGAAGACGACGAAGCCCTGCGAGGCGAGACGAGGGCCCAGCCAGGCGATGGACGACTGGTACGCCGTGTAGCCCGGCGAGATCGCGACGGCGCCGAACGTGCCGTCCGATGTCGACGTCGGATAGTAGATGGTGCCGCCGCCGAAGCCGCTCACGCCCAGCGAGGAGACGGTGGTCTGGGAGACGGCGTAGGAGCCGCGGGACGCCTCGATGCTGGAGACGGTCGGGGCGGGGCCGCGCTCGTAGGGGTTCTCGGCCGCCTCGGCGGTCAGGGCCTGCTGGGTGGCGAGGCCGCCGAGGGCCAGCAGGGTGGCGAGTCCCGTACGGATCAGGCGGGTTCGGAACCTGTTCGCGGCTCGCCCTGCGTGCACGGGGGGCGCCGCACTTCTGTGCTGCTGCACGATGACGCGTTCCTCTCGGGAGGGCGGAGCCCGTCCCGAGGGCGCCGCCGTGGTCACTGACAGCGACCACGGTGGCGCCGATTCCGCCGCACCCGCATCGGCGAAATCACCGGTCTCGTGCGGCTGGGGTTTGTTCACAGGCTCTCAGCGGACGGGGTGCCCCGCCCCGCGCAGCGTGTCCTTGACCTCGCCGATGCGCAGGTCGCCGAAGTGGAAGACGGAGGCGGCGAGCACCGCGTCGGCGCCCGCGGCGACGGCCGGCGCGAAGTGCTCCAGCTTGCCGGCTCCGCCCGAGGCGATCACCGGCACCGAGACGTGCTTGCGGACGGCCTCGATCATCTCGATGTCGTAGCCGTCCTTGGTGCCGTCGGCGTCCATCGAGTTGAGCAGGATCTCGCCCGCGCCCAGCTCGGCGGCCCGGTGCGCCCATTCGACGGCGTCGATGCCCGCGGACTTGCGGCCGCCGTGCGTCGTCACCTCGAAGGAGCCTTCAGGGGTACGGCGCGCGTCCACCGACAGGACCAGCACCTGGCGGCCGAAGCGCTCGGCGATCTCCCGGATCAGCTCCGGGCGGGCGATGGCGGCCGTGTTGACGCCGACCTTGTCCGCGCCGGCGCGCAGCAGCTTGTCCACGTCGTCGGCGGTGCGCACGCCGCCGCCGACCGTGAGCGGGATGAAGACCTGCTCGGCGGTGCGGCGCACCACGTCGTACGTGGTCTCGCGGTTGCCGGAGGACGCGGTGATGTCCAGGAAGGTCAACTCGTCGGCGCCCTCGGCGTCGTACACCTTCGCCATCTCGACGGGGTCGCCCGCGTCGCGCAGGTTCTGGAAGTTGACGCCCTTGACGACGCGGCCGTTGTCCACGTCGAGGCAGGGGATGACTCGGACGGCGAGCGTCACGGGGTGGCTCCTCGGAAGGCTTCGAGTTTCATCGGGACACGGCCGCCAGGGCCTCTTCCAGGGTGAACGCCTTGGCGTACAGCGCCTTGCCGACGATGGAGCCCTCGACGCCGAGCGGCACGAGCTCGGCGATGGCACGCAGGTCGTCGAGGGAGGAGACGCCGCCGGAGGCGACGACCGGGCGGTCGGTGGCCGCGCAGACGTTCTTCAGCAGCTCCAGGTTCGGGCCCTGGAGCGTGCCGTCCTTGGCGATGTCCGTGACGACGTACCGGGAGCAGCCCTCGGAGTCGAGGCGCTCCAGGGTCTCGTACAGGTCGCCGCCGTCGCGGGTCCAGCCGCGGCCGCGCAGCGTCGTGCCGCGCACGTCGAGGCCGACCGCGATCTGGTCGCCGTACTCGGCGATGATCTTGGCGACCCACTCGGGGTCCTCCAGGGCGGCGGTGCCGATGTTGACGCGGGTGGCGCCGGTGGCGAGCGCGGCGGCGAGCGAGTCGTCGTCGCGGATGCCGCCGGAGAGCTCCACCTTGATGTCCATGGCCTTGGCGACCTCGGAGATCAGGGCGCGGTTGTCGCCGGTGCCGAACGCGGCGTCGAGGTCGACCAGGTGCAGCCACTCGGCGCCGGAGCGCTGCCAGGCGAGGGCCGCCTCCAGCGGGGAACCGTAGGAGGTCTCGCTGCCGGACTCGCCGTGCACGAGGCGGACGGCCTGGCCGTCGCGGACGTCGACGGCGGGGAGGAGTTCGAGCTTGTTGCTCTGGGAACTCGGGGAAACAGTCACAGTACGGAGATCCAGTTCTTCAGCAGCTGCGCTCCGGCGTCGCCGGACTTCTCGGGGTGGAACTGCGTCGCCCACAGCGCGCCGTTCTCGACGGCGGCGACGAACGGGCCGCCGTGCGTGGACCAGGTGACCTTGGGCGCGCGCATAGTGGGGTTGCGGACTTCGAGCTCCCAGTTCTGCACGGCGTAGGAGTGCACGAAGTAGAAGCGCTCGTCGGTGTTCACACCGGCGAACAGCTGGGAGTCCTGCGGGGCCTCCACGGTGTTCCAGCCCATGTGCGGGACGACATCGGCCTTCAGCGGTTCGACGACACCGGGCCACTCGTCGAGGCCCTCGGCCTCCACACCGTGCTCGATGCCGCGCGCGAACAGGATCTGCATGCCGACGCAGATGCCCATCACGGGGCGCCCGCCGGACAGCCGGCGGCCGACGATCCAGTCGCCACGCGCCTCCTTCAGACCGTTCATGCAGGCGGCGAACGCGCCGACGCCGGGCACGAGCAGCCCGTCGGCGTTCATGGCCTTGTCGAAGTCGCGGGTGATCTCGACGTCGGCGCCCGCGCGGGCAAGGGCGCGCTCGGCGGAGCGCACGTTCCCGAAGCCGTAGTCGAAGACGACGACGCTCTTGTTCTTGCCGGCCGACATCAGTAGAGCCACTCCAACCGCAGGATTCCGGCGACGAGACACATCGCGGAACCGATGCCCATCAGCACCACGACGCTCTTGGGCAGTTCTTGCTTCCAGAAGGACCAGGCCCCGCCGGCCAGAAAGAGGCCGACGAAGATCAGTACCGCGGCAAGGCCACTCACAGCGCGCCCTTCGTGGACGGGAGGATGCCCGCGGCGGCGGCGCGCGGGTCGATCTCGCTCGCGTAGCGCAGGGCGCGCGCGAGGGCCTTGAACTGGCACTCCACGATGTGGTGCGCGTTGCGCCCGTACGGGACGTGGACGTGCAGCGCGATCTGGGCCTGCGCGACGAAGGACTCCAGGATGTGCCGGGTCATCGTCGTGTCGTACTCGCCGATCATCGGCGCCATCTTCTCGGGCTCGGTGTGCACGAGGTACGGGCGGCCGGACAGGTCGACGGTCACCTGTGCAAGGGACTCGTCCAGCGGCACCGTGCAGTTGCCGAAGCGGTAGATGCCGATCTTGTCGCCGAGCGCCTGCTTGAAGGCGGCGCCGAGCGCGAGGGCGGTGTCCTCGATGGTGTGGTGCGAGTCGATGTGGAGGTCGCCCTCGGTCTTCACCGTGAGGTCGAACAGGCCGTGCTTGCCGAGCTGGTCGAGCATGTGGTCGTAGAAGCCGACCCCGGTCGCGACATCGACCTTTCCGGTGCCGTCGAGGTCGATCTCGACGAGGACCGAGGTCTCCTTGGTGGTGCGCTCCACGCGTCCGATGCGGCTCATGCGCCGAACTCCTTCTTGACTTCACGGGCCGCGTCCAGGAACGCGTCGTTCTCTTCGGGTGTGCCTACGGTGACGCGCAGGCGGCCGGGTACACCGTTGTCCCGGATCAGGACGCCGCGGTCGAGGATGAACTGCCAGACGGCGTGCGGGTCCTCGAAGACGCCGAACTGGATGAAGTTGGCGTCGGCGACGGTGACCTCGAAGCCGAGGTCCTCCAGTTCCGTGACCACGCGGTCGCGCTCGGCCTTCAGCTGCTCCACGTACTGGAGCAGCGTGTCGGTGTACTCCAGGGCGGCGAGCGCCGTCGCCTGGTTCACGGCCGACAAGTGGTAGGGCAGCCGCACCAGTTGGACGGCGTCGACCACGGCCGGGTCGGCGGCGAGGTAGCCGAGCCGGAGCCCGGCCGCGCCGAAGGCCTTGGACATCGTCCGCGAGACGACGAGATTCGGCCGTCCTTCGAGCAGGGACAGCAGCGAGGTGCCGTGGCTGAACTCGGTGTACGCCTCGTCGACGATCACCATCGCGTCCCGCCCGGCGGCCTCGTACAGCGCGAGGACGTCCTCGGCCGCCACCGCGTTGCCCGTCGGGTTGTTGGGGCTGGTGATGAAGACGACGTGCGGCCGGTGCGTCTGGATCGCCTCGACGGCGGCCGGGACGTCCAGCGAGAAGTCCGCGCGGCGCGGGGCGCTCACCCAGCCGGTGTTGGTGCCGCGGGCCAGCAGCGGGTGCATCGAGTACGAGGGCTCGAAGCCGAGCGCGAGCCGGCCGGGGCCGCCGAATGCCTGGAGGAGCTGCTGGAGCACCTCGTTCGACCCGTTGGCCGCCCACACCTGCTCGTACGTGACCTCGTACCCGGTCGTCCGGGTCAGGTACCTGGCGAGTTCGGTGCGCAGCTCAACCGCGTCCCGGTCCGGGTAGCGGTTCAGCTCGCGGGCCGCGTCGGCGACCCGCTCGGCGATCCGCGCCACGAGCGGCTCGGGCAGCGGGTACGGGTTCTCGTTCGTGTTCAGCCGGACGGCGACGTCCAACTGCGGTGCGCCGTACGGGGACTTGCCGCGCAGTTCCTCGCGTACGGGAAGGTCGTCGATCCTGGTCACTTGCTGTTCGGTACCTTCCACCCGAAGCGGGCCTTGATGGCGGCGCCGTGCGCCGGGAGGTCCTCTGCGTCGGCGAGCGTCACCACGGTGGCCGCGACCTCGGCGAGGGCGTCCTTCGTGTAGTCGACGATGTGGATGCCGCGCAGGAAGGACTGGACGGACAGGCCGGACGAGTGGCAGGCGCAGCCGCCGGTCGGCAGGACGTGGTTGGACCCGGCGGCGTAGTCGCCGAGCGAGACCGGCGCCCACGCGCCGACGAAGATCGCGCCCGCGTTCTTCACCCGCTGGGCCACGGCCGGGGCGTCGGCGGTCTGGATCTCCAGGTGCTCGGCGCCGTACGCGTCGACGACCTTGAGGCCGTCGTCGAGCGAGTCGACGAGGACGATCGCGGACTGCTGCCCCTTGAGGGCGGGCACGATCCGGTCCTCGATGTGCTTGGTGGCGGCGACCTGCGGCTCCAGCTCCCGCTCCACGGCGGCGGCCAGCTCCGCGCTGTCCGTGACGAGGACGGCGGCGGCCATCGGGTCGTGCTCGGCCTGGCTGATCAGGTCGGACGCGACGTGGGCCGGGTCAGCGGTGGCGTCCGCGAGGACCGCGATCTCCGTCGGGCCCGCCTCGGCGTCGATGCCGATACGGCCCGTGAAGTAGCGCTTGGCGGCGGCCACCCAGATGTTGCCGGGGCCGGTCACCATGTTCGCCGGGGCGCAGGACTCGGTGCCGTACGCGTACATGGCGACGGCGTGGGCGCCCCCGGCCGCGTACACCTCGTCGACGCCGAGCAGCGCGCACGCGGCGAGGATCGTCGGGTGCGGCAGGCCGCCGAATTCCTTCTGCGGCGGCGAGGCCAGGGCGACGGACTCGACGCCCGCCTCCTGCGCCGGCACGGCGTTCATGATCACGGACGACGGGTAGACGGACCTGCCGCCGGGCGCGTACAGGCCGACGCGCTCGACCGGCACCCACTTCTCGGTGACGGAGCCGCCCGGCACGACCTGCGTCGTGTGGCTGGAGCGGCGCTGCTCGCGGTGGACGATGCGGGCCCGGCGGATCGACTCCTCCAGGGCGGCGCGCACGGCGGGGTCGAGATCGGCGAGTGCCTTGGCGATGGCCTCGGCCGGAACCCGGACCGCCGACAGCTTCACTCCGTCGAATTTCTCCCCGTACTCGATCAGCGCCGCGTCGCCACGATGATGCACGTCCTCGCAGATCGGACGCACCTTCTCCAGGGCGGCCGAGACGTCGAAGTCGGCTCGGGGCAGCAGCGAGCGCAGGGCCTGGCCCTCGGGGAGGGCGGCGCCGCGCAGATCGATTCGAGAGATCACAGAACAATTCTCGCAGATGCGGGTTGACGCCCGGCGCCCTGTATCAGTGGCTGATATCGCGGCAGGTGAGCTGACCACCGGCGTTCAGACGGTCACACAGCGGGCATGAACAGTTGTACGAACCAGGGGTCGCGCGGGGAAGGCAGAACAGTCGTGGTCGAGGGGACGACCGGCAACGGCAACGGTGATGTGCCGGACGGGCTGACCGCCACCGAGGTGGGCATGTGGCAGGCGTTCCGCAACGGAAGCGTCTACGACCTGCGCACCGGGGACGGCGAGCGGGACGATCCGCACGGCGGCCACCCCTGGGGCCCGGAGCGCAGCGTGCGGGCGCGCATCGCGGCGTGGCTGCTGCTCGACGGCCCGCCCGCCCTCGACGGCCGGGTCTCCTCGCTCAAGCTCCAGGGCGTGCAGATCACGGACGTCTTCGACCTCGCGGGCGGCAACGTCGTCCCGTACCTGGAGATGCAGGGCTGCCGCTTCGAGAAGGAGGTGCTCCTGCCGGAGGCGCACTTCACGACGGTGCGGCTCATCGACTGCTCGGTGCCGCGCCTGGAGGGCGCCCGGGTCCACACGGAGGGCGATCTGCACCTCGCCCGCTGCCGCTTCCACAACGGGGTCCGGCTCACGGACGCGCACATCGGCACGGACCTGCTGCTCAACCAGGCCGTCGTGTTCGGCGACCGGCGCGGAAAGTCGATCATGGCGGACGGGCTCACGGTCGGCCAGGACCTCCAGGCCGAGCTGCTGGAGACGCACGGCGAGCTGAGCCTGCGCGGCGCGACAGTGGGCGTCTCGCTGTCGCTGCGGGGCAGCCGGCTGCGCAACGCCCGGGGGCGGCGGGCCCTGAACGCCCCGCAGATGTCGGTCGAGCGGACGCTGTACCTCGGCCCCGCCGCGCTCGGCGGCCCGCTCCAGAACGGCGGCGGGACGCCCGCGCGCGGCACCCGCGTGCAGCGCTTCGAGTGCGTGGGCGGGATGCGGCTCGACGACGGCCGGTTCGGCGACGCGGTCGACCTGGACTCGGCGCGCTTCACGATGGACAACGAGCAGGAGGTCTCGATGCGCCGCGTCCAGACCCCTGAGCTGCGCTTCCTGTGCGCGAAGCCGGAGCGCGGGCGGATCGTGCTCTCCGGAGCGCGGGCCACCAACCTGGTCGACAGGTCGACGAGCTGGCCCGGTCCCGGCCAGCTCCGTCTCGGCGGCTTCCAGTACGAGAACCTCATCCCGATCGGCTCCTTCCCCCTCGCCCGCCGCCTCGACTGGCTGGCGGCCGCGACCCCCGAGTACAGCCCGGAGCCGTACGAGTGTCTTGCCACGGTGCTGCGCAACAGCGGCGAGGACTCCGACGCCCGCGAGGTGCTGCTCGCCAAGCAGCGCAGGCGCCGCGAGACACTGCCGCTCGCGGCGAAGGTGTGGGGCTACGTCCAGGACTGGACGGTGGCGTACGGATACCGGCCCGGGCGGGCCGCGCTGTGGATGGCGGTCCTCTGGGCGCTCAGCGCGGTCGCCTTCTCGCAGGCGCCCCACCCCCGCATCAAGCCCGGCGAGGGACCGGTCTGGGACCCGGCCCTGTTCACCCTCGACCTGCTCCTCCCCGTCATCGACCTCGGCCAGGCCGCCAGCTGGCAACTCAGCGGCCCCTGGCTGTGGGCCTCGGCGGCCCTGGTCCTCCTGGGCTGGATCCTGGCGACGACGGTGGCAGCAGGCGCAACACGCATGCTCCGCAGAAGCTGACCCGTGCAGAAGCTGACCCACATCAAGCCCCGCTCTGGGACGAGAGGCAGCGGGGTCCGGGGCAGAGCCCCGAAACCCCGGCGCGGGGCAACGGTGACGACGGCCCCAGTCACGACACGGCAAATAGCGGCGCGGACCGTGCAACCTTCCGCCCACCTCGACCGTCATCCCACCGTGCCATTCCTGCGCGCCTTCGTACGCACCACCCGCATGTTCCGCCACACCTCCGCCCTGGGACTCGGTCTCCCCACGGACGAGGAGCTGCTGCTCGACGCCCCGGACGACCGCCTCGCCCCCGCCCTCGTCGCCGCGGGCCGCGGCGAGTACGGCCCCGCCGCGAAGGCCCTCGCCGAGACCCGCGACGCCGCCGAGTGGGAGAACCGGGACCGCGCCGTGCAGCGCCTCGCCTCGTTCGCCGCCGCCCGCCCCGAGTGGTTCGAGGCCTGGCAGCAGGCTTCGCCGCACGACCCCGACCTGCTCCTGGTCAAGGCCGAACTCGCCGTCAGCCGCGCCCTCGCCGCGCCCGCCCACGCCGAGCTGCTGCGCGAGGTCACGCCGCTGATCCTGGCCGCCGCCGAGTCCGACCCCCGCGACCCGGTCCCCTGGCGCATAGCTCTCGACCACGCCCGCGGCACCAACGCCCCGCACACGGAGTTCGAGCAGCTGTGGGCGCGGGCGGTGCGCCGCTCCCCGCACCACTACGGCTGCCACGTCGCGGCCCTGCGCTATCTGTCGGCCGCCTGGTACGGCTCGCACCGCGAATGCTTCGACTTCGCGGAGCGCGCCGCGCAGGACGCCCTGCCGGGCTCGCTCCTCAAGGCGCTCCCGGCCCGCGCGGCGCTCGCGTATCTGACCTCCGGCGCCCCGAAGACCGGCATCCCGCGTGCCCGCCTCGACGCCGCCGCCGACCTCGCCGCGGAACTGTCCCGCTCGTACGAGCCGGCGGACCCCTGGCCCGCCGAGATACGCAACCTGCTGACCTGCGTACTGGTCGAACTCGAACGCTGGGACGACGCCCTGGAGCAGCTGCGGCTCATCGGCCCGTACGCGACCACGTTCCCCTGGGACCGGCTCACGGACGACCCGCTGGGCCATTTCATGGAGCTGCGCGGACAGGTCCGACTGGAGGTCGCGGCGACGATGCCGCTGCGCGGCGGACCACCCAGGTCCGACGACCATTACGCTTGACCGACGTGACCACCGTCCGACTTCCGCTGTTCCCGCTCAACTCGGTGCTGTTCCCGGGACTCGTGCTCCCGCTGAACGTGTTCGAGGAGCGCTATCGCGCCATGATGCGCGACCTGTTGAAGGCGTCGCCCGACGATCCGTCGGAGCCCGACACCGAACCGTCCACCTCGGAGGAGCCCCGCCAGTTCGTGGTCGTCGCGATCCGCGACGGCCATGAGGTCGCGCCCAGTGCGCCCGGAATGCCCGACGAGGTGACGACCAAGGAGGCGGGCGCCGGGCCGGCCGCGGGCTTCGGCGACGACCCGATCGCGTCCTTCCACGCCGTCGGCTGCATCGCGGACGCCGCGACGATCAGGGAGCGCGCGGACGGCAGCTTCGAGGTGCTCGCCACCGGCACGCGCCGCGTGCAGCTGCACTCGGTCGACGCCTCGGGCCCGTATCTGACGGCCGAGGTGGAGGAGCTGGACGAGGAGGACGGCGAGGAGGCGGGCGCCCTCGCGGAGGGCGTGCTGCGCGCGTTCCGCTCGTACCAGAAGCGGCTCGCGGGCGCCCGTGAGCGCTCGCTGACGACGGGCGCGGAGCTGCCGGACGAGCCGTCCGTGGTCTCGTACCTGGTCGCGGCGGCCGCGGTCCTCGACGTACCGACGAAGCAGCATCTGTTGCAGGCCGACGACGTGGCGTCCCGGCTGCGCGAGGAGCTGACGCTGCTGCGCGCGGAGACGGCGATCATCCGCCATCTGCCCTCGCTGCCCGCGACGGAGCTGACCCGGCAGTCGACCAGTCTCAACTGACGGCAGGCACCCAACTCGCGTCATTCAACTCACGTAGGGAAGCGGCACGTTGGCGAAGAAGGCCAAGAAGCAGCAGAGCCCGTCCGGCGGCACCCCCGCCACCGTCGCCCTCACCGCCGCGGGCACCTCCTTCGCGGTCCACTCGTACGAGCACGACCCCGCGCACGCCAGTTACGGCGAGGAGGCCGCGGAGGCGATGGGCGTGTCCCCCGACCGGGTGTTCAAGACGCTCGTCGCGGACGTGGACGGCGCGCTCGTCGTCGGCGTCGTGCCGGTGGCGGGCCAGCTGGACCTGAAGGCGCTCGCGGCGGCGGTCGGCGGCAAGCGCGCCACCATGGCCGACCCGGCGCTCGCGGAGCGCACGACCGGGTACGTACGCGGTGGCATCTCGCCGCTCGGGCAGCGCAAGAAGCTGCGCACGGTCATCGACTCCTCCGCCGAGAAGCACGACACGATCTGCGTCTCGGCGGGGCGCCGCGGCCTCGAGGTCGAGCTCGCGCCGGGTGACCTCGCGGCGCTCACGGACGCCGTCCTCGCGCCCGTCGGGCGTGCGTGACCCCTCGACGTACCCCGCCGCTTCGGCTAAGTACCGAGGACATGTCGAAGAAGACACGCAAGCGCAAGTGGCGGATCAAGAAGGGCAAGGCCAACCACGGGCGACGGCCCGCCTGAGGAACGCCTGAAACAACGCCCGAGGCTCAGCGCGCGCTCAACCGGCCGCGGATGTCGTCGAAGTGCGAATGCACGGCGGCCTCCGCGGCCTCCGCGTCCCCGGCCCGCACGGCGTCGACGATCCGGCCGTGCATCCGGGCCAGTTCCGCGCCGTCCGCGTCCTCGGGGGCGCGCCCGATGTCCTGCGCCCGCGACTGGTGAAAGGCGCTCCAGAAAGCGTCGAGCAACTCGCTGAGCAGCCGGTTCGCCAGCGGCCCGTACAGCGCGAGATGGAACTCCCGGTCGGTCGCGGCGTCGATCGCCCCGTGCCCCTCGACCTCCTCGTGCATCCGCCGTACGAGCCCGTCGAGCACGTCGAGTTCCACCTCGCCGAGCCGCCCGACGAGGCTGCTCATCAGGCCCGCCTCCAGCGCCTCCCGCATCTGAAGCAGCTCCAGCAGGCTGTCCTCGCCCCTGCGGTGCCCGACGACGGTGCGGAACGCGAGCCCGTCGATCAGCGGCTCCAGGGACATCGACCCGACGTACGTCCCGAACCCGCGCCGGATCTCGACGATGTGCTTGGCCTGCAACGACTTCAGGGCCTCGCGCAGCGAGTTGCGGCTGACCGAGAACCGCTCCATCAGCTCGGTCTCGGTCGGCAGCGGGTCGCCGGGTCCGAGGCCGCCCTCGACGATGAATTCCTTGATCTTCTGCTGCGCGTCGTCCGCGACCAGCGCTCGCATCCAGGCCCCTCCTGTGATCTTTCCTGTGCTCTGCCCGACTCTTCGAACCCTTGACAGTGTGCGTGACGGTGGAGCACTGTCACCTCCAAGACATAGGACATCCTACGTCCCACCTCCGTACACTTTCGGTTAACCCTGGAGACCACCGCCATGACTCTCCGAGCCCCGCTCCCCGCCCCCTTCCGGGGCGTCGTACCGCCGCTCGTGACCCCGCTCACCGCCGAGGGAGAGGTCGACGTCGCCTCGGTGCGGCGGCTCGCCGAGCACCTCATCGGCGCCGGGGTGCACGGCCTCTTCATGCTGGGCTCCAGCGGCGAGACCGCCTACCTCACGGACGCCCAGCGCCGCACCGCCCTGGAGGCCGCGGTCGACGCGGCGGCGGGCCGGGTCCCGGTCCTCGCCGGCGTCATCGAGACGACCACGGCCCGGGTCCTGGAGCGAGCCCAGGACGCGGTGAAGGCGGGCGCCGACGCGCTCGTGGCCACAGCGCCGTTCTACACCCGCACCCACCCGGCCGAGATCGCGAACCACTTCCGCCGCATCCGCTCCGGCGCGGACCTGCCCCTGTTCGCGTACGACATCCCGGTCGCCGTGCACAGCAAGCTCGGCCGCGACACGATCCTCGAACTCGCCGCCGACGGCACCCTCGCGGGCCTCAAGGACTCCAGCGGCGACGAGGGCTCACTGCGCCGCCTGCTCGCCCCACTGCGCGCCGCCGCCCCCACGTTCTCGGTGTTCACGGGCGCCGAGCTGACCGTGGACGGCGCCCTCCTCGCGGGCGTCGACGGCGTCGTCCCGGGCCTCGGCAACGTGGACCCGCACGGCTACGTCTGCCTCTACGAGGCCGCGCGCGCCGGCGACTGGGACGCGGCCCGCGCCGAGCAGGACCGCCTCGCCGCGCTCTTCGCGATCACGGACGCTGGCGACCCGGCCGTCATGGGCGGCTCGTCCTCCGCGCTCGGCGCGTTCAAGGCCGCCGTGCACCTGCGGGGCGTCATCGACTGCCCCGCCACGGCCGCGCCGCAGATCCCACTCGGCGAGGCCGAGTTCTCGTACGTCCGCCGCCACCTGGTCGAAGCGGGCCTGCTGTGACGACGGCCGTGCGGGAACCCTGGTACCGGGACATCGGTCCCGCCCGGTGGAAGTCCTTCTTCGCCGCCTGGATCGGTTACTTCCTCGACGGCTTCGACTTCGTCCTGATCACCCTCGTCCTGACCGAGATCGGCGACGACTTCGGCCTGTCAGGGGTCGAGCAGGCGAGCCTGGTCTCCGGCGCGTTCATCACGCGCTGGCTGGGCGGCGCGGTCCTCGGCGCGCTCGGCGACCGCTTCGGCCGCAAGGCCGCGATGGTCGTCTCGATCGTGCTCTACTCCTTCGGCACCTTCGCCTGCGGCTTCGCCTGGGACTACACGAGCCTGTTCACCGCGCGCCTGCTGATCGGCATGGGCATGGCCGGCGAGTACAGCGCGAGCGCCACGTACGTCCTGGAGAGCTGGCCCGCGAAGCTCCGCAACCGCGCGTCCGGCTTCCTGATCTCCGGCTTCTCGCTCGGCGGCGTCCTCGCGGCCGAAGTGTACGAGCTGGTGGTCCCGGGTCACGGGTGGCGCTGGCTGTTCTACATCGGCCTGTTCCCCGTGGCGGTCGCGCTGTGGGTGCGGCGGGCGCTGCCCGAGGCGGAGGAGTGGCAGGAGCAGGTCGCCGACGCGGGTGAGCGGCCGAACCCGTTCCGGCCGCTGTTCGCCACGCGCCGCCTCGCGACCGTCAACACGGTGCTCGTGGTCGTGGCGACGGGCGCCCTGTTCGCGGTGTTCACGCCGCTCGGCGGGGGCGCGGTGCCGCTGCTGTCCGTGGTGGCGGCGGTCTGTCTGCTGGCCTTCACGGTCCAGCTGGGCGGCCGCAAGCGGTGGCTGCTGTACGTGGCGCTGACCGTGACCGTGTTCTGCGCGTTCCTCTACAGCTGGCCGGTGCAGGCGCTGCTGCCGACGTATCTGAAGACCGAGCTGGGCTACTCCCCCTCCGAGGTCACCGACGCGCTGTTCTGGGCGGGCTTCGGCACGGCCGTCGGCTGTGTCGTGGCGGGCTTCGTCGGCGACCGGTTCGGCACGCGGCGCGCGTACGCGGTGACGCTGCTCGTCGGCCTCGCCTTCGTCTTCCCGGTGTTCGCGGTCCAGGACAGCCCGGTGGGGCTCGGCATCCTGCTGTTCTGCATGCTCGCCTGCATGCAGGGCATCTCGGGCCTGCTCCCGAAGTACATCGCGGGCCACTTCCCGACCGAGACGCGCGCGGCGTCCCTCGGCTTCACGTACAACGTGGGGGCCCTCGGCGGCGCGGTCGCGCCGGTGCTCGGCGCGCGGCTCGCCTCCGGTATGTCGCTCGGCCAGTCCCTGGCGATCCTGGCGTTCGCCCTCACGCTCGTGGTGATCGTCCTGATCGGCTTCGACGTCCCGAACCGGCTGGCACGCCTGGTGAGCGACGAGGGCCCGGCGGACTATCTGGCCGAGGAATCGGCTGTCAAGCCCCTGCGGCGATTGAGCAGCGGGGCCCGGGGCGGGGCCCCGCGTCCGTAACGGTACGGCTGAGCCTACGGGGCCGTGGGCGTGGCGGAGCCGTCACTCTGCGGCCCGTACGGCGTCGCGAAGTACGGGTCCGGGTCCCGCGGCCCGAACAGGCCGGTGAGGCCCAGGTGCACCACCAGCGCGGCCAGCGGCCACGCCAGCAGCGCCCCCTTGGCGTTCAGCTCCAGGGGGGCGTCGAACACCACGCCCTTGCCGACCTCCTTGGCGTGCGCGGCGACGTTCTGCGTCGGCCCGAGCCAGATGCCGAAGCGCCAGGCGAGCACCCCGCCGAGCAGGCTGCCCAGGGCAAGCCCCACGACCAGCGGTACGCCCCCGCGCCTGCGCCACAGGAAGACGGCGGCGCCGGTGACGGCGCCGAACGCGAGACCGAGCAGGGCGAACGTGCCGTCGATGCCGATGGCCTGCTCACCCTCGGTGTCCTTGAGGTAGACCGCCGAGGCGTCCGAGACCAGCGGGACCCGGGGCGCGAGCCACAGCCACAGCGCGCCCAGCGCGAGCCCCACCACCGCGACGCCGACCGTCACGACGGCGGCCTCGCGCAGTTCGGCCCGGAGCCCCGGACCGTCCTCCTCGTGCTCCTGCGGGGCGGCGGGCGCGGGCGGCAGATGTCCGGTCATGGGGTCGGGGGCCTGCCAGGGGTCGCTGTGCCCGTTGTTGTGCGGGGGCTGATGGGGTGGCGGTGTCAGCGGTGCGGTCACCCTGCCATCGTGCCAGGCGTCGCTGTGCGGCGCGTCAGGGCCTGCCTGGAGTTCCCCCGTGGAGCAAGGAGCGGCGCTGGGTGCGTGCGATCGCAAGGCGCCGGAGCGCCCTAATAGCGGAGCTATTCGGGCGCTCCGGCAACGCAGCGAGCGTGCGTGCCCAGCGTTGCGACGCCGCGGGGGAACTCCAGGCAGGTCCTAGCGGACGGCGGCCCGCCTGTACGCCCACGTGGCCACGGCCAGCGAGGCGACGCCGACGGCCGCGCAGACGCCCAGGTCGAGCAGGACGACGCCCCAGTCGGGGTGCTCGGCGAAGGTCCGCGCGAACGCCTCGACCCCGTACGTCGACGGGAGCAGGTCCCGCGCCCACTGCACGAACTCCGGCATCCGGTCGGCCGGAAGCACGCCGAGCAGCAGCGCCGCGGACATGCCCAACTGGCCGAGCAGCGTGGCCAGTTCCGGCCGGGGCGCGAGCAGCCCGAGCGCGGCGCCAAGACCGGCGAGGGCGGCGCCCGCCAGCGGGATCACCGCGACCAGCACCCACAGGTGGGCGAGCGGCAGCTGGAACATCACACAGCCGACGACCGCGGTGACCACGGTCCCCGGCACGGTGAACGAGGCGTACGCGCCCGCGGCGCCGAGCACCACGGAGGCGGGCGGCACCGGCAGCGTCGCGTAGTGGTCGAGGCCGCCGGCCGCCCGCAGCTGCCCGAAGTACTGGGCGAGCAGGTTCAGCGCGACGAACGCGACGACGAGCACCGCGGACCCGGCCACCACGGCCTGCGCCTCACGCCCGCCCTGGCCGACGACGCCGCGCATCAGGATCATGATGCCGATGCTCTGGAACGTCGCCACGAACAGGAGCGGGATCCGGGCCACGCGGGCCCGGCTGAGCTGCGCCCGGTAGACGGCAGCGAGCGAGGGCAGGAAACGGGCCCGCGGCGCGAGCAGTTCCTCGGTCTCCTCGGGCGCGGACGCCTGGCGGGCCGGAGCCGCCTCGACGGGAATGACACTCACGCCTTCACCAGGCCCTTCACGCCGCTGCGGCTTCCGCCGAGCGCCAGGTACACATCCTCCAGGCTCGGCGTCGCGAGCGTGAAGTCGTCCAGGAAGTCGAAGGCCGGTCCGCCGGTGACGGCGGCGACGGCGGAGCGGGCCGCGTCCGGAGCGAGCCGCAGCGACCAGCGCCGCCCGGATTCAACGGCGTGCGCGCGCAGCCGCGCCACCTCGTCGAGCTGCACCGGAGCCTCCTGGCGCCACACGAGTTCCACGCGCACCTCGCCGGCGACGCGTTCCTTGAGGCCGGCCGGGGTGTCGCAGGCGATCACGCGGCCCTGGTCGAGCACGGCCACGCGGTCCAGCACCGTCTCGGCCTCGATCACGTTGTGGGTGACCAGCAGCACGGTGGTGCCGCGCTCGGCACGGCGGCGGTCCACGGCGGACCATACGGCGCGCCGGGCCACGGGGTCCATGCCGGTGGTCGGCTCGTCGAGCACGAGCAGCGGCCGCTCACCGACGAGCGCGGCCGCGAAACAGGCGAGCCGGCGCTGGCCGCCGGACAGCTTCTTGATCGGGCGGGCGGCGAGCGGGGTGAGCCCCAGCTCTTCGAGCACCTCGTCGCGCGCGGCGCGCGCGTCCTTCAGGGAGAGTCCCCGCAGCCGCCCGGTGGTCTCGGCGGCCAGCGCGACGGTCAGCTCGTCCAGCGCGGTCGACTCCTGCCCGAGGTAGGCGAGGATCCGGGAGGCGCGCTCGGGGTGCCGCACGATGTCGTGCCCGAGGATCTCGACGCTTCCCGAGTCGGGGCGCATCAGGCCGGTCAGCTGCCGTACGAGGGTGGACTTGCCCGCGCCGTTCGGCCCGAGGAGCCCGAAGATCTCGCCGCGCCCGATGTCGAGCCGTACGTCGTCGGTGGCCCGCAGCTCCGGGGTGCCGGGGGTGCCGCGGCGCCCGCGCGAGGCCGGATACGTCTTCTTGAGCCCTCGCACCGCGCACACGACAGCGCCCGCATTACGCTTCGGGGCAACGTCATCGGTGCGCATACTCACGAGGAACGAGCCTACGGGGTCCGGCGTTCACGATTGCACGCGGGGCGGGACATTTCCCACGCGTGGCTCCGCCCCGGCCCCGGTCGCACCATCTCCGCAGCAGCGGGGTCCGGGGCAGAGCCCCGAGGCCGCAACCACGGTGACGGCTAATCGGCGGCAGCCGCATGCTCGGCCGTGCGGATGTCGATCTCCCGCCAGAAGCCCGCCCGGATCGCATACCGGTCGTGTTCGTCGATCTGGTCGTCCTTGTGCGCGAGCAGCCCGAACCTGGCCGCGTACCGCAACAGCTCGCCGTCGATCCGGTGCGGCACCCGCGGATACATGGTCGAAAGCTTCTGCAACTGCACCTGGTCCCCAAGACGCTCCCGCCACCGCCGCGCGAACACCTGCCCGACCTCGTACGGGTCCCCGCCGATCGCGGTGATGTCCTCCTCGCGGTCGGCCCACCGCTGCTCGGCCGTGGTGAGCTGCGCCAACGTCGGCAGGGACGCCACATCGGCGGGCTCCCCGCCGCCTCCGGGCCGCTCGACCCACCCCTTGTCGGACGACCACCGCAGCGTCGCGTTCGCGGGATGCTGGGCGACCTGCGCCCCGGGACCGCGCAGCGCGGCGAGGTCCTTGGGCGTGGGAACGCCCTTGCCGGCCCCGACCCGCTCCTCCTCCGAGGCCGACGCCGCCGAAGCCACCGCACCGTTCTCACCGCCCGCGGCCGGGTCGTGCTGCCTGGGCGCCGCCTCCCCCGGCTCCTCCACGGGACGCCCCGCGGAGGAGAGCGCCGACTCGGGCAGCGGCGCGGACAGAATCGCGGCGATCTCCGGGCGCGGCACGGGCGGCGGGGCGCAGATCCCGCCGAGCTCCTTGGCGCGTACCGCCTTGGTGATCCAGGCCCGGTCGAGCACCCGCCGCTCGTCGGCCTCGGCGACCAGGTCCTCGGACTGGTTGTAGTCCCCGTCGGCGGCCTGCACGGCCCACAGGTGGACGGCGACACCGTGCTCCTTGGCGGCCATCATGCCGGGCAGCAGGTCCCCGTCCCCGGTCACGAGCACGATGTCCGAGCAGGCCCGGTTGCGGGCCAGCTCGGTCAGCTCCGCGTGCATCGCCGCGTCGACGCCCTTCTGCGCCCACCGCCCGTCGCTCCGGGTCAGCGCGCCCAGCCGGACGGTGACCCGCGGCATCACCCGCAGCCGCCGGTGCTCGGGCTGCGGCACCCGGTCGGGCGCCCCGTCGAACCAGTAGATCCGCAGCAGCTCCCGGCCGGTCTCGGCCTCGGCGCGTTCGCGCAGACCCTGGATGAGGGCGGCGTGGTCGACATGGATCCGGGAGCGGGAGGGCTCACCCGCGAGCAGGCTCGCCGCGGCCCCCAGCAGATATCCGGCATCCACCAGAACGATGCAACGATCCACGGGATCCACCCTCTTTCCGCCGACTTGCCAACAGTCCGGACACGCTCCGCGGGACGGCTCCCGCGGCTTCGCTTCGGGTTTCCTTCGAGTCTGCCCGACCGCGCGGGGGTTAACGGCCCGAACTGGATCTTCGGCGTGGCGGAAGCCGTGAACCCGGGACGGGCACGCGACAACCGACACCCGTTACGAACGGTAATACTCCGAAATGCGTTCTTCCTCCGCCTGTGTGAATCTGAAGCCGGCCCTGGCCCCTAGATCCCCCGCAGGAGGCAGATCACCATGGCCAAGAACCGTAAGCAGAACCGCCATCAGCAGAAGTCGTCCGAGCAGGCCCGCCCGGACGAGCAGGCCCGGTCCTCGGCCATGGAGGCCCAGGCCAAGTCGGCCGTGGAGGCGACTCCGGGCGACGTGGCCCGCAGGCACCGCGAGCGTCGCTTCGGTCACAACTGAGGCGCCTCGCAGGGAAGTTGGCACACAGCGAGGGGCGCACCCGGAAGTCCGGGTGCGCCCCTCGCGCGTGTCTCGGTGCGGTCAGCCGGTCAGGCAGGCCGGGCCGAGCAGCACCTTCAGGTCGCCGTAGAGCGACGGGTCGGGCTTCACCCGGTGCCGGTCGAGCCGCAGCACCGTGGTCTTGCGCGGCCCCTGGAGCTTGATCCGCACCTCGCTGTCGCCCCGGTGGTTGGTGAGGATCTCGCCGAGCCGGCTGATCATCGGCGGGGTCACCTTCAGAGCGGGGATGGTGAGGATCACCGGCGCGTTGGTGCCCGCGTTCGACAGGTCGGGGACCTGCATCTCCATGGCGACCAGGCGCGGCACGTCCTCGCGCTTGTCGAGGCGGCCCTTCACGAACACCACGGCGTCCTCGACGAGCTGCGTCGACACCAGCTGGTACGTCGCCGGGAAGAACATGCACTCGATGGAACCGGCGAGGTCCTCGACGGTCGCGATCGCCCAGGCGTTGCCCTGCTTGGTCATCTTGCGCTGGAGGCCCGAGATGATGCCGCCGACGGTGACGACCGCGCCGTCCCCGAAGTCACCGCCGGTGAGCTGGCCGATGCCCGCGTCCGCCTTGTCGGACAGCACGTGCTCCAGGCCGAAGAGCGGGTGGTCGGAGACGTACAGGCCGAGCATCTCGCGCTCCTGGGCGAGCAGGTACGTCTTGTCCCACTCGTCGGTGGAGAACTCGACGTCGAGGCCGAAGCCCGGCTCGTCGCTCTCCCCCTCGCCCATGCCGCCGAAGAGGTCGAACTGTCCCTCGGCCTCCTTGCGCTTCACCGCCACGACGTTGTCGATCATCGGCTCGTACTGTGCGGTGAGGCCCTTGCGGGTGTGTCCCATCTGATCGAAGGCGCCGGCCTTGATCAGCGATTCCGTCGTCCGCTTGTTGCAGGCCGCGGCCTCGATCTTGTCCAGGTAGTCGGGGAACGAGGTGAACTTCCCCTTCGCCTTGCGGGCCCGGACGATCGACTCCACCACGTTCGACCCGACGTTGCGGACCGCCTCCAGGCCGAAGAGGATCACGTCGTCGCCCTGGGCGGCGAAGTTGTGCACCGACTCGTTCACGTCCGGCGGGAGGACCTTGATCTTCATGCGCCGGCACTCATTGAGGTAGACGGCCGACTTGTCCTTGTCGTCCTTCACCGACGTGAGCAGGGCGGCCATGTACTCGGCCGGGTAGTTCGCCTTCAGGTACGCGGTCCAGTAGGTGACCAGGCCGTACGCGGAGGAGTGCGCCTTGTTGAACGCGTAGCCCGCGAACGGGACCAGGACGTCCCACAGAGCCTGGATCGCCTGGTCGGAGAAGCCCTTCTTCTTCGCGCCCTCCTGGAAGAGGACGAAGTTCTTCGCCAGTTCCTCGGGCTTCTTCTTGCCCATCACGCGGCGCAGCACGTCGGCCTCGCCGAGCGAGTAGCCCGCGACGATCTGCGCGGCCTTCTGCACCTGCTCCTGGTACACGATCAGGCCGTAGGTCAGGCCGAGCGTGTCCTTCAGGGGCTCTTCGAGCTCCTTGTGGATCGGCGTGATCTCCTGCCGGCCGTTCTTGCGCTCCGCGTAGTTGATGTGCGAGTTCATGCCCATCGGGCCCGGCCGGTACAGGGCCGAGACGGCGGAAATGTCCTCGAAGTTGTCGGGCTGCATCTGGCGGAGCAGCGAGCGCATCGGCCCGCCGTCGAACTGGAAGACGCCCAGCGTGTCACCGCGGCAGAGCAGTTCGAAGGTCTTCGGGTCGTCCAGCGGGAGGTCGAGCATCTCCAGGTCGATGCCCTTGTTGGACCGCACCATCTTGACGGCGTCGTCCATGATCGTCAGGTTGCGCAGGCCCAGGAAGTCCATCTTCAGCAGGCCGAGCGACTCGCACTGCGGGTAGTCCCACTGCGTGATCGTCACGCCGTCGGTGTGCCGGGTCCACAGCGGGGCGTGGTCGACGATCGGCTCGCTGGACATGATGACGCCGGCCGCGTGCACACCCATCTGCCGGACCAGGCCCTCGACGCCCTTGGCGGTGTCGATGACCTTCTTGACGTCCGGCTCGCTCTCGTACATCCCCCGGATCTCGCCCGCCTCCGAGTAGCGCGGGTGCGAGGAGTCGGTGATGCCGGAGAGGTCGATGCCCTTGCCGAGGACGTCGGCGGGCATGGCCTTGGTGAGGCGGTCGCCCATCGCGTACGGGTAGCCGAGCACGCGCGCGGAGTCCTTGATCGCGTTCTTGGCCTTGATCTTGCCGTAGGTGCCGATCATGGCGACCTTGTCGGCGCCGTACTTCTCGGTCACGTACCTGATCACCTCGACGCGCCTGCGCTCGTCGAAGTCGATGTCGACATCGGGCATGGAGACGCGCTCGGGGTTGAGGAACCGCTCGAAGATCAGGCCGTGCGTGATCGGGTCGAGGTCGGTGATGCCCATGGCGTAGGCGACGATCGAACCGGCCGCGGAACCACGGCCGGGGCCCACCGCGATGCCGTTGTTCTTGGCCCACATGATGAAGTCGGCGACGACCAGGAAGTACCCCGGGAACCCCATCTGGATGATGATGTCCATCTCGTACTCGACCTGCTTCTGGCGGTCCTCGGGGACGCCGCCCGGGTAGCGGCGGTTCATGCCGACCCGGACCTCCTCCTGGAACCAGGTGACCTCCGTGAAGCCCTCCGGGATGTCGAACTTCGGCATGAGGTCGCGCTTCTCGAACATGCCGGTCGTGTCGATCTGCTCGGCCACCAGGAGCGTGTTGGCGCAGCCCTCCTGCCAGGCGTCCGAGGAGTCGATGGCGTACATCTCGTCCGTCGACTTCAGGTAGTAGCCCGTGCCGTTGAACCGGAAGCGGTCCGGGTCGGAGAGGTTCTTGCCGGTCTGGATGCACAGCAGCGCGTCGTGCGCCGTCGCCTCGTTCGCGTACGTGTAGTGCGAGTCGTTCGTCACCAGCGGCGGGATGCCGACCTTCTTGCCGACCCGCAGCAGGTCCTCGCGGACCCGGTGCTCGATGTCGATCCCGTGGTCCATCAGCTCCAGGAAGTACCGGTCCTTGCCGAAGATGTCCTGGTACTCGGCGGCCGCCTTGACCGCCTCGTCGAACTGACCGAGGCGCAGCCGGGTCTGCAACTCACCGGAGGGGCAGCCGGTGGACGCGATGATGCCCTCGCTCCACTGGGAGAGCGTTTCCTTGTCCATGCGCGGCCACTTCTGCAGCCAGCCCTCCGCGTACGCGTCCGAGGACAGTTTGAACAGGTTGTGCAGCCCCGTGCTGTTCGCCGCCCACATCGTCTTGTGGGTGTAACCACCGGAACCGGAGACGTCGTCGCGCTTCTGGTGCGGCTGGCCCCACTGGACCTTCCGCTTGTTGCGCCGGGACTCCGGGGCGACGTACGCCTCGATGCCGATGATCGGCGTGATGCCCGCCTTCTCCGCGGTGTGGAAGAAGTCGTACGCCCCGTGCAGGTTGCCGTGGTCGGACATCGCGATGTGCGTCATGCCCATGTCGCCGGCGGCCTTGAACATGTCCTTGAGCCGCGCCGCACCGTCCAGCAGCGAGTACTGGGTGTGCACATGCAGGTGCGTGAAGGGCGGCTTGGACACGGTGGGGGCCTCCAATGGAAAACACGATTCAACAGGGGCGGCGCGCAGCGCCTCGTTGAGGGGTGGTGGTCGGGTGACGGGCGGGCCTGGGGGACAGCTTGGAAGTCTACGACCGGTCACTGACATCGCAGACGATTACGGCGACGCGCAGCGTCTCGATGAGGGGCGGTGGCCGGGTGACGGGTGGGCGGGCACTCCGGAGTACGGTCGGGCGTTGGACAGATCAGAACATCTGTCCCACGCGTCAGTACGGCGCACCGGACCATCCCGCACCAGGAGGCACCCAGCGATGTCGGAACCGCAGCCCACCGCTGAGCAGCGCGGCGAGCAGATCCTCTCCGTCTTCGACACCGCGTTCGGCGAGCTCCTCGCCGCCGACCCCGCGGCCTTCCGGGTCAAGTTCCGCAAGATGGCGGCCTCGGCCTTCGCGTTCTACCGGGGCACGGCCTGCCTGTTCTACGGGGATGTGGAGCGGGAGCAGCACGGTGGGCCCTACCTGGACGAGCGCACCAGCCGGGTGTGGATCCACGGCGACCTGCACGCGGAGAACTTCGGCACGTACATGGACTCCACGGGCCGCCTGATCTTCAACGTGAACGACTTCGACGAGGCGTACGTGGGCCCCTTCACGTGGGACCTCAAGCGCTTCGCCGCCTCCGTCGCGCTGATCGGCTACTCCAAGGCGCTGAGCGACGAGCAGATCACGGACCTCGTGCGCACGTACGCGGCGGCCTACCGCGAGCGCATCCACGCGCTGGCGACCGGCGCCAAGAGCGACGAGGTGCCGCCCTTCTCGTTGGACACGGCTGAGGGGCCGCTCCTGGAGGCGCTGCGCGACGCCCGCTCGCTGACCCGCTTCGGTCTGCTCGACTCCATGACGGAGATCCGCGACTTCGAGCGCCGCTTCGCCGAGGGCGGCGGCTCCATCGAGCTGGACGCGGCGACGCGCTACAAGGTGCTCGCGGCGTTCGACGGGTACCTGGAGACGCTGCCGGATGCCTCCCTGGCGCGCCCCGACTCGTACCGGGTGAAGGACGTCGTCGGGCGCCGCGGCATCGGCATCGGCTCCGCGGGCCTGCCCTCGTACAACATCCTTCTGGAGGGCAACAGCGACGCCCTGGAGAACGATGTCGTGATCTACATGAAGCAGGCGCAGACCCCGGCCGTCTCGCAGCACATCACCGACCCGGCGGTGCGCGGCTACTTCCAGCACGAGGGCCACCGCACGGTCATCTCGCAGCGCGCCCTGCAGGCGCACGCCGACCCGTGGCTGGGCTGGACGGAGCTCGACGGCGCCGGGCAGCTGGTCGCCGAGATCTCGCCGTACGCGGTGGACCTGGACTGGAGCGACATCGACGATCCGGAGGAGATCGCGGCGGTCGTCGCCGACCTCGGCCGGGCGACGGCGACGATGCACGCGGCGGCGGACGACCAGTCCGGCGAGTCGCTGGTGCCCTTCTCCACCGAGCGCGCCATCGACGCGGCCATCGCCGCCGACGAGGAGGGCTTCGCGCCCCTCCTGGTCGACTTCGCGCACTTCTACGGGGCACGCGCGCGTGCGGACCACCAGATCTTCGTGGACCTGTTCCGCAACGGTCGGATCCCGGGTCTGTGAAGGATGCTGTGAATGGGCCCCTTTAGGCGTCGCCTACAGGAACCCATGGCACACTCTGCCGCGATGGACGACATATCCGGGACCCAGCTACGAGTGACGCGCGCGGCGCTGTTCACGGCATGCGTCGTGACGCTCTCCGTCGCGTCGCACGTGCTGCTGTCCCGGGCCCCGCTGCCGCTCACGACGGCCGCGGCCGTCGCCGCGGCCGTCTTCGTGATCGCGTACGCGCTGGCGGGACGCGAGCGCGGCTTCGGCCGGATCGCCGCCCTGCTCGTCCCCCTGGAACTGACCGCCGACACGGTCTTCACGACCGGCCAGCACATCTGTTACGGACAGGCCGGCGGCCCGGTCGCAGGACCGCTGCGCCAGTTCGGCTTCGACGTGCTGTGCGCCGGGAACGTGGGCACCCCGCTGGCCCGGATGACGGGCGGCGGCACGGAGCGGGCCGCCGCCCTCTTCGCGCACACCGACCCGGCGGCCTCCTGGCTGCTGCTCGCCGCGCACGTCGCGGTCGGCCTGCTCGCGGCCGCCTGGCTGCGCCGCGGCGAGCAGGCCCTGGCCCAACTACTGCGCGCGGTCGCCGCCTTCGCGTTCCGGCCGCTGCTCATCGCGTTCGCCGCGGTCACCGTCCGGCGCGAGCCGGGCATCCGGCTGCCGCGCCCCGCCACGCGCGTACCGGCCTCCCGCACCCGGCTCTGGGTGCACTCCGTAGGACGGCGCGGGCCGCCGTGCCCGGCCGCTTGAGCCACGTCCGGCTCGGGCTCCCGGCACGGCAGTCCTTTTGACGCATGTCACTTACCTACGGAGTACGACCATGAGCAAGCGCAACACCCAGCAGGCGAAGTCCGCGGCCCGCGAGCGGCTGCGCGCCGAACGCGAGCGCCAGGCCAAGCGGGACAAGACGAAGCGGCAGGCGATCGTCGGCGTCTCCATCGTCGCGGTCCTGGCGATAGCCGGCGGCGTCGGCTACGCGGTGATGCAGGCCAACAAGCCCTCCCACTGGGAGACGGCGATGGACGCCAAGTCCTCCGCCGTGAAGGCGCCCAAGAACACCTCGGGCAAGGACGGCACGACCGTCGTCATCGGCAAGGCCGACGCCAAGAAGACGATGAAGATCTACGAGGACTCGCGCTGCCCGGTCTGCGCCTCCTTCGAGCAGACCGTCGGCCCGCAGCTCCACAAGGACGTCGAGGCCGGCAAGTTCAAGCTCCAGTACGTCGGCGGCACGTTCCTCGACGGCGACAGCTCGGGCGACGGCAAGGTCGGCACCAACGGCGAGGGCTCCAAGAACGCGCTGAGCGCGCTCGGCGCGGCCCTCAACGTGAGCCAGGACGCCTTCCTCGACTTCAAGACGGCGCTCTACTCGGCGAAGTTCCACCCCGAGGAGAGCGACGACAAGTTCAAGGACGACGACTACCTGATCAAGATCGCCGACACCGTCGACTCGCTCAAGGGCAACAAGGCGTTCCAGAAGGCCGTCACGGACGGCACGTACGACGACTGGGCCATGAAGATGTCCAAGTCCTTCGACACCAACAAGGACCAGGTCACCGGCACGCCCAGCCTGGTCATGGACGGCAAGAAGCTGACCGGTTCGGACGGCCAGAACGCTCCGATGACCGTGGCCGAGTACAAGACCGCGACCGAGAAGGCCCTGAAGGGCTGACGGTGGCCGAGGGTTGATGAAGAGCGGGCGAACCTTTCGGATTCGCCCGCTCTTTGCATCTACCGGTCAGTAGTCTGACCGGCTGTGACCAGTCGATTCCATGAACACGCCCCGACCCGTCGCACGGTCGTCAAGGCCGCGGCCGCGGGTGCCGCGCTCGCCGCCCCGCTCGCCGCCGGGGCTCCCGCCCACGCCGCCGCGGCCCCCGCGTTCCTGCACGGCGTCGCGTCCGGCGATCCGCTGCCCGACGGGGTCCTGCTGTGGACGCGTGTGACGCCGGACGCCGCGGCGGTGCCCGGCTCCGGCCAGGGCGCCGACACGCGGGTGAGCTGGGAGATAGCCGAGGACAAGGACTTCCGCCGGATCGTCGGCCGGGGCACCGTGACCGCGAGCGCCGCGTCCGACCACACGGTCAAGGCCGATGTAAGGGGCCTGCGCCCGGCGACCGCCTATTACTTCCGCTTCTCCGTGGACGCCGTCCGCTCCCCCGTGGGCCGCACCCGCACCACCCCCGCCACCGACGCCTCCCCCGACGGGCTGCGCCTCGGCGTCGTCTCCTGCGCGAACTGGGAGGCCGGCTACTTCTCCCCGTACCGGCACCTGGCCGCCCGCACGGACCTGGACGCGGTCCTGCACCTCGGCGACTACCTCTACGAGTACAAGACGGGCGAGTACCCGACCGCCGACTACACGGTCCGGCAGCACCGGCCCACCCACGAGATCGTCTCGCTCGCCGACTACCGCACCCGGCACGGCCAGACCAAGACCGACGCCGACGTCCAGGCGATGCAGGCCGCGCACCCGCTGATCGCGATCTGGGACGACCACGAGTTCGCCAACGACGCCTGGTCGGGCGGCGCGGAGAACCACACGCCGGACACCGAGGGCGACTGGGCGGCGCGCCGGCGGGCCGCGAAGCAGGCCTACTTCGAGTGGATGCCGGTCCGCCCGTCCACCGCCGGCACGGTCTTCAGACGGCTCAGATTCGGCTCGCTCGCCGACCTGCACCTCCTCGACCTGCGCTCGTTCCGCTCGGAGCAGACGAGCGTCGGCAACGGCTCGGTGGACTCCCCGGAACGTACGATCACCGGCCGCGCCCAGCTCGACTGGCTGAAGTCGGGACTCACCGCGTCCGACGCGCGCTGGAAGCTGGTCGGCACCTCGGTGATGATCTCGCCGGTCGCCTTCGGTTCGCTGCCCGCCCACATCGCCGGCCCGCTCGCCGAGCTGCTCGGCCTCCCGAAGGAGGGCCTGGCGATCAACGTCGACCAGTGGGACGGCTACACGCACGACCGCGCCGAACTCATCTCCCACCTGCGCGACAACGCCGTCCGCGACACCGTCTTCCTGACCGGCGACATCCACATGGCGTGGGCCAACGACGTGCCGGTCAAGGCGGCGACGTACCCGCTGTCGCCCTCGGCCGCGACGGAGTTCGTGGTCACGTCGGTGACCTCCGACAACCTGGACGACATCCTGCACGTCGCCCCCGACACGCTCTCCACGGTCGCCGAGGGCGCCGTCAAGGCGGCCAACCGGCACGTGCGCTGGCTGGACATGGACCGCCACGGATACGGCGTCCTGGACGTCACCGCCGAGCGCGCCCAGATGGACTTCCACGTCGTCTCCGACCGCGCGGACCGGAACGCGACGTCGGCCTGGCAGCGCTCGTACCGCACCCGCACCGGCACCCAGAAGGTCGAACGGGCGGACGCGCCAGTGGCCTAAAGGGTTTCGAGGAAGCCGAGCGCCACCCGCCAGGTGGCCTCGGCGGCCTCCGCGTCGTAGTCCGGAAGGTCGGGGTCCGTGTACAGGTGGCCCGCCCCGGCGTACCGGTAGACCTCCACGTCGGCTCCCGCGCGGCCCATCTGCAGGTACCAGGCGGTCAGCCAGTCGTCCGTCTCGAACGGGTCGGGCTCGGCGACGTGCAGCTGGACCGGGAGCTCGTCGACGGCGACGCCCTCCGCGATGTCGGACGTGCCGTGCAGGAGCAGCAGCCCCTTCGCCTTGTCGTCGCCGAGGGCGAGGGTCTGCGCGGTCGCGGCGCCGAACGAGAACCCGGCGTAGACGAGGCCCCGGTCCGAATAGGGCGCGGCCGCCAGGACGGCGCGCTTGAGCAGCTCGTCCTTGCCGATCTCGTCCTTGAAGGCCATGCCCTCCTCGACGGTGTCGAACGTGCGGCCCTCGAAGAGATCAGGGGTCCACACCTCGTGCCCGGCGGCGCGCAGCCGGTCGGCGGCGGCCTCGACGGCGGGCCGCAATCCGAACGCCGAATGGAAAAGCATGATGTTCATGGGCTCCATGGTGCCAGGACCCCGCAGGTTAGCCGCGTCCGATCCCGGTTACCGTCGTGGCATGGAGAACGTACTGCGTCCACTGATCGTCATTGGTGGCTCGGTCGTGCTCACGCTGTTGGTGGGGTGGGCGGTCGACCGGTTGCTGCAACGCACCGACCAGCGCCACCACGAGACGCCGCTGTGGGGCCTGCTCCGCCGCTGCCGGCTGCCGCTCCAGCTCGTGCTCTGCGCGGCGCTGCTGAGGGGCTCGTACGACCAGGCGCACCTCACGAGGGGGAACGCCGGCGCCATTGGAGAAACGCTCAACCTGATCCTGATCGGCGCCACCGCCTGGCTCGCCGTCCGGATCTCCTCCGCCATAGTCGAGTCGTCCTACGCCCGGTACGCCACCGCCCAGCGCGATCCGGCCCGGGTCCGCCGCGTGCGCACCCAGGTCACCCTGATCCAACGCGTCGTCATCGCGGTCGTCGGCGTGGTCGCGGTGGCCGCGATGCTCCTGACGTTCCCGTCCTTCCGGGCGGCGGGGGCCTCACTGCTGGCCTCGGCGGGCCTGCTGGGCATCGTCGCCGGTGTCGCCGCGCAGTCCACGCTCGGCAACCTGTTCGCGGGCCTGCAGATCGCCTTCGGCGACATGGTGCGGATCGGGGACACGGTGGTCGTGGACGGCGAGTGGGGCACGGTCGAGGAGATCACCCTCACCTTCCTCGCCGTGCGCACGTGGGACGAGCGCCGCATCACGATGCCGGTGTCGTACTTCACGTCGAAGCCGTTCGAGAACTGGTCGCGCGGCGGAGCCCAGATGACCGGCACCGTCTTCTTCCACCTCGACCACAGCGCGCCCGTGCCCGAGATGCGCGAGAAGCTGCACGACATCCTGCGCGAGTGCGCCGCCTGGGACGGCCGCGACTGGGGCCTCGCCGTCACCGACACGACGCCCAGCACGCTCCAGGTCCGCGCCCTGGTCACGGCCAAGGACGCGGACGACATCTGGACGGTGCGGGTCACGGTCCGCGAGCAGCTGGTGCGCTGGCTGACCGATCACCACCCGTACGCGCTGCCGCGGATCAACACGGCGACGGCCCTGGTCGCCCCGGACGAGTCGGACTCCCTCCCGGCCCACGTCCTCAGCCGCAACGGCCGCGCTCCCCGCACGGGCCGGGGCTAGGGCCCTTCTAACGCCCCAGGAGCTCCCCGCCGTTGACCTGGACGATCTGGCCGCTGACATGGCCGCCGCCCGGCGCCGCCAGCCACAGCACGGTGGCCGCGATGTCGTCGGGCGTCCCCGCGCGGCCGGTCAGGGTGGCGTCGACCCGGCGCCGGTACTCCGCCTCGGACATCGCGGGCCCGAAGAACTCGGTGTCCTCGATGTAACCGGGCGCGACGGCGTTCACGGTGATGCCGCGCGGGCCGAGCTGCCTGGCGAGGTCGTACGTGTACGGGTGCAGGGCCGCCTTGGCCGCGCCGTACGAGCCCTGGTTCGAGCCGCGCAGGGCGGCGATGGAGGACACGAAGACGATCCGGCCGCCCGGCGAGGTCAGGTGCTCGCGCAGCGCCTCGGTGAGCAGCACCGAAGTGAGCGTATTGATGCGGAAGTTGGCGTTCCAGTCGTGTGCGACGGCGTCCAGCGGATCGGCTCCCTCCGGCGCCGGGTCGCTGCGGCCGGCGAACCCGCCGGCGCTGTGCACGAGCACGTCGACCGTGCCGCCGAACGCCTCGAGCGCGAAACCGGCGGCGCCGCGCGCCCCTTCGACCGTGCCGAGATCGGCCGGGTACTTCATCGCGCCGGGCACATCGGCCTTCTCCAGGACCTCGATCCGCCGCCCGACCAACAGCACCTTGTCGCCCTCCGCGGCGAAGGCCTGAGCCGTCGCGAGACCGATCCCCGTGCCGCCTCCGGTAATCATCACGTTGCGTGCCATGCACACGAGCCTAGATCGCCACGCGGTCCCCGCGCAGATCTCTGGGGCCTGTCTTCAATCTTCCGTCTGCGCCGCGACGCCGCCCTCCGGGCGACGACGGGAGATTGAAGACAGGCCCTAGCGCAGACTGCGCACATCCAGCTTCCTGAGCACCCGGTCGACCACCTCCGGGTCGGAGCCCGGTTCGCTGCGGGCCGAGAGGACCTCGTGGCGGGCCGCCGACATCATCTCCGCCTGGATCCGGCGGATCCGCTTGATCCGGGCGACCCGCTTGGTCTGCTTCTCGCGGCGCTCGTCCGCGCCGATCTCCGGGTTGATGCGCAGGCCGATGTCGTAGGCGCGCCGCACCATCTGCTCCTGCACCTCCTCCGGCAGCTCCTCGACCTCCTCGATCTCCTTGAGCCGCCGCTTCGCCGCCTTCGCGGCCCGCAGGGCGAGTTCCCGCTCGAACTCCCGCTCGGCGGTGTCGTCGCTGCGCACCCCCAGCTTGCGCACCAGCCACGGCAGGCTCAGGCCCTGGAGCACCAGGGTCGCCATGATCACCCCGAACGCCAGGAAGACGATCTCGTCCCGCTGCGGGAAGGGCGAGCCGTCGTCCATGGTCAGCGGGATGGCGAGGGCCAGGGCCACCGAGGCCACCCCGCGCATTCCGGCCCACCACATGACGACCGTCTCTCGCCAGCTGACCGGGATGTCCTCGTCGACGTCGCGCCGCAGGTGCATCCTTCGCGTCACCCATGTCATCGGCAGCAGCCACAACAGCCGTACGACGATGACGACGCCGACGACCGCTCCCGCCCAGCCCAGCATCTCGCCCCAGCGGCCCTCCGCGGTCCGCACGACGTTGTGCACCTCCAGGCCGATGAGGCCGAACGCGACGCCCGTGACGAGGGTGTCCACGACGTCCCAGAAGGCCCGCCCGGTCAGCCTGGTGAGCACGTCGTCGGCGTCGAATGCGTGCTCGGCCAGGAACATGGCCGTGGTCAGGACCGCGAGCACGCCCGAGCCCTTGAGCTCCTCGGCGAGTACGTACGAGGCGTAGGGGATCAGCAGCGTGAGGCCGATCTGGAGCGTGGCGTCGCCGAGATAGCCGATGAGCTTGTTGGCGGCCCAGCCGAGCCCCCAGCCGACCGCGATGGCCACGACCGCGGACAGGACGAGTTCCAGCGCGGCGTGCGGCATCGAGAAGGTGCCGCTGACGGCGGCGGCGATCGCGACGTGGTACAGCACGATCGCGGTCACGTCGTTGAACAGACCTTCGCCCTCCAGGATCGACACCATGCGCCGGGGCAGGCCCAGTTGGCCCGCGACGGCGGTCGCGGCGACCGGGTCGGGCGGCGCCACCAGAGCGCCGAGCGCGACGGCCGCGGCGACCGGCAGGCCCGGCACGATCGCGTCGGCGACGAAGGCGACCGCGGCCGTGGTGACGAAGACCAGGGCGACGGCGAGCAGGAAGATCGGCCGTTTGTTGGCCGCGAACTGCCGCCAGGACGTGCGGTGCACGGCCGCGTAGAGCAGCGGTGGCAGCACGAGCGGGAGGATCAGATCCGGGTTGATGTCGACATTCGGCACCGCCTGGATCAGCGCGAGGGCGATGCCGAGCAGGGTCATCAGGACCGGGGACGGCAGGCCGAGCCGGTCACCGATCGGGACGGTCAGCACGGCCCCGAGCAACAGCACGAACAGCAGGGCCAATTGATCCACCGGGGACTCCGACCAGACTCGACGATCATGTGCGTTCCGGCCTCAAGAGTGCCACGCGCTTCAGATCAAACCGGTCTTTTGGGACCCGCGGACGGGAAGCCGCGACGCCGCGCGGACCCGACGCCGCGCCGTCGCGACCGTCTAGACGAGCGCCTTCCGCATGGCGCGGTGATCGATGCCGGCGTCGAGGAACTCGGGCCCGTACGCGACGTATCCCAGGCGCTCGTAGAACCCCAGCGCGTGCGTCTGCGCGTGCAGGTCCACGGCGGCGAGTCCGCGCGCGCGGGCCGCGTCCTCGACGGCCCGGACCAGCGCGGCGCCGACGCCGAGGCCGCGCGCCGCCTTCGTCACGGCGAGCCGCCCGAGAGCTCCGACGTCCGCCGCCCCGCCGTTCTTCACGGCGGCGGCCTCGCCCGTCAGCAGCCTCCCGGTGCCGAGCGGCTCCCCGTCCCGCCGGACGGCCAGGACGTGCACGGCCGTGGCGTCGTACGCGTCGTACTCGAGGTCCTCGGGAACCCGCTGCTCGACGACGAAGACCTCCTTGCGCACGGCGAAACAGGCCTGCCGGTCCGCCTCGTCCTCGACGACACGGGTCACGTACGCCGGACCGGGCGTGCTCATGCGCTCTCCGCCCTGACCCGGTCCAGGGCCGTCTGCAGGTCCTCCGGGTAGGCGCTCTCGAACTCGACCCACTGGCCGTCCGCCGGGTGCTCGAAGCCGAGCCGCACCGCGTGCAGCCACTGCCGCGTGAGGCCGAGGCGCTTGGCGATCGTGGGGTCCGCGCCGTACGTCAGGTCGCCGACGCAGGGGTGCCGGTGCGCCGACATGTGGACGCGGATCTGGTGCGTGCGCCCCGTCTCCAGCTTGATGTCGAGGAGCGAGGCGGCACGGAAGGCCTCGATGAGGTCGTAGTGCGTGACGGAGGGCTTGCCCTCGGCGGTCACGGCCCACTTGTAGTCGTGGTTCGGATGCCGCCCGATCGGGGCGTCGATGGTGCCGCTCATGGGGTCGGGGTGACCCTGCACCAGCGCGTTGTACCGCTTGTCCGGGACGCGCTCCTTGAACTGGCGCTTCAGCGACGTGTACGCCCGCTCCGACTTGGCGACGACCATCAGGCCCGACGTGCCCACGTCGAGCCGGTGCACGATGCCCTGGCGCTCGGCGGCGCCGGACGTCGAGATCCGGTACCCGGCCGCGGCGAGCCCGCCGATCACGGTGGTGCCGGTCCAGCCGGGGCTGGGGTGGGCGGCGACCCCGACGGGCTTCATGATCACGACGATGTCGTCGTCGTCGTGCACGATCTCCATGCCCTCGACGGGTTCGGCGACGATCTGCACGGGGGCGGGCGCCTGCGGCATCTCCACTTCCATCCAGGCGCCGCCGTGCACCCGCTCGGACTTGCCCACGACCGAGCCGTCGACCGCGACCTTTCCGGCGGCGGCGAGCTCGGCGGCCTTGGTGCGGGAGAAGCCGAACATGCGCGAGATGGCGGCGTCTACGCGCTCGCCCTCCAGGCCGTCGGGTACGGGCAGGGTGCGGACCTCGGGAATCGTGCTCACCCATCGAGTATGCAGGAGCCCACCGACACTCCCGCACCTGAGCCCCGTGACCTGGGGCTCAGTCCCTGCCTTCCGACCGATGCCCGGTCCCTGCGCTCAGTCCTTGTGGACGGTCCCGTCCGGGTCGATGCCACGGAAGGAGAGCAGCACGATCAGGATGCCGCCGCACACGATCGCCGAGTCGGCGAGGTTGAACACCGGGTAGTGCTTCGGCGCGATGAAGTCCACCACGGCGCCCTCGAAGACGCCCGGCGCCCGGAAGATCCGGTCCGTGAGGTTGCCGAGCGCCCCGCCGAGCAACAGGCCGAGGGCGATCGCCCAGGGCGTGCTGTAGAGCTTGCGGGCGAGCCGTGCGATCACGACGATCACGGCGGCCGCGATCAGGGTGAAGATGATCGTGAAGGCCTCGCCGATGCCCCAGGCGGCGCCCGGGTTCCTGATCACCTCGAGCTGCAGCCAGTCACCGATGAGGTGAATGGCGTCGCGGTGCTCGAGCTTCGCCACGACGACCAGCTTGCTGCCCAGGTCCAGGACGTAGGCGAGCGCGGCCACGACGAACAGCGCGGCGATCCGCCGCCTGCCCTTGGGCCGGTCCTGGACCTGCTCCTCGGCCTGCTCCGGAACCGGCTTCTCGGCCTGCTCCGGCTCGGTTGCCCCCGTGTCCGGGGAATCCGGCGTACCGATGATGCGCTCCGCCTCTGCCACGTGAGTCCCTCAACCTCGTACCTGACTGAGGACGAGAGTACGGCACGCGGGGCCGCGCCCCCATGGGCCGGTGCCCCTGTACGGGCGCGGCGATCACTCAGTAACGGCGCTCCTGCTTCTGCTTGCACTCGACGCACAGGGTCGCGCGCGGGAACGCCTGCATGCGCGCCTTCCCGATCGGGTTCCCGCAGTTCTCGCAGAGCCCGTACGTCCCCGCGTCGAGGCGCTCCAGGGCGCGCTCGGTCTGGAGCAGCATCTCCCGGGCGTTGGCCGCGAGCGCCATCTCGTGCTCGCGGGTGATGTTCTTGGTGCCGGTGTCCGCGTCGTCGTCGCCGGCTCCGTCCCCGGAGTCGCGCATCAGCCCCGCGAGGCCCTCCTCCGCGGACGCGATCTCGCTCCCGAGCCGCAGCACCTCGGTCTGCAGCTCGGCGCGCGCCTCCTCGGCCTCCTCCGGGGTCCAGGGATCCTCGCCCGGACGGACGGCCAGCTCACCGGGTTCGGCGGTGCCGCGCGCCTTGGGAACCGCGCCCGGCTTCTTGGTCGCCGTGGCCGTGCCCTGAGTCTTCTTCGCAACCACTGTCGTGGCTCCCGTCGTCTTCGCGGCCTCGGCCGCGTCCTCGGCCGCGGAGGCGACCGTCTTCTTCGCGCCCTTGCGCCCGCCCGTCCGGCCGACGCCGTTCTCCTTCTCCCCCGTGCCGGCCGATGCCGCGGCGGGGGTGTCGGCCTTCCCCGAATCCGAGCCCTTGCCCTCCGCCCCCGCGGCTCCGGCCGGCTTGACGGCAGCCTTCTTGGCGGCGGTCTTCTTGGTGGCGCTCTTCTTCGTCGCGGTCTTCTTGGCCGTGGTCTTCTTCGCCGCGGCCGCCGTCTTGGTCACGGCCGCCTTCTTTGTCGCGGCCTTCTCCGGAGCCGGCTTCGCGGCGTCCGCTCCCGTGGCGGTCGCGCGCGACGCGGCGGCCGCCTTCTTCTTGCCCGTGGGTGTCTCCTCGGCCTTCGACGTCGCCGACGTCGAAGCCTTCGCCGCGCCCGTGGTTCTCCCGGACTCCGACTGATGAACGGCGGTCTTCTTCGCCACCATGGTCGCGGCCCCTTCACAATTTGTGATCTTGCTCGCGAATCGTGCTGGGACGATAAATCGACTCCGGGCCCGCGGCAACGGGACGGACACCCGTCGCGGCTCAGCTTGCAAGCGTTGTGCCCAGCTCCCCGCCCGGTAATCCGCCGCACCCCGTACCGCACCCGTCGGCGCGCGCCGTGTCGCCATTCGGGTTACTCCCCCGGCGAGGCCACCTACGGGCGGACGCCGCCCCAACGACCGGCTCCGCCGCCCCCTCCCGGGCATAGAATTGAGCAAAAGGGCAGAAGGTGCATCATCATGCGCAAAGTAGCCGATTGCCGGGACATGCCCAGCGAGATGAACTGCACGCTCACCATCGCGGGCGAGGAGGAAGAGGTCGTGCGCGCCGCCTCCGAGCACGCCGCCTCCGTGCACGGTCACGCCGACGGGCCCGAGCTGCGGGAGATGGTCCGCGCCGGACTCAAGGACGAGATCCCGCTGCACGCCTGACCCGCCCCGCTCCCGACCCCCTCCACCGCCCCTCGCAAAACCGGTCGGCCGCCCCGCCCCGGGCGCCGTACACTGGGCGGAGCGAAAAGCGTGGATGGGGCCGAGTAGCGGCGTACGCAGCCAAGAGCGAACCGGGGACGGTGGAAGCCCGGCGGCGAGCGCGACGCGAAGATCACCCCGGAGCCGCCGGAAGAAAGCCCGCGAGGAGACCCGCGGGCCAGTAGACCCGGCATCGCGACCCCAATGAGGGGGCTCACCGGAGCGCACCACGCCCCGGCGGGCCAAGGAGGGTGGTACCGCGGGAGCGCGCCGCACACGGCGCAGCAGACTCTCGTCCCTCCGACGGAAGAAGGCAGATCCGCCGGAGGAAGACTGATGACGCAGTACCGCCAGGTGCCCGCCCAGGTCGACCTGCCCGCCCTCGAGCACGCGGTGCTCGACTTCTGGGACGAGCAGAAGATCTTCGCCAAGACCCTGGAGCAGTCCGAGGGGCGCCCCGAGTGGGTGTTCTACGAGGGCCCGCCCACGGCCAACGGCATGCCGGGCGCCCACCACATCGAGGCCCGCGTCTTCAAGGACGTGTTCCCCCGGTTCCGCACGATGCGCGGCTACCACGTGGCCCGCAAGGCGGGCTGGGACTGCCACGGCCTCCCGGTGGAGCTGGCGGTCGAGAAGGAGCTCGGCTTCAGCGGCAAGAAGGACATCGAGGCGTACGGCATCGCCGAGTTCAACGCCAAGTGCCGCGAGTCCGTGACCCGGCACACCGACGCCTTCTCCGACCTGACGACCCGCATGGGTTACTGGGTGGACCTCGACGACGCGTACCGGACGATGAACCCGGAGTACGTCGACTCGGTCTGGTGGTCGCTGAAGGAGATCTTCAACAAGGGCCTGCTGGTCCAGGACCACCGCGTCGCCCCCTGGTGCCCGCGCTGCGGCACCGGCCTCTCCGACCACGAGCTTGCGCAGGGCTACGAGACGGTCGTCGACCCCTCGGTCTATGTACGTTTCCCCCTCACCTCCGGTCCCCTGGCGGGCCAGGCCGCGCTCCTGATCTGGACGACGACGCCCTGGACCCTGGTGTCCAACACGGCCGTCGCCGCGCACCCCGACGTGACGTACGTCGTCGCCACGAACGGCGAGGAGAAGCTCGTCGTCGCCGAGCCGCTCGTCGAGAAGGCGCTCGGCGAGGGCTGGGAGACGACCGGCGAGTCCTTCACCGGCGCCGAGATGGAGCGCTGGAAGTACCAACGTCCGTTCGAGCTCGTGGAGTTCCCGAGCGTCAGCGAGGGAACCAATGGGCACAGTCCGGCCGACGCGGGCGAGGCGCACTACGTCGTCAACGCCGAGTACGTGACGACCGAGGACGGTACGGGTCTGGTCCACCAGTCCCCCGCCTTCGGTGAGGACGACCTCAAGGTCTGCCGCTCGTACGGCATGCCGGTCGTGAACCCGGTGCAGCCCGACGGCACGTTCGGCCCCGAGGTCCCGATGGTCGGCGGCGTCTTCTTCAAGAAGGCGGACGAACAGCTCACCGAGGACCTCCAGACCCGCGGTCTGCTCTTCAAGCACATCCCGTACGAGCACAGCTACCCGCACTGCTGGCGCTGTCACACGGCGCTGCTCTACTACGCGCAGCCGTCCTGGTACATCCGCACCACGGCCATCAAGGACCGTCTCCTTCAGGAGAACGAGAAGACCAACTGGTTCCCGGACACGGTCAAGAACGGCCGCTTCGGCGACTGGCTGCAGAACAACATCGACTGGGCGCTCTCCCGCAACCGCTACTGGGGCACCCCGCTGCCGATCTGGCGCTGTGAGGAGAACCACCTCACCTGCGTCGGCTCCCGCGCGGAACTGACCGAGCTGACCGGCTCGGACCAGTCGTCCCTGGACCCGCACCGCCCGTACATCGACGACGTCGCGTTCACCTGCACCCACGAGGGCTGCTCCCTCGAAGCGGTGCGCGTGCCCGAGGTCATCGACGCCTGGTACGACTCGGGTTCCATGCCATTCGCACAGTGGGGCTACCCGTACAAGAACAAGGAACTGTTCGAGTCCCGCTACCCGGCGCAGTTCATCTCCGAGGCCATCGACCAGACGCGCGGCTGGTTCTACACGCTGATGGCGGTCGGCACGCTCGTCTTCGACAAGTCGTCCTACGAGAACGTGGTCTGCCTCGGCCACATCCTCGCCGAGGACGGCCGCAAGATGTCCAAGCACCTGGGCAACACGCTGGACCCGATCCCGCTCATGGATCGGCACGGCGCGGACGCGGTGCGCTGGTTCATGGCGGCCGGCGGCTCCCCGTGGGCGGCCCGCCGCGTCGGCCACGGCACGATCCAGGAGGTCGTCCGCAAGACGCTCCTCACGTACTGGAACACAGTCGCCTTCCAGGCCCTGTACGCCCGTACGTCCCAGTGGGCGCCCAGCGAGGCGGACCCGGCCCCGGCCGAGCGCACCGTGCTCGACCGCTGGCTGCTGTCCGAGCTGCACCTGCTCACGGACGAGGTCACCAAGGCCCTGGAGGCCTACGACACCCAGCGCGCCGGCAAGCTCCTCTCCGCTTTCGTCGACGACCTGTCGAACTGGTACGTGCGTCGCTCACGCCGCCGCTTCTGGCAGGGCGACAAGGCCGCGCTGCGCACCCTTCACGACGTTGTGGTGACGATCACTCAGCTGATGGCGCCGCTCACGCCGTTCATCGCCGAGCGGGTGTGGCAGGACCTGGTCGTCCCGGTCACGCCGGACGCCCCGGAGTCGGTCCACCTGTCGTCGTGGCCGGAGGCCGACACCTCGGCGATCGACCCGACCCTGTCGACGCAGATGGCGCTGGTCCGCCGGCTCGTCGAGCTCGGCCGCGCCACGCGCGCGGAGTCGGGCGTCAAGACCCGCCAGCCGCTCTCCCGCGCACTGGTCGCGGCGTCAGGCTTCGCCGGTCTCTCCCCCGAGTTGCAGGCCCAGATCACGGAGGAGTTGAACGTCTCCTCCCTGGCCTCGCTCTCGGACGTCGGCGGCAGCCTGGTGGACACCACCGCCAAGGCGAACTTCCGGGCGCTCGGCAAGCGGTTCGGCAAGCGCGTCCAGGACGTGGCGAAGGCGGTCGCGAACGCGGACGCCGCGGCGCTCTCCCTGGCCCTGCGCGAGGGCAACGCCGCGGTGGAGGTCGACGGCGAGAAGATCGACCTCGCCCCGGACGAGGTCATCATCACGGAGACGCCGCGCGAGGGCTGGTCCGTGGCCTCGGACTCCGGCGCCACGGTGGCGCTCGACCTGGAGCTCACGGAGGAGCTGCGGCAGGCGGGCCTGGCCCGTGACGCGATCCGCCTGATCCAGGAGGCCCGCAAGAACAGCGGCCTGGACGTGGCGGACCGGATCGCCCTGCGCTGGACGTCGACGGACCCGGCGGTGATCTCGGCCCTCTCGGAGCACGCCGAGCTGATCGCCGACGAGGTCCTGGCCACGGACTTCGCCCAGGCCGAGCCGGACGGCTCCACCTTCACCGACGAGGGCCTGAGCCTCACCTTCGGCCTCCACAAGGTGTAGCCGCCCCCGGCCCCCCGGTCCTCTATCGCCGGGCGGGCTTGATTGACAAGCCCGCCCGGCATCTCAAGTCCCGCTGGGCACATCAAGCCCCGCCGGCGATCGAGGCGCGGGGTCCGGGGCAGAGCCCCGAGGCCGAGGGACGGTCGACCGTCACGATCCAAGGGCAGTCTCACCAGAAACGTTTTTCTGGTGAGACTGCCCTTCGGCGTTTCGTACCCCCTGCGCACACCTGACCGCCCCCCCACCCGACCGCAAAAAGGCCTCGGCCCGGATCGCAGAAACGATCCGGGCCGAGGCCTGAATGAATGCCGACGCCTAGCTACTACCAGGCGCTACGCACACGCGCCGCTCAGTTGTCGTCCTCGTCGATGAGGAAGCCACGCATCGGAGACGGAGCCTGACCCATCGGCGACGGGCCCTGGGGCCGCACCGGAGCCATCGGCTGCGTCATCGCGGGCGACATCTGCTGCTGGCCGCCGCCGTACGACGGACCGCCGCTCTGCTGGTTGCCACCCATCGACTGGTTGCCGCCGTAGGACGGCGCACCCGCACCGGCCGGAGCCATGGAAGGCGCCGGGGACGGCGGCAGGCTCGCGGTCGCCGGGGTACGCGGCGGAGCCAGCGAGTCGTCGGCCTGGGTCTCCAGCTGGCGCAGCTGCGACTCCAGGTACGACTTCAGACGCGTGCGGTACTCGCGCTCGAAGCCGCGCAGGTCCTCGACCTTGCGCTCCAGCGTGGCGCGGGCGGACTCCAGGGAGCCCATCGCGACGCGGTGCTTCTCCTGCGCGTCCCGCTCCAGGGCGTCGGCCTTGGCACGGGCGTCACGCTCAAGACCCTCGGCACGGCTGCGCGCCTCGCCGACGATCTTGTTCGCCTCGGAGCGGGCCTCGGCGATCGCCTGGTCGGCGGTCTGCTGAGCCAGCGAGAGGACACGGGCGGCGCTGTCGCCACCGGGGCCCTGACCGGGCTGCGGCAGCTGCGGGCCGCCGTGGCCGCCCATGGGACCGCCCATCGGGCCGCCCAGCTGCGGCTGCTGGCCCATCGGACCCTGGCCCATCGGGCCGGGACCCTGCGGGCCACCCTGCGGACCGTGTCCACCAGGACCGGCCGGCAGCTGCGGGGCACCGCTCGGCAGCTGGGGCGGGCCACCCATGGGGCCGCCCATCTGCTGCTGCGGCGGGCCCGATATACCCGCGGGCACCGGGGCGCCCGGGCCTCGCATGCCCTGCGGGGGACCCTGCTGCTGGTCCTGCGGACCCTCGGGCCCACCGGGACCGCCGGGGCCGCCAGGCCCACCGGGACCGCCGGGGCCCTTGCGCATGCCGCCCTGCTGCTGGTTCTGGGCAGCGGCACGGGTGGCTGCGGCGAGTTTCGCCCTCAGGTCTTCGTTTTCTCGGAGAAGACGGGTCAGTTCGGCTTCGACCTCATCGAGGAAGGCATCGACCTCGTCCTCGTCATAGCCTTCTCGGAGGCGGACGGTCGTGAACTGCTTGTTCCGCACGTCCTCGGGGGTCAACGGCATCTCTTCACCTCAACGTTGTCGTCGGCATTCGGCAAGACCGTAGTTGACATCGTGCTCACAGCCGGCTCACGACGGAGATCAGGATGTAGACGATGATCATCAGTACGAAGAAGGACAGGTCGAGCGCCACGCCCCCGAGACGCAGCGGCGGAATGAACCGCCGCAGAAGCTTGAGCGGTGGATCAGTGACAGTGTAGGTGGCCTCAAGAACCACCACCATCGCCTTACCGGGTTGCCACGAGCGGGCGAACTGGAAGACGTAGTCCATGACCAGCCGGAAGATCAGCACGATGAGGAAACACATCAGCGCGATGTAGACCACATCAAAAAACACGCCCATGTCGGCGGTTCCCTCTCCCCTGTGTCTCGTGCCTCGTGACTAGTTGGTTGCTAGCCGTCGAACTTTGCTGCGTCTCAGCTCTGGTTGAAGAACCCGCCCTCTGCGATACGGGCCTTGTCCTCCGCCGTGACATCGACGTTAGCAGGCGACAACAGGAACACCTTCTGTGTCACCCGCTCGATGCTTCCGTGAAGACCGAACACAAGACCGGCGGCAAAGTCGACAAGTCGCTTCGCGTCGGTGTCGTCCATCTCCGTCAGATTCATGATCACCGGAGTGCCCTCACGGAAGTGTTCCCCGATGGTACGGGCCTCGTTGTAGGTCCGGGGGTGCAAAGTGGTGATGCGGTAGGGCTCCCGCTCGGACACGACCTTGGGCATGATCACCGGTGCGTTCTTCTCCAGGCTTTGACGTTCAGGTGTGATGGATGCCACGGGGGCGATTCGTGCCGGACGTCCGGATTCAGCGGCAAGCGAAGCGGGTTGGCGCACCGGCTCGCGCTGAGCCGGGGGCTGCACCACTCTGACCGATTCCTCCACATCCGTGGCGGCATGGGAGCTGTGTGACTGATGCGACGGCTCGTGCCGTCGACGGTCACGCTCGGGCTCCGGGTCGAGTTCGGGCTCGAAGTCGTCATCGGGGTCGAACCCCCGGCCGTCGTACCCATCGTCCTCCACGAGGCCGAGGTAGACCGCCATCTTGCGCATCGCGCCGGCCATTCTCTGAGTCCTCCGCTCTGTGGTGGATCGGCTGACGTCAACCAAAGTGCCCGCGATCCACGTGGCCTCCCCGCCCATCAGCGAGAATGACCATATTTTCTGCTGTGGTCCGACTTCTTCGCGACGTTACCCGAGCCGGGGTCGGACACCGAGGACCGCCGTACCGACGCGCACATGTGTCGCTCCGGCCGCCACGGCCTGCTCAAGGTCCGAACTCATCCCTGCCGAGACCATGTTCGCAGCCGGATGGGCCGCGCGCACGGCAGTCGACAAATCCATGAGCCGCTCGAACGCCGCCTGTTGCCGCCCCGCGTAGTCCCCCGTGAGCGGCGCGACGGTCATCAGTCCGTCGAGCCGCAACCCCGGAGCCTCGGCCACGCGAGCGGCCAACTCCTCGACTCCGCCGGGGCCGATGCCCCCGCGCTCCCCGCGGCCGTCCGCATCGACGTCGAGCGCGACCTGGATCAGGCAACCCAGTTCGCGCTCGGCCCGCACGGCCTCCTTGGAGAGCGCCGTGACGAGCTTGCCCCGATCAATGGACTGCACCAGGTCGGCGTAACTCGCCACAGAACGCACCTTGTTGGTCTGAAGCTGACCGACAAAATGCCAAGTAAGCGGCAGATCCGAGCATTCCGCGGCCTTGGGCGCCGCGTCCTGGTCCCGGTTCTCCGCCACGTGCCGCACCCCGAGGCCGGACAGGATCCGCACATCGCTCGCGGGGTAGGTCTTCGTGACCACGATGAGGGTCACGCCGTCCCGCTTGCGCCCGGCCGCCGCGCAGGCCGCGGTGATACGTTCCTCCACCGTGGCCAGGTTCGCGGCGAGCTCTGCCGTACGTTCCTGAAGGTTCGTCATGTCGTCTCAGTCCAGCCAGACATAGCCGGCGAGTCGGCCGGTGGCCTTGTCGCGGCGGTACGAGAAGTGATCGTGCGACTCAAGTGTGCACACCTGCGACCGCTCCCGGTCACGCACCCCGAGCCGCTCCAGCTGAGCGTGCACACCGGCGGTCACGTCGACGGCCGGGGTGCCCCAGCTGGTCTCGGCGTACGCCGCAGGTTCCACCGCCGCGACCTCGGCCCGCATCTCGGCCGGTACCTCGTAGCAGCGCCCGCAGACCGCGGGCCCCGTACGGGCGACGATCCGGGTCGGGTCCGCGCCCCGCTCCACCATCGCCCGCACCGCGGCCGGCACCACTCCGGCGACCATGCCGGGGCGTCCCGCGTGCGCGGCGGCGACGACCCCGGCGATCGGGTCGGCGAGCAGAACGGGGGTGCAGTCCGCCGTCAGCACGGCGAGCGCGAGTCCGCGCCGCGTGGTGACGAGGGCGTCGACGCACGGAATATCGGCTTCGGTGGGCCAGGGCCCGTCCACCACCGCCACGTCGGGGCCGTGCACCTGGTTCATCCACACGACGCTGGAGGCCTCGATGCCGAGCGCTTGGGCGGCCAGCTCCCGGTTGCGCAGGACGGCCTCGGAGTCGTCGCCGACCGCACCGCCGAGGTTGAGCTCCTCGAACGGAGCGGCGCTCACCCCGCCCCACCGGTCGGTGAAGGCGAAGTGCGCGCCACTCTCGGAAGACACTGTGTGATGTTGTCCTGTCACTGCGGTGATCCGACCTGCTCCACGATCACGTTCACCGGCACGTGATCACTTGAGGAAGTCCGGTACGTCGAGCTCCTCGGCCTGGCTGTCCGGGTAGGACGGCCGCGGAACCTGCGGCGGGGCGGGCGGGGCCACCGGCGCCTCGTTGGCCGGAGCGGGCGCCTCGGCCGGCGGGGCCGGGGTCGGCGTCTGCGGCTGGGACTCCTCGCGCTGGGTGACGCTGCCAAGGTTGCCGAAGGCCGGACGCGCGGGCTCGGGGGCCGGCGTCGAGGGCCGTGCCGGCGTCGCCGGTTCCTCGCGCTTGGCGGTCGACGAACCGACCACGTTCTCCCGCTTGTTCGGCGGCTGCCCGCCGTCGAAGCCGGCGGCGATGACGGTGACCCGCACCTCGTCGCCGAGCGCGTCGTCGATGACGGCGCCGAAGATGATGTTCGCCTCGGGGTGGGCCGCCTCGCTGACCAGCTGCGCGGCCTCGTTGATCTCGAAGAGACCGAGGTCCGAGCCGCCGGAGATGGAGAGCAGCACGCCGCGGGCGCCGTCGATGGACGCTTCCAGGAGTGGCGAGGAGATCGCCATCTCGGCCGCGGCCACCGCGCGGTCGTCGCCGCGGGCCGAGCCGATGCCCATGAGGGCGGAACCCGCCTCGGACATCACGGACTTCACGTCCGCGAAGTCGAGGTTGATGAGCCCCGGGGTGGTGATGAGGTCGGTGATGCCCTGGACGCCGGAGAGCAGGACCTGGTCCGCCGACTTGAAGGCGTCGAGGACGGAGACCTGCCGGTCCGAGATGGACAGGAGCCGGTCGTTCGGAATGACGATGAGGGTGTCGACCTCTTCGCGGAGCTCGGCGATGCCGTCCTCCGCCTGGTTCGCCCGGCGCCGACCCTCGAAGGTGAACGGCCGCGTGACCACACCGATCGTGAGGGCGCCCAGCGAGCGCGCGATGTTGGCCACGACGGGTGCGCCGCCGGTGCCGGTGCCGCCACCTTCACCGGCGGTGACGAAGACCATGTCGGCCCCCTTGAGGACCTCCTCGATCTCCTCGCGGTGGTCCTCGGCCGCCTTGCGGCCGACGCCCGGATTGGCTCCGGCGCCGAGTCCGCGGGTGAGTTCACGGCCGACGTCGAGCTTGACGTCCGCGTCGCTCATCAACAGGGCTTGCGCATCGGTGTTGATGGCGATGAACTCGACGCCCTTGAGACCGACCTCGATCATCCGGTTGATGGCATTGACACCACCGCCGCCGACACCGATGACTTTGATGACTGCGAGGTAGTTCTGCGGTGCTGCCACGTCGAAGGCCTCTCGCCTCGAGTTACGTGTCGCCGCCTCGCGTTCAACGGTGCGACGACTGATGCCGAATTGGGGCGGTCCGGACTACTAGTTGACTACTAGTCGACTGCCGACCCGAACCCTAACGCTGAAGTTTAGGGTTACCAGTGTGTCTGTTTCCTGGACTCTTCCGAAGCTGACACTAAGTCGACAAGTGGCGCCCGTTCAACGAACACGCCGAACCTCCCGTTTTTCTTTTCACCCTATGTGATCAGCCGTGTCGATGCCCAACCAGGGTGCTGGCCTGCATTGATGTGCGTCAACTCCCGGACGCGGCAGGGGCCGTGGGAACACTCACGTCCAAGTGCCTGGCCCTCGGGGCGGCTTTCATGAGAGCGGTAAGAGTGCGTGCTTTCGTGGCACCCCGCTCGGCGCTCCCCCAGGCGACGGTCCGCCCTCCGGTGAGCTCCAGCGAGATGGCGTCGTACGAACGGACCTTGACGGTCCGCGTGTCCCGCGCGACCTGCTTCGGAAGCTGCCCGGCGACGCGCACGGCCTCGTGTACGAGCCGGTCGGGGCCGAAGCGCCGCAGGCTTGCCTCGGCGCCGCCCTGATCCGGCGTCAATTCGAGGAGGGGAACGTGTTTCAGCGGCTTGTCGACGGTCGCGAAACGAACGCCTTCCCGGTCGACTTCGACGAACTTGTCTGAATTTCTGCCGTCTTCGACAATCAGGACCGGCTTGCGTTCCGTCACTTTCAGCCCGATTCCGTGCGGCCATGAACGGACCACATCGACCGAGTCGATTCGGGGCAGTGCCCGGCGCAGCCGCTCCTCGATCGCGTCCGTATCGACGGAGATCAGCGGGGCACCCACTGACACGGCGGCGGCGTCCCGGAGCTGAGACGGCGTCAGAACCCGGGTGCCGGAGGGCTTGACGCGCTCCACCCGCAGCCACGGGGAGCCGTACAGCAGCCAGGTGCCGCCCGCGCCGAGCAGCACGAGCAGCACTCCGGTCACGACGAGGGTGCGCACGCCCGGCATGCGCACCCATCGCGCGGCGGGGGGCGGCTCGGACGCCTCGGACGCCTCTTGTTCGCGATCCGTCGCGGTGGGTCCGGCCACTGTCCCCTGCCTTACCTTCGTCTACGCACTAACGACGCGAGTTGATCGCCTCGTACACCATCCCGACGAGCAGATCGTCGGCGTCCCTGCGGCCGAACTCGGCGGCCGCGCGGGACATCTCGTACAGCCGGTGCGGGTCGGCGAGCACGGGCAGGACATTGGCCTGGACCCACTCGGGGGTCAGCTCCGCGTCGTCGACCAGCAGTCCGCCGCCGGCCTTGACCACCGGCTGGGCGTTGAGCCGCTGTTCGCCGTTGCCGATGGGCAGCGGGACGTACGCGGCCGGCAGCCCGACGGCGGAGAGTTCGGCGACGGTCATCGCGCCCGCGCGGCAGAGCATCATGTCGGCCGCGGCGTACGCGAGGTCCATCCGGTCCACGTACGGTACCGGGATGTACGGGGGCATCCCCGGCATCTGCTGGACCTGCGGCAGTTCGTTCTTGGGGCCGACCACGTGCAGCACCTGGATGCCGGAGCGCTGCAGGAGCGGCGCGACGCGGGTGACGACCTCGTTGAGGTGCCGGGCGCCCTGGGAGCCGCCGGAGACGAGCAGCGTCGGCAGGTTCGGGTCGAGGCCGAACGCGGCGCGCGCCTCGGGGCGCACGGCCGCCCGGTCCAGCATCGCGATGGTGCGGCGCAGCGGGATGCCGATGTAGCGGGAGCCGCGCAGCTTGCTGTCGGGCGAGGAGACCGCGACCTGCGCCGCGTACCGCGAACCGATCTTGTTGGCGAGGCCGGGCCGCGCGTTGGCCTCGTGCACCACGATCGGCACGCCGAGCCGCTTGGCCGCGAGGTAGCCGGGCAGGGCCACGTAGCCGCCGAAGCCGACGACCGCGTCCGCCTTGGTGCGCTCCATGACCTGCTCGGCCGCCTTGATGGTGCCGCGCAGCCGGCCGGGAACCGTGATCAGTTCAGGCGTGGGCTTGCGCGGCAGCGGTACGGCGGGGATCAGCGCCAGGTCGTAGCCGCGCTCCGGTACGAGACGGGTCTCAAGGCCGCGTTCCGTGCCCAGGGCCGTGATGCCCACGGTCGGGTCCTGCCTGCGCAGGGCGTCCGCGAGGGCGAGCGCCGGCTCGATGTGGCCGGCGGTCCCCCCACCGGCGAGTACGACATGCACCGAAATTCACCGCTCTCTGGACGGGCGCGCCGAGGCGCGCCGTCGCATCGTGTTCCATCTCATCCCCCGGACTCCCGGACTCCGCCGCATGGCGAGGGCCGCCCGCGCCGCCGGCTCGTCCCGCGCGAACGCGATCAACAGCCCCACGGCGAACATGGTCGGAAGCAGCGCGGACCCCCCGTACGAGAACAGCGGGAGCGGGACTCCGGCGATCGGCAGCAGGCCGAGCACCGCACCGATGTTGACCACGGCCTGTGCCGTGATCCACGTCGTCACGCCTCCCGCGGCATAGCGAACGAAGGGGTCCTCCGTGCGTCCGGCCACGCGGATACCCGCATAGCCTAGAGCCGCGAACAGGGCGAGCACCGACAGCGTCCCCGCCAGGCCCAGTTCCTCACCGGTGATGGCAAAGATGAAGTCGGTGTGCGCTTCGGGAAGTTGTCCCCATTTTTCCACACTCGCTCCGAGGCCGGAACCGAAGAGTCCGCCGGAGGCCAGGGCGTAGATCCCGTGCAGTCCCTGCCAGCACATGTCGCCGGGTCCGGCATCGGCGCTGCCCAGGCAGGCGAGGCGCGCCATCCGGTTCGGGCTGGTCTTGATCAGGAGCAGCCCGATCACGCCGGCCACCGAGAGGACGCCCACGAAGAGCCGCGTCGGCGCCCCGGCCGTCCACAGCAGACCGAAAAGGATGGCCGTGAGAAGAATCGCGGTGCCCATGTCGCCGCCGAGCATGATCAGCCCGAGCAGCATGAACGCCACCGGAACGAGCGGCACCAGCATGTGCTTCCACTGCGTGAGGAGCCGCTTGTCGTGCTTGCGCGCCAGCAGGTCGGCGCCCCAGAGGATCAACGCCAGCTTCCCGAACTCGCTGGGCTGCAGCATGAAGGGGCCGCCGAGCGAGATCCAGTTCTGGTTGCCGTTGATCGACACTCCTATCCCCGGCACCTGCACGAGAACCATGAGGAAGACGCTGACGGCGAGGATCGGATAGGCGAGCGCCCGGTGCAGCTTCACCGGCATCCGCATCGCGATCAGCAGCAGGACGCCGCCGATCACGGCCGCGACGAACTGTTTGCGGAAGAAGTACGAGCTGGACAGGCCCATCTGCAGGGCCGTGATCATCGAGGCCGAGTAGACCATGACCAGGCCGAGCACCGTGAGCAGCAGCGCGGCCCCGATGATCAGGTAGTACGCGGTGAGCGGCCGGTCCCAGGCGCGCTTGGCCTGGGAGTACAGGCGGCTCACCGGGTTGACCCGGGCCCGGTAGACCTTGCTCGTCTTCCGGGGCGGTGCGGCGGGGCGCCCGGTCGTGCGGGGAGGACTGCTACCGGCCATGACCGTCCCCCACCGATGAGCCGTACGTCTGCGCTGCCACGTTCCCCTCCCGAAGGATGCCCGGCGTCACCGGGCGCCCTCTCGAGCCCCGTCAGACGCTGGTGGCGCCCAGTTCGCGGACCGCTTCCGCGAACGCCTCGCCACGCTTGTTGTAGTTGGTGAACATGTCCATCGACGCGCAGGCCGGGGCCATCAGCACGGTGTCCCCTTCGCGGGCGAGCCGCGCGGCCTCCTGGACCGCCGCCGACATCGCCCCAGTGTCGGTCCGGTCGAGGTCGACGACAGGTACTTCGGGGGCGTGTCGCTCCAGGGCTTCCCGGATCAGGGCCCGGTCCGCGCCGATCAGGACGACGCCGCGCAGCCGCTTCGCCGCGCCCGTCACCAGCTCGTCGAAGGTCGCGCCCTTGGCGAGCCCGCCCGCGATCCACACGATGGACTCGTACGAGGCCAACGACGCCTGGGTGGCATGGGTGTTGGTCGCCTTGGAGTCGTCCACGTATGCGACACCGGCCACGTCCGCGACGTGCTCGATGCGGTGGGCGTCGGGACGGAAGTTGCGCAGGCCGTCACGGACGGCCTGGGGCTCGACGCCGTAGGCGCGGGCGAGGGCCGCCGCGGCGAGGGCGTTGGCGATGTTGTGCGGGGCCGGCGGGTTGACGTCGGCGACCTCGGCGAGTTCCTGGGCGTTCTTCTGCCGGTTCTCGACGAAGGCGCGGTCGACCAGGATGCCGTCCACGACGCCGAGTTCGGAGGGGCCCGGGGTGCCGAGGGTGAAGCCGATGGCGCGGCAGCCCTCCTCGACGTCGGCCTCGACGACCAGGTCCTCGGTGGCCTTGTCGGCGACGTTGTAGACGCAGGCGACCTGGTTGCCCTCGTAGATGCGGCCCTTGTCGGCGGCGTACGCCTCCATGGAGCCGTGCCAGTCGAGGTGGTCGGGCGCGAGGTTCAGGACGGCGCCGGAGTGGGCGCGCAGGGACGGGGCCCAGTGCAGCTGGTACGAGGAGAGCTCGACGGCGAACACGTCGTACGCGTCGTCCCCTTGCAGGACCACGTCGATGATCGGCGTGCCGATGTTGCCGACGGCGGCCGTGCGCAGGCCCGCGGCCTCCAGGATCGACGCGAGCATCTGCGTCGTCGTGGTCTTGCCGTTGGTGCCGGTGATCGCGAGCCAGGGCGCCGCGTTCGGGCCGCGCAGGCGCCAGGCGATCTCTACGTCGCCGACGACGTCCACGCCGGCCGCCGCGGCCGCCGCGAACAGCGGCGAGGTGGGCTTCCAGCCGGGCGAGGTGACGACGAGCTCCGCGCCCTCCGGCAGCGTGGACGAGTCACCGAGCTGGACGGAAATCCCCTCTTCTTTAAGAAGGGCCGCCTTTTCGCGGTGTGCCTCGCTGTCGCCGCCGTCCACGACGGTCACCGACGCGCCGAAGCCGGCCAGGGCGCGGGCGGCGCTGATGCCGCTCACGCCGAGGCCGGCGACGGTGATGTTCATGCCCTGCCAGGCGCCCTGACCAGAAGTCACTTCTTGGCTGCCCATCCTGCGTAGAAGAGGCCGAGTCCGACGATCACGCACATGCCCTGGATGATCCAGAACCGGACCACGACAAGGACTTCGGACCACCCCTTGAGTTCGAAGTGGTGCTGGAGCGGCGCCATCTTGAAGACCCGCTTGCCGGTCATCTTGAAGGAGCCGACCTGGATCACGACGGACATGGTGATCAGGACGAACAGGCCGCCGAGGAGCGCGATCAGGAGCTCCGTGCGGGAGCAGATGGCGAGGCCCGCGAGGGCGCCGCCGAGGGCCAGCGAGCCCGTGTCACCCATGAAGATCTTGGCGGGCGAGGTGTTCCACCACAGGAAGCCGAAACAGGCGCCCATCAAGGCCGATGCGACCACCGCCAGGTCGAGCGGGTCTCTGACCTCGAAACACGCCCCTGGGTTGGTGAGGGTCTGCGCGTTGGCGCAGGACTCCTGGAACTGCCAGACACCGATGAAGGTGTACGCGCCGAAGACCATCACGGAGGCGCCGGTGGCGAGGCCGTCGAGGCCGTCCGTCAGGTTCACGCCGTTCGACATCGCGAGGATCATGAACAGCGCCCAGACCACGAACAGGACCGGGCCGATCGACCAGCCGAAGTCCTCCACGAAGGAGAGCTTGGTGGAGGCGGGGGTGTTGCCTCTGACGTCCGCGAACTGCAGTGAGATCACCGCGAAGGCGATGCCGACGATCAGCTGTCCGGCCATCTTGGCCTTGGCTCTGAGGCCGAGCGAACGCCGCTTGACGATCTTGATGTAGTCGTCGAGGAAGCCGACGAGCCCCATGCCCGCCATCAGGCCGAGCACGAGCAGACCCGACAGGGTCGGCGCGGCGCCGGTGATCAGCTTGCTGAGGAAGTACGCGATGAGGGTCGCCAGGATGAAGGCGATACCACCCATGGTCGGCGTACCGCGCTTGCTGTGGTGCTCGCGCGGGCCGTCGTCACGGATGAACTGGCCGTAGCCCTTGCGCGCAAGGAGCTTGATCAGGAGCGGCGTTCCGGCGAGCGTCAGGAAGAGGCCGATGACGCCCGCGAACAGGATCTGCTTCATCATCAGGCATCAACCCCACCCTGCACGTCAGCGAGCAGCGCCTGTGCCACGCTCTCCAGACCCACCGACCTGGATGCCTTCACGAGCACGACGTCTCCCGGGCGCAGCTCGCTGCGCAGCAGGTCGATCGCCGCCTGTGCGTCGGACACGTGCACCGACTCCTCACCCCACGAACCCTCGTTATAGGCGCCCAGTTGCATCCAGGACGCTTCCCTGCCCCCGACTGCAACGAGCTTGCTGACGTTGAGCCGGACGGCGAGCCGTCCGACGGCGTCGTGCTCGGTCAGCGACTCGTCGCCCAGCTCGGCCATCTGCCCGAGCACCGCCCACGTCCGGCGCCCCTTGCCCATGGCCACCAGCGCGCGCAAGGCCGCTCGCATGGACTCGGGGTTCGCGTTGTAGGCGTCGTTGACGATCGTGACGCCGTCCGAGCGCTCGGTGACCTCCATCCGCCAGCGGGACAGGTTGCCCGCCTCGGAGAGCGCGAGGGCGATCTCCTCCACGGACATGCCAAGGTCATGGGCGACGGCGGCCGCGGCGAGCGCGTTCGACACGTGGTGCTCACCGTACAGGCGCAAGGTCACGTCGCTGCACCCGGAGGGTGTGTGCAGGCTGAAGGCGGGCTGTCCGGCCTCCGTGAGGCGGACGTTCTCGGCACGGATGTCTGCGTTGTCGGACTCTCCGAAGAAGAGCACCTTCGCCTTCGTGCGCGAGGCCATGGCGCGCACCAGCGGGTCGTCGGCGTTGAGGATCGCGGTGCCGTCGGCGGGCAGCGACTCGACGAGTTCGCCCTTCGCCTGTGCGATCTGCTCGCGGCCGCCGAACTCGCCGATGTGCGCGGTCCCGACGTTCAGGACGACGCCGACCTTCGGGGGCGTCAGACCGGTCAGGTACTTGATGTGGCCGATGCCGCGGGCGCCCATCTCCAGGACGAGGAAACGCGTCTCGTCGGTGGCGGTGAGCGCGGTGAGCGGCAGGCCGATCTCGTTGTTGAACGAGCCCGGCGTGAACACCGTGTCGGCCTTGCGGCGCAGCACCTGCGCGATCAGGTCCTTGGTGCTGGTCTTGCCGGCGGAACCGGTGAGCGCGACCAGCGCGGCGCCGAGCCGGGCGACCACGTGCCGGGCCAGCGCGCCGAGCGCGGCCTGGACGTCGTCGACGACGACGGCGGGCACGCCGACCGGGCGCGAGGCCAGCACGGCGACGGCGCCCTTGTCGACGACCTCGCGCGCGTAATCGTGGCCGTCGACCCGCTCGCCCACGAAGGCGGCGAACAGGCTTCCCGGCTCGACCTTGCGCGAGTCGATGACGACCGGCCCGGTCACCTGGACCTGCGGGTCCGGTATGTCGTACGTCTGCCCGCCGACGGCTGAGGCGATCTCGGCGAGGGAGAGGGCGATCACAACTTCATCCCTGGGTTTTCTGGTTGTCGACGGTGGCTTCGGCCGCTTCGACGGCCGCGCGGAGCACCTGGCGGTCGTCGAACGGGCGGACCACACCGGCGATGTCCTGGCCCTGCTCGTGGCCCTTGCCCGCGACGAGCACGGTGTCGCCGGGCTCGGCGCGCGCCACGGCGGCGGCGATGGCGGCGGCCCGGTCCTCGAACACGGCGACGTCGCCCCGCTCGTGGGCCGGCACCTCGGCGGCGCCGGCGAGCATCGTGGCGAGGATCGCGAGGGGGTCCTCGGAGCGCGGATTGTCAGAGGTGAGGATGGCCGTGTCGGCAAACCGCGCCGCGGCCGCGCCCATCGGCATCCGCTTGGTCTTGTCGCGGTCGCCGCCGCAGCCGAGCACGATGTGCAGTTTGTTCTCGGTGACCTTGCGCAGCGCCCGCAGGACGGACTCCACGGCGTCGGTCTTGTGCGCGTAGTCGACGACGGCGAGGTACTTCTGGCCGGCTTCCACGCGCTCCAGGCGGCCGGGCACGCCGGGTACGGCGGCGACGCCGTCGGCCGCGGTCTGCGGGTCGAGCCCGGCGACGGCGAGGGTGACGATCGCTGCGAGGGTGTTCGCGACGTTGAAGGGGCCCGCCAGCGGCGCCTTGGCGGCGATCCGCTCGCCCTTGGGGCCGACGACGGTCAACGTCGAGTCGAACGGGCCGACTTCGACGTCCTCGGCGCGCCAGTCGGCGTCCGGGTGGCCCTCCGCGGAGAAGGTGACGACGGGGACCTCGGACTCGTCGACGAGCCGGCGGCCGTACTCGTCGTCGAAGTTCACGACGCCCTGTTTGCTGCGGGCCCGCTTGAACAACTGCGCCTTCGCCTGGAAGTAGTCCTCCATGTCGGAGTGGAACTCCATGTGCTCCGGGCTCAGGTTGTTGAAGACCGCCACGTCGAAGACGCAGCCGTCGACCCGGCCCAGCACGAGGGCGTGGCTGGAGACCTCCATGGCGACGGCGTCCGTGCCGCGCTCGCGCATGACCGCGAACAGCGCCTGGAGGTCGGTGGCTTCCGGAGTGGTGCGCTCGGACTTGATCCGCTCGTCGCCGATCCGCATCTCGACCGTGCCGATGAGACCGGTGCTGCGCACGGTCTTCAGCCCGCCCTCGATGAGGTACGCGGTGGTGGTCTTGCCCGAGGTACCGGTGATGCCGATCTGGAGCAGGTCCCTGCCGGGGTGGCCGTAGATCGTCGCGGCGAGCTCGCCCATCATGCTGCGCGGGTTGTTCACGACGAGTGGGACCAGGCCGGCCTCGGACACCCGCTGCCAGCCCGCCGGGTCGGTCAGCGCGGCGACGGCGCCGAGCGAGGCGGCCTGCGCGGCGAAGTCGGCGCCGTGCGCGCGGGCTCCGGGCAGGGCCGCGTACAGGTCGCCGGGGCGCACCGCACGGGAGTCGTGGGTGATGCCGGTTACTGCTGCCGCGGCCCTGGGCGCTTGGACACCCAGTTGATCGGCGAGTTCCGCGAGGGGGATGGCGGAGACCTCGACCGGTCGCGGCGGCCCGGGGTATGTCACGGGTGCGCCCTTCTGGGTGGTTTGGGACTGATCAGCGTGTGGCACGGCGTGAGCGTACCGGGCCCACCCCCCGCCCGGCGAAGCGAGGGGCGTGGCGCGGGGCGGTTCCCCGGATCGGAGGTGATGGCTGTCACGGCGCCCTCACGGGTTGTGAGTGATCATGGTCACGGCCTGTTCTGGCTGGAAAACGTCATGGCTTGAACGTCACGGGCAGCCGGGCCGGCTTGTCTCCCGTGGGCGGGGCCTGAAGCGTCTTCAGGGCGAACTCCATGACCTTCTTGTAGATCGGTCCACAGATCTGGCCGCCGAAATAGCCGCCCTTGGTGGCGTTCTGGATGGCGCAGTAGACCGTCACGCGCGGCTTGTCGGCGGGCGCGAAACCGGCGAACGACGACGTGTAGCCCTTGTAGCGGCCGGTGGCCGGATCCACGCGGTTGGCGGTGCCCGTCTTGCCCGCGACGCGGTAGCCCGGGATGCGGGCCTTCGCGCCGGTGCCCTCCTCGTCGTCGACCACCGACTCCAGCATCTGCGCGACGGTCTTGGCGGTCTTCTTGCTGACGACGCGGTTCTCCTTGGGCTTCGGCGCCGGCGTGAACCGGCCGTCGGGGCCCTTGGTGCCGCGTACGAGGGTGGGCTGCACCCGTACGCCGTCGTTGGCGATGGTCGAGTACACGGAGGCGGCCTGCATCGCGTTGATGGAGAAGCCCTGGCCGAACGGGATCGTGTACTGCTGCGACGTGGACCACTTGTCGGCGTGCGCGAGGATGCCGGACGTCTCGCCGGGGAAGCCGAGGCCGCTCTCCTGCCCGATGCCGAACCTGTGCAGGTAGGAGTAGAGCGAGGCGTTGGCCGCCGGCTGCGTCCTGCCGAGCTGGCCCGTCGCCAGGATGGTGCCGATGTTGCTGGACTTGGCGAGCACGCCGTTGAGCGTGAGGTGCCAGGTCGGGTGGTCGACGTCGTCCTGGAAGAGCCGGTCGCCGCGGTGCAGCCGGTTGGGCACGGTGACGTGGGTGCCGGGCGTGGCGGCCTTCTCCTCCAGGACGGCCGCCATCGACATGACCTTGGCGGTGGAGCCCGGCTCGTACGCGTCCTGGACCGCGGCGTTGCCGAGCGCCTCCGCCTTGGCGTCCGCCAGGTCGTTCGGGTCGAAGCCGGGCGCGTTCGCCATGGCGAGGACCTCGCCGGTCTTGGTGTCCTGCACTATCACGTAGCCGCGGTCCGCCTTCGACTCCTTGACCTGCTCGTCGATGGCGTTCTGCGCGGCCCACTGGATGTCGCGGTCGATGGTCAGCTCGACGTCGGAGCCGGGGACCGCGGGCTGTTCGGTGGTGCCGGCGGTCGGCACCTGCTGGCCGCCGGACTGGGCGTAGCGGATCTTTCCGGCCTTGCCCGCGAGCTCCTTGTCGAGCTGCTGCTCGACGCCGCCGCCGCCCTTGCCGTCGGCGTTGACCCAGCCGAGGACGCCCGCGGCGAGGTCGCCGTTGGGGTAGACGCGCTTGCTGCTGGGGTCGGCGACCACGCCGGACAGCACGCTCGCCGTGCGGCCCGCTGCGTTCGCCTTCTCGTTCAGCGTGGTCCTGAGGTCCTTGATCTGCTTCCAGACCTGGGGCGTCTGCCGCGGGGCGAGCCGCACGTACCGCGTGTTCTTCGTCTTCAGCTTCTTGGTCAGCTCGGCCGCGTCGACCCCGATGATCGGCGAGAGCAGCGCCGCCGCCTGCTCCGGCGCGTCGTCGACCTTCGTGGCCTTCTTCGTGAACAGCGTCGGGTCGGCGGTGATGTCGTACGCGTCCACGCTCGCGGCGAGCTCGACGCCGCTGCGGTCGGTGATGCCGCCGCGCTCGGCGGCGATGGAGTGGCTGACGTACCGGTTCAGCGAGGCCTTCGCCGCGTACGCGCTGGCGTCGACGCCCTGCACCTGGAAGAGGCGGACGACGAAGACCATCAGGACGAGCGTGAGGCCCAGGCTCACCATGCGCAGGCGCGGCCGCGGGCTGCCCAGGCGCAACCGGGAGGGCGCCTTCGGCTTCGGCCTCGGCGGGGCGGGCCGGGGGCGGCGGGCGGCCGGGCGGCCCTGCTGCGCGGACTTCGACGCGGGCCTGGGCGTCGACCGGGACCCGGCCTTCGGCGCGGGCTTGGGCGCGGGGCGTCCGGTGCGCGGCGTGCGCGCGGGGCCTGGCACGCGGCGGCGCGGGGGCTCCCTGTCGGTCATGGCGTCACCTGCCGGTGCTCGAAGGGGAGGGCTCGACCGAGGAGTTCGGACTCGCCGACTCGGAAGGTTTGGCGGAGGTGGAGGGGGACGTGCTGGCCGAAGGAGACGGGCTCGCGGAGGACGAGGCGCTCGCGCTCGGGGTGGCGCTCGCGGAGTCCGGGGCCTTCGCCGGCTCGGGCCGCGGCGGGGCGGGCGGCCCTGCGGCCGGGCTCGGCATGCCCTTGACGGTTCCGTCCGGCTCCAGGAACGCGGGGTCGCCGCCGGGCACCATGCCGAGCCCGCGGGCGCGCCGCAGGAGGGCGTCGGGCGCCGAGTAGGAGTCGACGTCGCGCTGGAGTTCCTGCTCGTCGTCGGTGAGCTCGGTGGTCTGCTTCTTGAGCTTGGTGAGCTGGAACGAGCCCTCGTTGAGCGAGGAGTTCAGCATCAGGAGCGTGATCAGCCCGCCGCCGAGGAGCAGCACGACGAGGAGGACGAACGGGGTGCGCGCGGCCTGCGTGCCGCCGGACGGGCCGATCGGGAGCAGCCGCGCAAGGCGGGCGGCCCTGCCGCGCAGCGAACCTTTCGAGCCACTGCTGGCGCTCATGACCACCCCTCCACGCGCGCGTACGTCACTCGGCCGTCACCCCTCGACATCCTCGCGGATGCGCTGCGCACCCCGCAGCCGTGCCGGCGCGGCCCTGCGGTTCTCCGCGACCTCTTCCTCCGTGGGGAGTTCGGCGCCGCGCGTGAGCAGCTTGAGCCGGGGCTGGTACTGCTCGGGCACGACGGGCAGACCGGGCGGTGCCGTATTGCTGGCTCCGGCCGCGAACACCTGCTTGACCAGGCGGTCTTCGAGCGAGTGGTACGACAGGACGGCGATCCGGCCGCCGACCGCGAGTGACTTCACGGCGCCCGGGATCGCCCGCTCGAGGACGCTCAGCTCGCCGTTGACCTCGATGCGCAGGGCCTGGAAGGTGCGCTTGGCCGGGTTGCCGCCGGTGCGCTTGGCGGCCTGCGGCAGGGAGTCGCGGATCAGCTCGACGAGCCGGGCGCTGTTGCTGAACGGCTCCTTCTCGCGCTCGCGCACGATGGCCGAAACGATGCGCTTGGCCTGCTTCTCCTCGCCGTACTGGCGCAGGATCCGCACCAGTTCGCCCGGCGGGTACGTGTTGAGCACCTCGGCGGCGCTCATGCCGGCCGACTGGTCCATGCGCATGTCGAGCGGCGCGTCCTGCGCGTACGCGAAACCGCGGTCGGCCTCGTCGAGCTGCATGGAGGAGACGCCGAGGTCGAACAGGACGCCCTGCACCTTCGGGATGTCCAACCGGTCGAGGACCTCGGGCAGTTCGTCGTAGACGGCGTGCACGAGGGTGGCCCGGTCGCCGAAGGGTGCCAGGCGCTCCCCGGACAGCCGCAGCGCTTCCTTGTCGCGGTCGAGCGCGACGAGGCGGCACGAGGGGAACGTGGAGAGCAGTGCCTCGCTGTGCCCGCCGAGGCCGAGCGTGCAGTCGACGACGACCGCACCCGGCTGGGCGAGCGCGGGAGCCAACACGTCCAAGCAGCGCTGGAGCATGACCGGAACGTGTCGCTGGCTCAAGGGTCCCTCTCAAGTCCGGCGTGGGGACGTACGCACTGCCGGGTCCCCGCCCGCTCGTGAAGGGGAAGTGGTCCGTCGGCGCCGGGGAAGTGACGCCGGCCGACCGGAGCGGGAGGAGGCCGAGCCGTACGTACGCGCCGCGCACGCGGGGAGCGTTCCGACAGGTGCCGGGAGGGCAGTGCCGGGATCTCCGTGTTGCATCGTTGCGTGGTTATCTGGGGTCGGCGTCACTTTAGTCCACGGTGCCGCCCGGTCAATCAACCGGTCGCCCCGGCGCACTGCGCGTCGCGGCCGCCGCGCCCCGATGCCGCGAACCGGGTGAATTCACCCGAGCGGCCGAGGTCGCGCCCCCTCTGTGGGGTCGCTCACAACAAGGCTCAATGATGTTCTTTGTCCCCTCTCACAGCGGGCCCCGACCAGGCGTGACGGCTACCGTCATAGTCATGACGACTTCTGCTCACCTCCCCTCAGGAGCCCCCTCCGAAGGCGCCATACCCGCCGACGGCAGCGTGACCGACCGCCTCGTCGACGCGAACGGGCGGTACGCCGACGCGTTCACCGACCCCGGCATGGATGCCCGCCCCGTACTGCAGGTCGCGGTTGTCGCCTGCATGGACGCCCGCCTCGACCTGCACGCCGCCCTCGGCCTGGAGCTCGGCGACTGCCACACGATCCGCAACGCGGGCGGCGTCGTGACCGACGACGTGATCCGCTCCCTCACCGTCAGCCAGCGCGCGCTCGGCACCCGCAGCGTGGTCCTCATCCACCACAGCAACTGCGGCCTCGAAGGCCTGACCGAGGACTTCAGGACCGACCTGGAGATGGAGGTCGGACAGCGTCCCACCTGGGCCGTCGAGGGCTTCCGCAATGTCGACCAGGACGTGCGCCAGTCCATCCAGAAGGTGCGCACCTCCCCGTTCCTGCTGCACACCGACGACGTGCGCGGCTTTGTCTTCGACGTGAAGACGGGGCTGCTGCGGGAGATCGAACCGGCCTGACACCCCCTCCGATCGCGCTCGGCCTTCCTCTCAAAAGGTCCTAAGCCCTGACATATCGCGGCCAGTTGTCCACAGGCGAGTGACACGAACCGGTAACGCCAACAAGAATGCGTGTGTGACATCCGCACGAGCGGCGAACATCTCGTGCGCGCTGTCCGTGTATCGGGGTGGGCCGGTTCGCGCCGCAAGAGCGTCGGCCCGGAAAGTACGGGCCGAGGAGGGCCGGGTGACGACCTATGACGATCGAGCGAGCCTCACTGATCTGACCACCACCGCGGAGCGCGTGCGCGGGTCGGTGGAGGGTGTGATCGAGGGCAAGCCGGAGGTCGTAAGGCTCTCGCTGACCGTGCTGCTCGCCGAGGGGCATCTGCTCATCGAGGACGTGCCCGGCGTCGGCAAGACGATGCTGGCGAAGGCGCTCGCGCGGTCCATCGACTGCTCGGTGCGCCGCATCCAGTTCACGCCCGACCTGCTGCCGTCGGACATCACCGGTGTGTCCATCTGGGACCAGCAGCGCCGGGACTTCGAGTTCAAGCCGGGCGCGATCTTCGCGCAGATCGTGATCGGGGACGAGATCAACCGCGCGTCCCCGAAGACGCAGTCCGCGCTCCTGGAGTCCCTGGAGGAGCGCCAGGTCACCATCGACGGGCAGACGTACGAACTGCCCAGCCCGTTCATGGTGGTGGCCACCCAGAACCCGGTCGAGATGGAGGGCACCTACCCGCTGCCCGAGGCCCAGCGCGACCGCTTCATGGCCCGCGTCTCCATCGGCTATCCGAGCCCGGAGGCCGAGCTGCAGATGCTGGACGTGCACGGCGGCGTGAACCCGCTGGACGACCTCCAACCGGTGGCGCACGCGCATGAGATCGTGAAGCTCATCGACGCGGTGCGCACGGTCCATGTGGCCGACGCCGTACGGCGCTACGCGGTGGACCTGGTCGCCGCCACACGCAGCCACCCCGACCTCAGACTCGGCGCATCCCCGCGCGCGACGCTGCATCTGCTGCGCGCGGCCAAGGCGGCCGCGGCCCTCGCCGGCCGCGACTACGCGCTGCCGGACGACGTGCAGACGCTGGCCGTGGCGGTCCTGGCGCACCGTCTGCTGCCCACCGCGCAGGCCCAGTTGAACCGGCGCACCGCCGAGCAGGTCGTCACCGACATCCTGCAGCGCACCCCGGTCCCGGCCGCCGAGCCGCGCGCCGCGCAGACCTACGATTCGACGACTCCCCCGCTGTACGGCCAGCAGCCGCCCGGTTCCCGGAGGCTCTGATGGTGTCGGGGGGACACATCGGGGCCCACGCACCGGATCCGGGGGGCGGATTCACGGACGGCGGTGCGGGCAGGAACGTCGGCGACCGGAGCGGTCTGCGCACCGCCCTCGCCGGACTCACCACGCGCGGCCGTTCGTTCCTGGCCGCCGGCATCGCGGCGGGCATCTGCGCGTACGTCCTGGGGCAGAGCGATCTGCTGCGGGTCGGCCTGCTGCTCGCGGCGCTGCCGCTGGTGTGCGCGGGCGTCCTGTACCGCACCCGCTACCGGGTCGCGGGCAGCCGCAAGCTCTCCCCCGCGCGCGTACCGGCGGGTTCCGAGGCGCGCGTGCATCTGCGCATGGACAACATCTCCCGGCTGCCGACCGGCCTGCTGATGCTCCAGGACCGGGTGCCGTACGTGCTCGGGCCGCGGCCCCGGTTCGTCCTCGACCGGGTCGAGGCGGGCGGCCGCCGAGAGGTGTCCTACCGGGTCCGCTCCGACCTGCGCGGCCGCTATCCGCTCGGCCCGCTGCAACTGCGCCTCACGGACCCCTTCGGCATGTGCGAACTGACCCGGTCCTTCTCGACGCACGACAGCCTGACGGTGATCCCGCACGTGACGGCGCTGCCTCCGGTGCGGCTCACCGGTGAGGCCAAGGGGTACGGGGACGGGCGGCAGCGCTCGCTCGCGCTGGCCGGCGAGGACGACGTGATCCCGCGCGGCTACCGGTACGGGGACGATCTGCGGCGCGTCCACTGGCGCTCCACCGCGCGCTACGGCGAGCTGATGGTGCGCCGCGAGGAGCAGCCGCAGCGGGCCCGCTGCACCGTGCTGCTCGACACCCGCACGCCCGCCTTCCAGGGCGCCGGTCCCGACTCGGCCTTCGAATGGGCGGTCTCCGGCACCGCCTCCGCCCTGGTGCACATGCTCGAACGCGGCTTCTCCGTCCGGCTGTTGACCGACACCGGCACCGCGGTGCCGGGCGAGGGCACCGACGGCTTCGCGGGCGCCAGCCAGGAGTCGGCCGACGCGGCGGGCCTGATGATGGACACGCTCGCCGTCGTCGACCACTCCGACAGCGGCACGCTCTCCGCGGCGTACGACGTGCTGCGCGGCGGCAACGAAGGGCTGCTGATCGCCTTCTTCGGCGACCTGGACGAGGAGCAGGCCTCCGTCGTCGCCAAGATGCGCCGCCGCAGCGGTGGCGCGCTCGCCTTCCTCCTGGACAGCGGCTCCTGGACCCAGGGTCCCGGGGCGCCGGTCTCGGAGCGCTGCACCGAGCGGCTGCGGATGCTCCAGGAAGCCGGCTGGACCGCGGTGGCCGTGCCGCACGGCGCGTCCCTCGAGGAGCTCTGGCGGCAGGCGGACCGGGAGCGTACGGGGCTGTCCGCCCCGGCCGGTCCCCCGGACGCCCCGAACATCTCAGGGGGTTGGTCATGAGCGGCGGCGCCCGCCTGTCGATCTGCGCCACGCTGGCCACGTTCCTGGCCTCGTGCGCGCTGCTCCCGCTGGTCGAACGGTCCACCTGGCTGATCCAGCTCGCGATCCTGTTGGTGATCCAGGCCGCGGTCGGCGCGCTCACCCGCAGGGTCCCGCTCGCCCGCCCGCTGACGGTGGCGGCGCAGGCCCTGGTGTCGCTGCTGCTGCTCACCGTCCTGTTCGCCCACGAGCAGGCGCTCGGCACGCTCCTGCCGGGCCCCGAGGCCTTCCGGCACTTCGGCCTGCTGCTCGAGACGGGCGGCGAGGACGTGGGCCGGTACGCGATACCGGCGCCGCTGACCGACGGCATCCGGCTGATGCTGGTGGGCGGCGCGCTGGTGATCGGCCTGTTCGTGGACGCCCTCGCGGTGACGTTCCGCAGCGCGGCCCCTGCCGGGCTGCCGCTGCTCGCCCTGTACTCGGTCGCCGCGGGTCTCTCCGAGGGCGGCGCCGACTGGCTGTGGTTCCTGCTCGCGGCCGGCGGCTACCTCCTGCTGCTGCTCGCGGAGGGGCGCGACCGGCTCTCCCAGTGGGGCCGGGTGTTCGGCGGCGCCGGGCGGGCGCCCGGCGCGTCCACGCCCGTACAGGAGGGCGGGCGCGGCGCCCTCGCCCCGGTCCGCACCGGCCGCCGCATCGGCGCCGTCGCCCTGGGGCTCGCCCTGGTGGTGCCGCTCGCCCTGCCCGCCCTGGACGGCGGGCTCCTCGGCCCGTCCGGCAGCGGGGTGCGCGGCGGTGCCGGGGGCGGCGGCACGATCTCCGCGGTCAACCCGCTGGTCTCGCTGCAGAACAGCCTGAACCAGCCGGAGGACCGGGAGGTGATGACGTACCGGACGAACGCGGACCAGACGTCCGACATGTATCTGCGGATCGTCGCGCTCGACGAGTTCGACGGCACGACCTGGCGCCCCTCGGTACGCAGCATCGACGACGTGCCGTCCACCCTGCCGGACCCGCCGGGCCTGGGCGCCGACGTGCGCAGGACCCAGGTGCGGACAAGCATCTCGGCGGCCAACTGGTACGCGCAGGACTGGCTGCCGATGCCCTATCCGGCGACGAAGGTGGGGATCGACGGGCGCTGGCGCTTCGAGCGGGTCGGCCGGACCCTGGTCGGCGACCACGGGCAGACCACGCGCGGGCAGACGTACACCGTCGACAGCCTGATCGTGCGGCCGACACCGCAGCAGCTCGCCGACGCGGGAACGCCACCGGGCGGCATGGTCCGCGAGTTCACCAAGGTGCCCGCCTCGCTGCCCGACGTGGTGCGCACGACCGCGCTCAAGGTCACCGAGGGCGCGTCGAACAACTACGAGCGCGCCGTGAAGCTGCAGGACTACTTCGCGGTCAACGGCGGCTTCACGTACAACACGGAGGTGCGGGCCGGCAGCGGCAGCGCCGCGATAGCCCGGTTCCTGAAGCAGAAGGAGGGCTTCTGCGTCCACTTCTCGTTCTCGATGGCCGCCATGGCGCGCACGCTGGGCATTCCGGCCCGTGTCGCCGTCGGTTTCACGCCGGGCGTGCCCGCGGGCGAGGGGAAGTACTCGGTGGGCCTGCGCGACGCACACGCCTGGCCCGAGCTGTACTTCGAGGGCGTCGGCTGGACCCGCTTCGAGCCCACGCCGAACCGCGGCACGGCTCCCGACTACACGGTGGCGGAGAGCCCCGAGGGCAGCTCCAGCAACCCGGCGGCACCCAGCGCGTCCGCCTCCGCCGCGCCCACGGCCCCGGAGCCCTCGGCCTCGCAGAGCTGCTCGCTGGCCCAGCGCAAGGAGGGCAGCTGCGGCAACACCGCCCCGGCGGTCGTCGGCGGCTCGCCGGACGACGGGCCGCCGGTCGGCACGATCGCCGCGGTGTCCCTGATCGCGCTGCTGGTCGTCGCGGTGCCCCTGCTGCCGATGCTGTGGCGCAGGCGGGTCCGGGCCGTGCGGCTCGGCGCGGCGGGCCGCACGGACGCCGACGCCGCCGATCGCACCTTGGCCGCCTGGCGCGAGGTCACGGACACGGCATGGGACCACGGCATCGGTCCTGACGACTCGCTGACCCCGCGGACTGCGGCCGCCCGCATCGCCCGGATCGGCGAACTCGAACCCGAGGCCGCCGACAGCGTGCACCGGGTGGCCGCGGCGGTGGAGCAGGTCCTGTACGCGCCGCGGCCCCGGCCCACGTCGGGTCTGGGCGAGGACGTACGCCGCCTGCACGACGATCTGCACGCGAAGTCGAGCCGGTCGACACGGCTGCGTGCGACGTTCGCACCCCGCTCGGCCGTCCGGGTGGTGTGGGCGGCGGCGCGGCGCTGGGAGGCGTTCACGCTGAGCGTGCGCGCCCGGTTCACCCGGCCGACGCGACCGACCCGGCAGGAAGGCTGAACCGGCCGGGAAGGCCGAACCGGCCGGTTACGCAGAAAGGGTGACCGCGCGACGCGGTCACCCTTGGTGCATGGTGTGAGGGGGCGGGCGGCTTACCGCCTGTTGCTCAGCGGCCGCCCTGCTCGTCCCTGCGGCGCTGCCAGCGCTGCTCGATGCGGTCCATCATGGAGCGCTTCTGCTTGCCCTGCCGTCGGGCCGGCGGTGCGCCCGCGCCAGGCACGGCTCCGGCTGCTCCGGCCGCCGGCTGCTCCCCTGGTTTCGGGGCCTTGCGCCAGCCGGTGACGGCGAGCACCGCACATCCCAGCATGACGAGGAATCCCACCACGCTGATCCAGATCTGCTGCGCGACCATTCCTGCCATGAGGAGCGCGATACCCACCAGGAAGCCCACGACTGCCTGGTAGACCCGACGTCGGGTGTATGTACGCAGCCCGCTTCCCTCAAGCGCTGTCGCGAACTTGGGATCTTCGGCGTACAGCGCTCGCTCCATCTGCTCGAGCATGCGCTGCTCGTGCTCCGAGAGCGGCACGGAGTCCTCCTCATCGTGCAGTCGCCGGGGCGACCGGGGGTCCCCTTCAGGATAGGCAGGGAATCGCCCCCGTGAAACCCGCCCCTCTACGCCAACATTCGCCATTGCCGACCGCGACACGGCGCTCCGGCTCACAGGGCGACATGCCCCAGCGGCCGACCCGTCATGCCGGACGGTCTCCTCAGATCATACGGCGCCGAGCCGCCGATCGGGGGGCCTGTGGCGTACTCCATCAATCGCTGCGCCGCTGATCAGCGAGCAACTTCCGGCCATCGGCCGATGTGCTCAGCCCTCTTCGGCCACTCGCTTCTCACCGAGCACGTGCAGCTGCGTGGCCACTGCATGGAAAGCGGGCAGCTCCGCGGCGGCCGCCTCGAGCTTCAGCAGCTCCTGCTGCGCGCTCGGTTCGGTGTCCACGAGGACGCCGGGGACGAGGTCCGAGAAGACCCGCACGCCGTGCACCGCGCCGACGTCCACTCCGGCGCCGCCGAGGAGTTCCTTGAGCTGCTCGGCCGTGAAGCGGCGCGGCACCGGGTCGCCCTCGCCCCAGCGGCCCGCCGGGTCGTCGAGCGCCTGCCTGGCCTCCTTGAAGTGCCCGGCGAGGGCCCGCGCGATGACGGCGCCGCCGAGGCCCGCGGCGAGCAGGCTGAGCACGCCGCCGGAGCGCAGCGCGCCCACGGCGTTGCGCACGCCCTCCGCCGGCTCCTCCACGTACTCGAGGACGCCGTGGCACAGGACCGCGTCGTACCCGTCACGCTCGACGACGTCGAACAGGCCGGAGACATCGCCCTGGACGCCGCGCACCCGCTCGGCGACGCCGGCCTCGGCGGCCCGGCGCTCCAGCGCGAACAGCGCGTTCGGGCTCGGGTCGACGACGGTGACGCGGTGGCCCAGCTGGGCGACCGGCACCGCGAAGTTGCCGCTGCCGCCCCCGGTGTCGAGGACGTCGAGGACCTCGCGCCCGGCCGACTTGGCGCGGCGGTCGAGGGCATCCTTGAGGACGTCCCAGACCACGGCGGTACGGAGGGAGGCGCGGGGCCGCGAGGAGTCGGAGCGCGGTGACGTGGTTCGCGGGTGGTGATCCGACACGGCAGGTGACTCCTCGGGGCGGCTCCGACCGGCGGCGGAGCAAGTACTGGTTCGGGCGCCTCCACCCTAATGGGCGCGGCCCGGCGCCCACGCCATCCGTGCGCACGGATGGCGTGGGCGCTATCCGGCGTCCTGCACCCTCCCGCGGCTCGTGCGCCCGTCCTCCTCCTGCCGGGGCTGGGGCAGCACCGGCTGCAGCACGAGCGCGCGCTCGACGAGGCGCAGGAACATCGCGACGTCCCGCAACAGGTCGTCGGCGTCGCGCGCGGTGGCCGCGTCGCGGATGCCCGCCTCCGCGCGGGCCCGCTTGGTGGCGCCGGAGGCGAACAGGGCGCTCCACTCCGCCAGTTCGGGAGCTATCTCGGGGAGCACCTCCCACGCGCTGCGTATCTTGGCGCGGCGCCTGGGCGTGGACTCGGGCCTGCCGCGGGCCGCGAGCACGGCGGCGGCGGTGCGCAGCGCGGCGAGGTGGGCCGTCGCGTACCGCTCGTTCGCCGTCTCCAGCGCGGACGCCTCGTCGAGTCCGGCGCGGGCCTGGGCGAGCAGATCGAGGGCGGCGGGCGGGGCGCCGGCCCGGCGGAGGACCGGGTGGATGTCGCTCGCCGGTCCGGTGGGTGAGGGGGCAGGTCCGGTGGCGCCGCGGCGGGTGGCAGCTGTGGTGGGTGCCCTGTGTCCAGCCATGACGAACCTCCTGTCGTCTGTGTGACGGCGCTGTGGCCGTATGTGCCCATCGTGGGGTACGCCACTGACAATCGGCTCCGACCAGGCATTTTGCTTCGACCGAAAGTTCGGGCTAGCTTTTGCACTGACCAGTCAGTTCAAAGATGTGCCCAGGGGGGACCCATGGACGGCCCGGCGAGCGGGGCGACGAATCCAGACAGCGCGGACGCGCACGGGGCGGCGGCAGGAGCCTCGGTGGCGGCCACGGGGTTCGGCCTCAAGGGACCGCGGGGCTGGGCCTTCCGCGGTGTCGACGTCGACGCGGCGGCGGGCTCGCTCGTCGCCGTCGAGGGCCCCTCCGGCAGCGGGCGCACCTGCCTGCTGCTCGCCCTGACCGGGCGGATGAAGCCGAGCGAGGGCACGGCGCGGGTCGGCGGGATGCGGCTGCCGAAGCAGCTGACCGCCGTGCGCAGGATGAGCGCGCTCGCCCACGTGCCCGGCGTCACCGAGCTGGACCCTGCACTGACCGTGGCGGAGCACCTGCGGGAACAGGCGCTGCTGCAGCGGAGGTTCGACGGGACGTTCCGCGGGCTGCTGCGCACGCCCGCCGAGCGGCGGGCCGAGGCGAGCCTGCGCATCGACGCCGCGCTCGCCGCCGCGGGGCTGGACACCGAGACCCTGCCGAAGGGCTCCCGCACTTCCGTGCGCGACCTGGAGCGCCTGGAAGCGCTGCGCCTGTCTCTGGCGCTCGCGCTCATCGGCCGCCCGCGCCTGATCGGCGTCGACGACACGGACCTGAAGCTCGCGGACGCCGAACGGGCCGAGATCTGGACCCAGTTGCGGTCCGTGGCCGGCTCCGGGACGACGGTCGTCGCCGTGTGCAGCGAGGCCCCCGAAGGAGCGGTCGTCTTGTCGACCGCCCCGGTGAGCACGACGGACGACACCACGAACGACACCTCGAACGACCCCGTGAAGGAGACGGCCGATGCGCTCGCCGAAGCTCGCCGCGCTTGAACTCAGGCGCTTCGGCAGGGGAAAGCTGCCGCGTGCCGCACTCGTCGCGCTCCTGCTGCTGCCGCTGCTCTACGGGGCGCTGTACCTGTGGTCGTTCTGGGACCCGTACGGGAAGCTCGACAAGATCCCCGTGGCACTCGTCAACGACGACAAGGGCGCGTCGGCAGCGGGCCAGAAGATCAGCGCGGGCGACGACATCACCAAGGGCCTGTACGACAGCGACACCTTCCAGTGGCACGAGGTCAGTTCCGCGCAGGCGAAGCAGGGCGTGGAGGACGGCACGTACTACCTGTCGCTGACCATGCCGGAGGACTTCAGCAAGCGCATCGCGTCGAGTTCGGGCGAGTCGCCCGAGACCGGCGCCCTTCAGGTGCGCACCAACGACGCGAACAACTACATCGTCGGGCAGATCTCCCGGACGGTCTTCTCCGAGGTGCGCTCCGCGGCGTCCACCAACGCGTCGCGCTCGTTCCTCGACAAGATCTTCGTGTCCTTCTCGGACATCCACGACGCCACGAAGAAGGCGGCCAAGGGCGCGGACCAGCTCGAGGGCGGCATCGGCAGGGCCAAGAAGGGCTCGAAGGACCTCGCCGACGGCCTCAAGGACGCCAAGAAGGGCAGCGGCGACCTGGAGAGCGGCCTGACGAAGCTCACCACCGGGGCCGGTGACCTGGAGTCGGGCTCCCGACAGGTCTCCGACGGCACGCAGTTGCTCGCCGACAAGGTGAACGGCGCCGCCGATCAGGTGCGCCCCTTCCTGAAGGGCAACAAGAAGGCGATCGCCGACACGGCACGCCTGGTCGCCGACTCCGCCAAGGGCGTCCGGCACAACCTGGACGACCTGGTGAGGATCGCCCCCACCGCGCGCACGGGCGCGCACGCCGGCTCGGACGCCCTGGACGCGGTCTACGAGAGGCGCTGCGAGAAGTCGGTCATCGACGACCCGGCCTGCCCCGACCTGAAGAAGGCGAAGACGGCGGCGAACGACGTCGCCACGATCTCCGACGACCTGAACACGCTCATCCAGGACGAGCACGGCGACCTCGGTGCGATGGACAGCCATCTGGCCACCCTCCAGGAGCAGTCCGAGAACCTGGCCAGGCACGCCCCGACGCTCGACCAGGACGTCGAGAACGCGGTCGCCCAGATCAACAAGCTCAACGACGGGGCGGGACAGGTCGCGGCGGGCGCCAAGAAGCTGCACACGGGCCTCGGCACGGCACACACCGGTTCGACGGAACTCGACGCCGGGGTCGGCCGGTTGACGACCGGCGCGGACGACCTGAACGGCGGCATGTTCCAGCTGGCCGACGGCTCGGGCGAGCTCGCGGGCGGGCTGCACGACGGCGTGCAGAAGATCCCCGACTACGACAAGAAGGACCGTGACCAGCGCACCGGCGTGATGGCCGACCCCGTCAAGCTGGCCTCCCAGTCGCTGCACAAGGCGCCCAACTACGGGACGGGCTTCGCCCCGTACTTCATCCCGCTCTCCCTGTGGGTGGGCGCGATGGTCGCCTACATGCTGATCCAGCCGATGAACCGGCGCGCCCTCGCGGCCGGCGCCTCGTCCTGGCGGGTGGCGTTCGCGGGCTGGCTGCCGGTGGCCGCGCTCGGCTGCCTCCAGGTGGCTGCCCTGATGTCCGTACTGCACTGGGCGCTCGGCCTCGAAATGCTGCACGCGGCGGGCACGGTCGGCTTCCTGGGCCTCGTCACGGCGTGCTTCGCGGCGATCGTGCAGTGGCTGAACGCGCGCTTCGGGGCGGCGGGCCGCATCCTCGTGCTCGCCTTCCTGATGCTGCAACTGACGTCGGCGGGCGGCACGTATCCCGTGCAGACGAGCCCCGGCTTCTTCAACGCGCTCCACCCGTTCCTGCCGATGAGCTACGTCGTGGAGGCCCTGCGGCGGCTGATCTCCGGCGGTGACCTCGGACCGGTGTGGCAGGCCTGCGTGGTGCTCACGGCGTTCACGGCGGGCGCGCTCGCCCTCACCGCGTGGACGGCACGGCGCAAGCAGGTGTGGACGCTGGACCGGCTGCACCCGGAGCTGAGCCTGTGAGCGCGCCCACCGCCGCTCCTGTGAGAATCAGGGGCATGGAAAGCAGCACACGGCGTCAGGCCACGCGGCAGAAGCTCTACGAGGCCGCGGTCACGCTCATCGCGGAGCAGGGCTTCTCGGCCACGACGGTCGACGAGATCGCCGAGCGGGCCGGGGTCGCGAAGGGCACGGTCTACTACAACTTCGCCAGCAAGTCGGTCCTCTTCGAGGAGCTGCTGCGGCACGGCGTCGGGCTCCTCACCGCCTCCCTCCGGGAGGCGGCACGGAAGGCGGACGAGAACGGCGGCAGCAAGGTCGACGCACTGGACGCGATGATCCGTGCGGGCCTCGTGTTCATCGACGAGTACCCGGCCTTCACCCAGCTCTACGTAGCCGAGCTGTGGCGCACCAACCGTGCCTGGCAGTCCACGCTCGCCGTGGTCCGCCAGGAGGCGGTGGCCGTGGTCGAGGGCGTCCTGCGGGCCGCTGTGGACGGCGGCGAGCTGAGCGAGGAGATCGACGTGCCGCTCACGGCGGCGGCACTCGTGGGCATGGTCCTCGTGGCCGCCCTGGACTGGCAGGCGTTCCAGCCCGAGCGCTCGCTGGACGATGTGCACGGCGCGCTCTCGCTGCTGCTCCAGGGGCGCGTGGGTGGCGGGCAGCCGCTGACGGGCAAGGCCTGAGGGGCGCGGCACCGGCACCGGCACCGGCACCGGCACAAATGAAGCGCCGGTCCGGCAGGGCCTGTGGTCGTTCTCAGGCCTCACCGGACCGGCGCATCCCCCGTGGATCCCCCGTTTCCCCCGTTGGATCCCCCGTACTTCCCCCGTTGGACCCCCGTTCGGTCTCCCCAGGGTCCCCCGTACTCACTCCCGCCCTTGCGGGCGAGAGGAGCGGCAAGAGGCACTCGATCCGTTCCGCCGCCCCGTGTCGGCGGTGCCGCATCCGTGCCCCTCTCCGTGCCCACCACTCTTCCGTCTGCGCAGGTCGGCCCCATCCGCGTACCTACTCATCTCCCCGACTAGGTACGGATACTCAGTCGTGCGCGCTCAGGCCCAGCCGGACTCCGTGCCTGCACTCACCGGTCCGCGGGGCCGGAACGACCTGACGGCGGCGTTGTCAGTGGTGGCGGATAAAGTCCCTGGCATGGCACGAATTGCGGTGATCGGCGCGGGGTTGGGCGCCATGGCGGCCGCCGCTCGGCTGGCCGTCGCGGGCCACCGACCGGTGGTCTTCGAGCGCGCGTCGACGTACGGCGGCTCCCTTGGCCTCCTCGAGCGCGACGGCTTCGCGTTCGACACCGGCCCGGGGCTGCTCCATCTGCCCGCGGTCCCCCGGGACTTGTTCCTCAAGACCGGCAAGGAGCCGCTGGAGGACCTCGTCGTCCTCACCCAGATCGAGCCCGCGGTGCGGCACGTCTTCGCGGACGGCACGACGGCGGACCTGCCGAACGCGCGGCGCGGAGGCGTCGCCGAGGCGCTGGACGCGGCGGTCGGCCCCGGCGCCGGCGGGCGCTGGTCGGCGTTCATGGGCCGCGCGCGGGAGGCCTGGGACCGCTCGCGGCGCCCGCTGCTGGAAGAGCCGCTGTGGCCGAACTGGCAGGTTCTCGCCGACCGCGAGCCGTACCCCGCGCTCGTGCACAAGCGGGTCCTGCGCAAGGACCGCGCGGCGCGGACGCTCGCCGAGATCGGCGTGCTGGAGCTGGGCGGTGAGCCGCGCCTCGTGGCGCTCCTGGAGCAGTACGCGCTGGCGTCCGGCCTCGATCCCCGTGCGGCCCCCGCGAGCGCGGCCGTGCTGCCCTACATGGAGCAGACCTTCGGCACGTGGGCGGTGACCGGCGGGATGCGGGCCCTCTCGGACGCCGTGCACGCGCGCTGCCTGAAGCGGAAGGTCGAGTTCAGGTTCGGCTCGGTCGTCACCCGGATCGTGGAGAAGGACGGGCGCGCGGCCGGCGTGGAGCTGGCCGACGGCACGGTGGAGGACGCCGAGTTCGTGGTGGCGGGCGTCGCTCCTGGCGTCCTGAGCGGGCTGCTTCCGGGGCGGACCGTGCGCACCGAGGGCCCGGCCCAGCGCGAGGCGTCGTGGCCGAGCCGCCTGACCGTGCACCTCGCGCTGCGCGGCGCCCGGCCGGAAGGCACCCCGCACCGGACGGTCGTGCACGCGGCGGACCGGGACGCGGAGTTGGCCTGGCTCTTCGAAGGCGGCCCGGCCCCCCAAGGACCGACGGTGGCGGTGCTGCGCACCGGGGACCCCGCCGGGGTGCCCGACGCCGAGCACGAGGCGATCACCCTCACGGTGACCGTTCCGGCCCACGCGCGCGTGGCCGAGGCCGATGTGGAGCGGGTCCTCACGGCGGCCGAGCACGCGGTCCCCGATCTGCGCGAGCGGCTGCTGTGGCACGAGGTCCGCACCCCTCAGGACATCGCCGAGGCCACGGGGGCCGAGGGCGGCGCGGTGCCCGGCCCCGCGCTCGCGGCGGCGCGCGGCGAGCTGCTGCACGCGCCGAACACGACGGCGCTGCCCGGCCTGACGACCGTGGGCGGCTGGTCCCACCCCGGCGGCGGACTGCCGCACGCGGGCATGTCCGGCGCGCTGGTGGCGGGCCTGATCGTAGAAGGCCCGGACTTCCAGGGCTCGCAGTGAGCTCTGGAGGTCCGGGCCCTCGTCGGCCGGCTCAGTACCGGTACTGCTGTTCGTTGTACCCGTTGTTGTCGTACCCCGCGTTCGGGTCGTGCTGCGGGTACGCCGGGTACTGCTGCTCGGGCGGCAGTTCACCGCCGTAGTTCTGCTGCTGCCCGTCGCCGTTGCGCTGCTGCGGCACCCAGACGCCGCCGGGAGGCGTCTCCCCGCCGTAGCCCGCGGCCGTCGCGTACGGGTCGGCATAGCCCTGCCCGGTGGCGTACGGGTCGCCGTACTGGGGCTGCGCCGGGTAGCTCTGGGTCCCGATGTACGGGTCGGAGTACGGGGCGGAGTACGGCTGCTGCGCCGGGTCGTAGCCGTAGCTCTGCTGGTCGTAGCCGTAGGCCCCGGCGTCGTAGCCGTAGTCCTGCGCCGCGTGGGCGGTCGGGGCGTAGGCCGTGTCCTGGTAGACGCCGTACTGGCTGGTGTCGTCGGGCATCGGCTCGGGGGCGTACACCGCCGTGCTCTCGGCCGCCGACTCCGGGACCGGCGCGTACTCCTGCGGCGCCGGTTCGTACTCCAGGTCGGAGACCTGGAGCGTCGGCTCCTGGTGCAGCTCCTCCTCGGAGTGGCGGCGTCCGCCGCCCAGGCCGGGCACGCTCGGCGCGCCCTTGATCGACCAGCCCGCGGCGAACCCGCGGCGGAACGACAGCGTGACGTACGTCTGCCCGATCGCGAACGCGATGGCGCCGGCCCCGATGACGATCACCGAGGGCACCAGAACGCCGATCACGACGCCGAGGAAGCCTCCGAAGGCGAGCAGCCGCCAGCGCAGCCGTGCCTTGTACTGCAGCAGGACCTCACCGAGGAGCCACAGTGCCACCAGTCCGAACGCGACATAGAGGACCGCCCAGCCCATGTACGCCCCTCTCGTACGGCCGTAGCCCTTGTGGGTACGGCGAAATCAGCCCCGCTCTTGGTGCAGGCCCAGGTTCTCGTAGATCTCCAGCGTCGCAGTGGAGTTGTTGAGCGTAATGAAGTGCAGACCCGGCACTCCCTCGTCAAGCAGCTTGGCGCAAAACTCCGTAGCGAACTCGATGCCAATGGAGCGTACAGCGGCGGGATCGTCTTTTGCTGTGAGGATTCGCTCTTTCAACTCCGGGGGGAAGTCCGCGTTGCTCAACTTGGGCAGGCGTTCGAGCATGCGCACGCTCGTCACCGGCATGCACTCCGGGATGATCGGAGTCTCGCAGCCGGCCGCGGCCACCTTGTCGCGCAGCCGCAGATACTCCTCCGGGTAGAAGAACATCTGCGTGATCGCGTAATCGGCGCCCGCGCGGCACTTGTCGACGAAGTGCCGCACGTCGGAGTCCCAGTCCGCCGAGCGCGGGTGCATCGCGGGGAATGCCGCGACCCCGACGCAGAAGTCGCCGGACTCCTTGATCAATTCAACGAGTTCGGCCGCGTACGTGAGGCCTTCGGGGTGCGAGATCCAGTCGCCCATGGGGTCGCCGGGCGGGTCACCGCGGACGGCGAGCATGTTCCGGATCCCGGCGTCGGCGTACTGGCCGATGATGTTGCGCAGTTCGGCGACCGAATGTTCGACGGCGGTGATGTGGGCCACCGGCGTCAGCGTCGTGTCGGCGACGATCTGCTGCGTCTCCTTGACGGTGCCCGCACGCGTGGAGCCGCCCGCGCCGTACGTCACGGAGACGAAGTCGGGCGAGACCGCCTCCACCCTGCGCAGGGCGTTCCACAGGTTGCGCTCGCCCTTCGGGGTCTTCGGCGCGGAGAACTCGAACGAGAAAGCCGTTTTTCCGGGCGCGAGCATGTCACGCACAGTGCGGGCGCGATCAGTCCTGGTGGAAGCAGTACCTAGGGCCATACGGGCAGGTTACTGACCGATATCCAAAGGCCCTAATCCCCGTCCACCTTGCGGACAGGCGGGCCGGGCGGCCGTTACCGGTGAGTACCTTCACGGCCGCGCACGTCACACGGCACGCAGTCGCTTGGCGAACTCGGCCGTCGCGGCGGCCGGGTCGTCGGCCTCCGTGATGGCCCGGACGACGACGGCCCTGCGGGCGCCGGCCTCCAGCACCTCGTCCAGGTTCGCGAGGTCGATGCCGCCGATCGCGAACCAGGGGCGGTCCGTGTCCAGGCCCGCCGTGTACCGCACCAGGTCGAGGCCCGGCGCGTACCGCCCGGGCTTGGTCGGGGTCGGCCAGCAGGGGCCCGTACAGAAGTAGTCCACGCCCTCCTGGACGGCGGCCGCCGCGGCCTCGTCCTCGGCGTGCGTGGAGCGGCCGATCAGCACGTCCTCGCCGAGGATCGCGCGGGCGGCGGGGACCGGCAGGTCGCCCTGGCCCAGGTGCAGCACGTCGGAGCGGGTCGCGTGGGCGACGTCCGCGCGGTCGTTGACCGCGAAGAGCTTGCCGTGGCGGCGGGCCGCGTCGGCGAACACCTGGAGGTGCTCCAGCTCCTCGCCGGCCTCCATGCCCTTGTCGCGCAGCTGCACGATGTCGACGCCGGCGGCCAGCACGGCGTCGAGGAACTCCGGCAGATCGCCCTGACGCCTGCGCGCGTCGGTGCACAGATAGAGCCGTGCGTCGGCGAGCAGCGCGCGCTTGGAGTCCGCCATGAAAGTCCCCCCGTGGGTCGTGCGGTGTCGGTGGCGTGCGCACCACGAGGGTCGCGGTGCGCACGCCGGACGGTTGTCGTCAGGTCAGACGGCGAGCGCCTGGGCGCGGCGCTTCACCTCCGTGCCGCGATTCTCGCTCAAGGCCTGCGCGGGCGTGCCCGGCAGGCTCGGGTCGGGGGTGAAGAGCCACTCCAGCATCTCTTCGTCGCTGAAGCCGTCGTCCCTCAGGACCGTCAGGAGGCCGACGAGCCCCTTGACGATCTTGTCGCCGTCGATGAAGGCGGCGGGCACGTGCAGTGCCCTGTTCTCACCGCGGCGCACGGCGATCAGCTGGCCTTCCTTGACCAGCTGCCGCACACGCGTCACCTCGACATCGAGCTGTTCCGCGATGTCGGGGAGGGTGAGCCAGGCGGGGACGAGAGCATCGATCTTTGCGTCAATCTCGGTCACAGGACAAGCGTGCCATCCCGGACTGACACTCGGAAGCCGGGCCGGTGCGGATGGGCCACGGCTCCTCCCGTTTCACCCCGCTCCGTCACGCTTTGGAGGGCCCCTGAGGCGTGGGACTCACGCCACCGCGGACTTCAGAGGACGGGCCGGATCCGCGAGCAACCGCGGGTCGAGCGGTGCCCCCGACTGGATGAGCTTGCGTCCCTGGGCCAGGTCACGCGGCTTGCCGACGGCGAGGACCGCCACCAGGGCCCCGTCGCGCAGCCAGCACACCGACCAGGCGGCACCGGCGGGGTCGCCGCGCCACACCGTCGCGTCGGCGCCCTCGTGGTGCCCCGCGTACTGCACGAACCGGCCGAACTGCTCGGACCAGAAATAGGGCACCGGGTCGTACACCGCCGGGGTCACACCGACGATGTTCGCCGCCACCGTGCGCGGCCCCTGCAGCGCGTTGTCCCAGTGGTGGACCATCAGGCGCTGCCCGTAGCGCCCCGAGGGGAACGAGGAGCAGTCCCCCACCGCGTACACGTCGGGCACGGAGGTGCGCAGCCCCTCGTCCGCGAGGACCTCGCGGTGGGCACCGAGCTCGATGCCCGAGCCGGCCAGCCAGCGGGTGGCGGGGCGGGCGCCGATGCCAACGACGACGGCTCCCGCGGGCAGCCGCGTGCCGTCGTCGAGGACCACGACGCCCGGTTCGATGCGCTGCACGCGCGCGTGGGTGCGCAGCTGGGCCCCCGCGTCGGCGTACCAGGTCGCCATGGGGGCGGCGATCTCGGCGGGCAGCGCCCCGGCCAGCGGCCGCTCGGCGGCCTCCACGACGGTGACCCGGCAGCCGGCCTCGCGGGCCGCGGTGGCGAACTCGGCGCCGATCCAGCCGGCGCCCACGACCACCACGTCGTGCTGCTCGGCGAGGACGGGCCGCAGCAGCTCGGCGTCGTCGAGCGTGCGCAGCAGATGCACACCGGGGGCCGCCCCCGCGCCCCCCGGCAACTGGACCGGCTCGGCGCCGGTCGCGACGACCAGCACGTCGTACGGGACCGGTCCCTCGGCGGTGTCCAGCTCATGGTCGCCGGGCCGCAGCCCGGTCACCTCGCGGCCCAGCTCCAGGGAGACGCCGAGCGCCTCGAAGTCCACGTCGAAGGCCGAGCCCTCGGCCTTGCCGAGCAGCACCGCCTTGGACAGCGGTGGCCGGTCGTACGGCTGGTGGGGCTCGGCACCGAGCAGGGTGACCGCGCCGGTGAAGCCCTGTTCGCGCAGCGCCACGGCGGTCTGCACTCCGGCCATGCCCGCGCCCACGATGACGACGTTCCGCTGCCCCGAAGGCGCTCCGCTCCCGCTCCGCTGCTCACTCACGGGATCAACCTTAGGCACCCGATCTTGCCGCGGTCAGCGGTGCGGGCCACTCCCGGGCCGTGACGTCCTGCACACGCGTCGGCGGTTTACCGATCAAGAGGAAGGTCGGCGCCGCCGGACTCACTCCTGGTCGAGCAGTTCCTCGACCGCGCTGGTTCCGCTGCCCTCCTGCGACTCCCACTCCCAGGTCTCGTCGAGGCGCACCCGGCCGTCCGGGAGCTCGGACACGAGCGAGACACAGTGCCCGGAGGCGGTCGTCCCGTCGGTCTTCAACTGCACGTAACGGAAGTCGAGCCGGTCGCCCGTGCGCGTCCCCACGAGGTGACCCTGCACCACATCACCGCCCACGTAGGCGGCCGAAACGAGGCCGTCCTCCTCCTGGTAGGCGAAGCGGGTGCTCGTGCCCACCTGGCCCGGGGCCTGGTCGGCGACGGGAGACATCAAGAGACCTTCGAGAGATCGGGCCACGGGTCGGTACTCCCTTACTGGAGGGTGTGGTCAACGGCTAGGGTGGCCAACGTAGAGCACTCGCGGGAGCCCGTACGCAGCGGGCTGAGAGGGAGGCTGGAGCGGCCTTCGACCGTACGAACCTGATCCGGGTCATACCGGCGAAGGGAGGGGCTTGACGCCCATGTCGTCGACGCCATCCGTTCATTCGCACCACACGCACACCTGCGACGTCCTCGTCGTCGGTGGCGGCATCATCGGTCTGGTCACCGCCTGGCGGGCCGCGCAGCGCGATCTTTCCGTCGCGGTCGCGGACCCCGAGCCCGGCGGCGGGGCCGCCCAGGTGGCGGCCGGAATGCTGGCCGCCGTCACCGAACTGCACCACGGCGAGCAGACGTTGCTCGGCCTCAACCTGGAGTCCGCGCGCCGCTACCCGGACTTCGCGGCCGAGCTGTCCGAGGCCACCGGGCAGGACCTCGGCTACCGCGCCTGCGGCACGCTCGCGGTCGCGCTCGACGCGGACGACCGCGCCCACCTCCGTGAACTGCACGCGCTGCAGACGAAGTCGGGGCTCGAGGCCGAGTGGCTCTCGGGCCGCGACTGCCGCCGCCTCGAACCGATGCTCGCGCCCGGCGTGCGCGGCGGACTGCGGGTCGACGGGGACCACCAGATCGACCCGAGAAGGCTCGCGAGCGCCCTCGTGACGGCCTGCGAGCGCTCCGGCGTGATCTTCCACCGGTCGTGGGCCGAACGGCTGCGTGTCGTCCGCGACCGGGCGCGCGGCGCAGTCCTCGCCGACGGCACCGAACTCGCCGCGGGCCAGGTGGTCCTGGCGGCCGGCAGCCGCGGCGGACAGCTCGCGGGCGTGCCCGACGCGGTGCTCCCGCCGGTGCGCCCCGTCAAGGGCCAGGTGCTGCGCCTGACGGTGCCGAAGCGGTACGCGCCCTTCCTCAGCCGCACGGTCCGGGCGGTCGTCCGCGGCGGCAACCTCTACCTGGTGCCGCGCGTCAACGGCGAACTGGTGGTGGGCGCCACCAGCGAGGAACTCGGCTGGGACACCACGGTCACCGCGGGCGGCGTCTACGAACTCCTGCGGGACGCCCACGAACTCGTCCCCGGCATCACCGAACTGCCGCTCACCGAGACCCGCGCGGGCCTGCGCCCCGGCTCCCCCGACAACGCCCCGCTCCTGGGGCCGACCGCCCTGCCGGGCCTCCTCCTGGCGACAGGGCACTACCGCAACGGCGTGCTCCTGACGCCGATCACCGGCGACACCATGGCGCACGCCCTGACCACCGGTGAACTTCCGGAAGAGGCCCGCCCGTTCACGCCGAAGCGCTTCGGCACAGCCCTCGTGGAGCAGCCCGCATGAACGTCCACGTCAACGGCGAGCCGCGCACGGTGACCGCGGGCACCACGCTCGACCTGCTGGTCACCACGCTCACCACCGCACCCCAGGGCGTCGCCGCCGCGCTCAACGAGACCGTCGTCCCCCGCACCCAATGGCCCGCCACGGCGCTCTCCGAAGGAGACCGCGTCGAGGTCCTCACGGCCGTCCAAGGAGGCTGAACCGTCCATGGCCGACGACACTTTCGTCCTCGGGGGCGAGTCGTACTCCTCCCGCCTGATCATGGGCACGGGAGGGGCACCCAGCCTCGACGTCCTGGAGCGCTCCCTGGTGGCCTCCGGAACCGAACTCACCACCGTGGCGATGCGCCGCGTGAACGCGAACGTGCACGGCTCGGTCCTCTCCGTCCTGGAGAAGCTGAACATCCGGGTGCTGCCGAACACGGCGGGCTGCTTCACCGCGGGAGAGGCCGTCCTGACGGCCCGCCTCGCGCGCGAGGCGCTCGGTACGGACCTGGTGAAGCTGGAGGTGATCGCCGACGAGCGCACCCTGCTGCCCGATCCGATCGAGTTGCTCGACGCGGCGGAGACGCTGGTGGACGACGGCTTCACGGTCCTGCCGTACACGAACGACGACCCGGTCCTGGCCCGCAAGCTGGAGGACGTCGGCTGCGCGGCAATCATGCCGCTCGGCTCCCCCATCGGCTCCGGGCTCGGCATCCGCAACCCGCACAACTTCCAGCTGATCACCGAGCACGCGCGCGTACCGGTGATCCTGGACGCGGGCGCCGGCACCGCCTCCGATGTGACTCTCGCCATGGAACTCGGCTGCGCGGGTGTGATGCTCGCCTCGGCGGTGACCCGCGCACAGGAGCCCGTCCTCATGGCCGAGGGCATGCGGCACGCGGTGGAGGCGGGTCGCTTCGCGTATCGGGCGGGGCGGATTCCGAAGCGGCACTTCGCGGAGGCGTCTTCTCCTTCGGAGGGGCGGGCGGTGCTTGATCCGGAGCGCCCGGCGTTCTCGGCGGCCCGCACCGTGTGACGGTCTCGGGGCTCCGATCCGGACCCCGCGCCTCAAACGCCGGCGGGGCTTGATGGTGGTCACAGCTCTGCTGCAGTACGGCACCGGCCTCACGGCACGGAGTCCGGGTGTCGGTCACTCCTCGTACACTCGCCTGCGTGGACACGACCCTTCAGGACCCGTTGCTCGGGCATGTGCTCGACGGCCGGTACCGCGTCGACGCGCGCATCGCGGTCGGCGGGATGGCCACGGTCTACCGGGCCGTGGACACCCGCCTCGACCGCGTGCTCGCGCTCAAGGTGATGCACCCCTCGCTGGCCGCCGACGCCTCGTTCGTGGACCGTTTCATCCGCGAGGCCAAGTCGGTGGCCCGCCTCTCGCACCCCAATGTGGTGGGGGTCTTCGACCAGGGCACCGACGGCGCGTACGTCTATCTGGCGATGGAGTACGTCGCCGGCTGCACCCTGCGCGACGTACTGCGTGACCGGGGTGCGCTGCGGCCCCGCGCCGCCCTCGACATCCTGGAGCCGGTCCTCGCCGCGCTGGGAGCGGCCCACCGCGCGGGCTTCGTACACCGCGACATGAAGCCGGAGAACGTCCTGATAGGGGACGACGGCCGGGTGAAGGTCGCGGACTTCGGCCTCGTACGCGCGGTGGACACCGTCACGAACACCACGGGCGCCGTCCTCGGCACGGTCTCGTACCTGGCGCCCGAGCAGATCGAGAACGGCACGGCGACACCGAGCGTGGACGTCTACGCGTGCGGCGTCGTGCTCTACGAGATGCTCACGGGAGGCAAGCCGCACGCGGGCGAGTCCCCCGCCCAGATCCTCTACAAGCACCTCCACGAGGACGTGCCCCCGCCCTCGGCGGCGGTCCCCGGCCTCCCCTACGAGCTGGACGAGCTGGTCGCGTCGGCGACGGCCCGCACCCCCGAGGTGCGCCCGCACGACGCCGTGGCGCTCCTCGCGCACGCCAGGCACGCCCGCTCGACGCTCACGGACGCCCAGCTGGACGCGGTGCCGCCGCAGGCGCACGACACCGAGCACGTGGGGGCCGACGACCGTACGAGCGTGATCCCGCGCGCGCTGGGCACCGCCGTACAGCTGCCGCTGCCCACGGAGGCCGCGGACCAGGCGCGGCTCAACCGGACGAGCCGCCTGGAGATGCCGCCGACCCCGCCGCCCACGGCCCCCGCATCGCCCCGCGGCGGCGGTCGCGGGCGCGGCCCGCAGCGGCGCACGCTCGCGATCCTCGCGGCGGTCCTGCTGGTCCTCGGCCTCGGCACCGGCGTCTGGTACATCAACTCCGGCCAGTTCACGAAGGTCCCCTCCGTCCTCAACCAGACGCAGACGCAGGCCGAGAAGCGCCTCACGGAGGCGGGCCTGGAGCGGGGCACGGTCACGCGCGCGTACAGCGACACATACAAGCGCGGCACCGTCATGGACAGCGACCCGGGTTCGGGCGACCGCATCCGCAACGGCGGGGCGGTCGATCTGACCGTGTCCAGGGGCTCCAAGACCGTGAAGGTCCCCGATCTCAGCGATACTCCGCTGGACGCCGCGAAGAGCGAGCTCAAGAAGCGCGACCTCGAACCGGGCATGATCACCAAGAAGTTCAGCGACCAGATCACCAGGGGCTCGGTGATCAGCACGGATCCCGGCGCGGGCGGCACCCGCAAGGCCGGCTCCGCCGTCGCCCTGATCGTCTCCAAGGGCTCCCCCGTGGACGTCCCCGATGTCACGGGCGAGTCCGAGCAGGACGCCATCGCCGACCTGGAGGACGCGGGCCTGAACGCCGAGATCTCCACGAAGCGGGTCAACTCCGAAGAGGACAAGGGCAGCGTCGCCCGGCAGTCCCCCGACGAGGGCAAGCAACTCGCCGAGGGTGACACGGTGACGCTGACGATCTCCAAGGGCCCCGTCATGGTCGAGGTCCCCGATGTCACGGGCCAGAAGGTCGACGAGGCGAAGTCGCAGCTCACCGCGGCGGGCTTCGAGGTGGAGGAGAACCGCGGACTGCTCGGCCTGTTCGGTGACACCGTCAAGAGCCAGTCGGTGGAGGGCGGCGACGAGGCCCCCAAGGGCTCCAGCATCACGATCACCATCCGCTAGCCACGGCCCGGCCCCGGGCGTTCGAACGCCCATGACACCCTGGGCCGGGTGAACAGCAGCATCCGCAATCCGATCGGCGGCCATGTCCCCGTGGCCGGCGGCCTCGCGAGCGTTGGGCTCTCCTACGCGCGTGACCTCAAGGCCGAAACCGTCCAGGTCTTCGTGGCCAACCCCCGCGGCTGGGCCACCCCGCCCGGCAATCCCAAGCAGGACGAGGACTTCCGCGCCCAGTGCGCCGAGGCGGACATCCCGGCGTACGTCCACGCCCCGTACTTGATCAACTTCGGCTCGCACACCGAGGCGACCGTCGACAAGTCCGTGGACTCCCTGCGCCACTCGCTGCGCCGGGCCCGCGCGATCGGCGCGCTCGGCGTCGTCGTGCACACCGGCTCCGCGACCGGCGGCCGGGAGCGCGAGGTCGCCCTCGCGCAGGTCCGCGAGCGCATGCTGCCGCTGCTCGACGAGCTGACCCACGACGACGACCCTTTCCTGCTCCTGGAGTCGACCGCGGGCCAGGGCGCCTCGCTGTGCTCGCGCACCTGGGACTTCGGCCCGTACTTCGACGCCCTCGACCGCCACCCCAAGCTGGGCGTCTGCCTCGACACCTGCCACATCTTCGCGGCGGGCCACGACCTCACGGGCCCGGCCGGCATGAAGCAGACCCTCGACCTGCTCGTCGACACGGTCGGCGAGGGCCGCCTCAAGCTGATCCACGCCAACGACTCCAAGGACGTCGTGGGCGCCCACAAGGACCGGCACGAGAACATCGGCACCGGCCACATCGGCGAGGAACCGTTCCGCGAGCTGATGGCCCACCCCGCGACCGAGAACGTTCCCCTGGTGATCGAGACGCCCGGCGGCAAGGAGGGGCACGCGGCCGACGTGGAACGCCTGAAGAAACTTCGCGCCTGAGGAATACCCCTAGGGGGTATCTGGGTTACCTTGGTGTCAGCATCCGCAGCGAGCACTGGGGGAACCATGCAGCACGAGACGCACACCGGGCACGAGGACCCCGCCCAGCACGAGCACCACGGCGCACACGGCGCCGGCGGCAAGGTCACCTGGTCCATGGCCGCCCAGGCCACCCTGCACTGCCTCACCGGCTGTGCCATCGGCGAGGTCCTCGGCATGGTGATCGGCACCGCGCTCGGCTGGGGCAACGTACCGACGATGATCCTGGCGATCGTGCTCGCGTTCTTCTTCGGCTACTCGCTCACGCTGCGCAGCGTCCGGCGCGCGGGCGTCGACTTCAGGACGGCCTTCCGGATCGCGCTCGCCGCGGACACGCTGTCCATCGCGGTCATGGAGCTGATCGACAACGGCGTCATCGTCCTGTGGCCGAGCGCCATGGACGCCCAGCTCTCGGACGCCCTGTTCTGGGTCGCGCTCGCGGTGTCCCTGGCGATCGCCTTCGTGGTGACGACCCCGGTCAACCGCTGGATGATCGGCCGCGGCAAGGGCCACGCGGTGGTGCACCAGTTCCACTGACCCCCAGGGGGTACCCCGGTGCGGAGCCCGGAGAGCGGCCTAGAACTCGGGCCCTTCTCCGGGCTCCTCCTGGTACGAGTACCGCTGCTCTTGCCACGGGTCGCCCACGTTGTGGTACCCGCGCTCCTCCCAGAACCCGCGCCGGTCCGCGGTCATGTACTCGACACCGCGCACCCACTTCGGCCCTTTCCAGGCATACAGGTGGGGCACCACGAGACGCAGCGGGAAACCGTGCTCCGCGGTGAGCAGTTCGCCGTCCTTGTGCGTGGCGAAGATGGTCCGCTCGGAAGCGAAGTCGGACAGCCGCAGGTTGGACGAGAATCCGTACTCGGCCCACACCATCACATGGGTGACGTCGGGCCCGGGAGGGGCGAGCTCCAGGATCGTGGAGGCGCGGACGCCGCCCCATTCGGCGGCAAGCATGCTGAACTTCGTGACGCAGTGCAGGTCGCCGAGCACGGTCCCGTATGGCAGTGCCGAGAACTCCTCGTGGTTCCAGCAGTGCTTGTCACCGTCGGCGGTGGAGCCGAAGACCCTGAACTCCCAGCGCTCGGGCCGGAACTTGGGCACCGGGCCGTAGTGCGTGACGGGCCAGCCGCGCTGCAGCCGCTGCCCCGGTGGAAGCTCCGGCTGCACTGCTCCCCCAGACTCGCGACCCACCGGATGACCCATGCCTCCATCCTGACAGACCCCGGGCAGTGGACGTGACCACGCCCACCTCCGCGGAGCCGCCGCAGGGCCGCCACGGGCATTGATTCGGGCAACTCCTACTAAGCGTGCACTTACTGGACGCACTCACGTGCCGGTGCAAGGATGCGCGAAACCTGCCCAGTAACCGCTTGGAAGGAGCCTCTGCGATGCAGGGCGACCCCGAGGTCATCGAGTTTCTCAACGAGCAGCTGACGGCCGAGCTCACGGCGATCAATCAGTACTTCCTGCACGCGAAGATGCAGGACAACTTCGGCTGGACGAAGCTCGCGAAGTACACCCGCTCCGAGTCGTTCGACGAGATGAAGCACGCGGAGGTGCTGACCGACCGGATCCTGTTCCTGGACGGGCTCCCCAATTACCAGCGGCTCTTCCATGTACGGGTCGGCCAGACGGTCACGGAGATGTTCCAGGCCGACCGGCAGATCGAGGTCGAGGCGATCGACCGTCTGAAGCGGGGCATCGAGCTGATGCGCGGCAAGGGCGACATCACGTCCGCGAACATTTTTGAATCGATCCTCGAGGACGAGGAGCACCACATCGACTACCTGGACACGCAGCTGGAGCTGGTGGAGAAGCTGGGTGAGGCGCTGTACATCGCGCAGCTCATCGAGCAGCCGGAGAGCTAGGGCTTGTCGTTTGGATCAGGCCGGATCAGGGAGCGGGGCCTGGTGCGTGCGATCGCAAGGCGGAGGAGGGAGGCGACGCGGAGCGTCGTCGACCGACGACAACGCCGCGAGCGTGCGTGCCAGGCCCCGCGAGCCCGGCCTGATCCAAACGACAAGCCCTAGGCCGATCCCGGTAGCTAGGCCGCTTCCGGCAGCTGGGTCGGCGTCGCCTGCGGCGCGAGGGCCACGGCCGCTTCGCCCTGCTCGACGAGTTCCCGACGGGGGCAGGCGCCCCGGCCGAGCAGCGCCTGGATCCGGCGGACGCAGGAGCCGCAGTCCGTGCCGGCCTTGCAGGCCGACGCTATCTGGCGGGGGGTGCAGGCACCGTCCTCCGCGTGCTTCTTGACCTGCGCCTCGGTGACACCGAAGCAGTTGCAGACGAACACGCGGCTCACCTCCCGGTCGAGCGTCGTCGGGACTCATAGGTAGTGCCGTCCCGATTGATCGGTGAGGCTAACCTAACCTTACCCGCCGGACCGGATGCACAAAAGTGCCGTGGGGGGGGGGGGGGGGGGTGGGGGGCCCCCCCCCCCCGCGGGGGGGTGGGGGGGGGGGGGGGGGGGGGGGGAGGACGACCCCCCCCCACAG
>NZ_JBITCS010000018.1:0-17935 GCF_044453445.1 Streptomyces sp. NPDC051684 | reverse complement strand
TGGGGTTTGTTGTAATTGTTGTGGTGGCGGGGCTTTTTTTGGGTTTGTTCAAAAAAAACCACCCCCCCGTGCCCTATAACCAAATTGGGGGGGGGGGGGGGGTGGGGGGCCCCCCCCCCCCCCACGGCGTTACCTATGGTGAACCGGGCTCACTGGTCGCGGTACATCTCCGCCACCAGGAACGCCAGGTCGAGGGACTGGCTGCGGTTCAGGCGCGGGTCGCAGGCCGTCTCGTAGCGCTGGTGCAGATCGTCGACGAAGATCTCGTCGCCGCCGCCCACGCACTCGGTGACATCGTCACCGGTGAGCTCGACGTGGATGCCGCCCGGGTGCGTGCCGAGCGCCTTGTGGACCTCGAAGAAGCCCTTGACCTCGTCGAGCACGTCGTCGAAGCGCCGGGTCTTGTGACCGGAGGCCGCCTCGTACGTGTTGCCGTGCATCGGGTCGGTGATCCAGGCGACCTGCGCGCCGGACGCCGTGACCTTCTCGACCAGCTCGGGCAGCTTGTCGCGGACCTTGTCGGCGCCCATGCGGACGATGAAGGTCAGCCGGCCCGGCTCGCGGTCGGGGTCGAGGCGCTCGATGTACTGCAGCGCGTCCTCGGCCGTCGTCGTCGGGCCGAGCTTGATCCCGATGGGGTTGCGGATCTTCGAGGCGAACTCGACGTGCGCGTGGTCCAGCTGACGCGTGCGCTCACCGATCCAGACCATGTGGCCCGAGACGTCGTACAGATTGCCCGTACGCGAGTCCACGCGGGTCAGCGCCGACTCGTAGTCGAGGAGCAGCGCCTCGTGGGAGGCGTAGAACTCGACCGTCTGGAACTCGGCCGGGTCGGTGCCGCAGGCGCGCATGAAGTTCAGCGCGTTGTCGATCTCGCGGGCGAGCTTCTCGTAGCGCTGGCCCGACGGGGACGACTTCACGAAGTCCTGGTTCCAGGCGTGCACCTGGCGCAGGTCCGCGTAGCCGCCCGTGGTGAAGGCGCGCACGAGGTTCAGCGTCGAGGCGGACGCGTGGTACATCTGCTTCAGACGCTCGGGGTCCGGGATCCGGGCGGCCTCGTTGAACTCGAAGCCGTTGACGGAGTCGCCGCGGTAGGTCGGCAGCGTCACCCCGTCACGGGTCTCGGTGCCCTTGGAGCGCGGCTTGGAGTACTGGCCGGCGATCCGGCCGACCTTCACCACCGGCACCGAGGCGGCGTACGTGAGCACGGCGCCCATCTGAAGCAGGGTCTTGAGCTTGTTCCGGATGTGATCTGCGGAGACGGCGTCGAAGGCCTCGGCGCAGTCGCCGCCCTGGAGCAGGAACGCCTCTCCCTTGGCGACGGCGGCCATACGGTTGCGCAGCTGGTCGCACTCGCCGGCGAAGACGAGCGGCGGATACGACTCGAGGTCCGCGATCACATCGCGCAGAGCCTCGGCATCGGGGTACTCGGGCTGCTGCGCCGCGGGCAGGTTTCGCCAGGTGTTGCCAGCGCTTGCGCTGGTCTTAGCGTTCACGGTCACCTCGTAAACATTACGGGGTCGGCGCGCCGGTCCATTCCCCCGCTCATCTTTTGAGACGGACGTGACACGTCTGAGCCCCGCCGCGCGGCATCGGGTACGGTGACGCTCATGTTCGCGCAGCAACTGCACCGCACCTGGTGGTGGACCGCACATCCGGCGGCCCACTGACTGCGCGTTTCCGAAACCGCGAAGGCCGCCCGAGGGGCGGCCTTCAGTGTTTTCACGGGCTGTTCCTCCCTGACGACTCCCGAAGTCGACGACTCCCGAAGTCACCGGAAGGAACCCCCTGATGCTGAACGCACTGCTCACCGACGACCGTCCCTTCGCACTGCTGCGCCGCCGAACCCCGGGCCGCGCGCACGACACGGTCGAGCTCCTGATCGGCGGCGTGGCCGACTACGAGCGGCTCGCCGACATCCCCGCCGAGGGCCTCGCCCTCGTCCCCTTCCGGCAGATCCGCGAGCGCGGCTTCGACGTCCGCGACGACGGCACCCCGCTCACGGTCCTCACCCCCGAGGAGTCGTACGAGATCCCGCTCGCCGAGGCCCTGGAGCAGCTTCCGCGCCACGACGTCCGGGTCCGTGACGGCGGCTTCGACGTCGACGACGACCGTTACGCGGACATCGTCGGCCGGGTGCTGCGCGAGGAGATCGGGCAGGGCGAGGGCGCGAACTTCGTGATCCGCAGGACGTACGAGGGGGCGATCGACGGCTTCTCGCGGGCCGACGCCCTGGCGCTGTTCCGGCGGCTGCTCGACGGGGAGCGGGGCGCGTACTGGACGTTCGTCGTGCACACCGGAAATCAGAAAGGGACCGAAGGGACTTCCCTGGAAGGGCGGCGGCGGGAGACGGGCGGGCGGACGCTGGTGGGCGCCAGCCCCGAGGTGCACGTGCGGATGTCCGGGGGCACCGTCGTCATGAACCCCATCAGCGGCACCTACCGCTACCCGGCCGAGGGCCCGACGCCCGAGCACCTGCTGGACTTCCTCGCCGACGGCAAGGAGATCGAGGAGCTGTCGATGGTTGTCGACGAGGAGCTCAAGATGATGTGCACCGTCGGCGACATGGGCGGTGTCGTGGTCGGCCCCCGCCTCAAGGAGATGGCGCACCTCGCGCACACCGAGTACGAGCTGCGCGGCAGGTCGACCCTCGACGTGCGGGACGTGCTGAAGGAGACGATGTTCGCCGCAACCGTCACCGGCTCGCCCGTGCAGAACGCCTGCCGGGTCATCGAGCGGCACGAGGTCGGCGGCCGCGGCTACTACGCGGGCGCGCTCGCGCTCGTCGGCCGGGACGCGGGCGGGGCGCAGACCCTCGACTCCCCCATCCTGATCCGCACCGCGGACATCGACGCCGTCGGGCGGCTGCGCGTCCCGGTCGGCGCGACGCTCGTGCGCGGCTCCGACCCGGCGAGCGAGGTCGCGGAGACGCACGCCAAGGCCGCCGGGGTCCTGGCCGCGCTGGGCGTGCGCCCCGCCCGCCCGCGCGGCGAGGGTGCGCGGGCGCCGCTCGCCGACGACCCGCGCGTGCGGGCGGCGCTCGACGGCCGGCGGGCGGCCCTGGCGCCGTTCTGGCTGCGGATGCAGAAGCGCGAGAACGAGCTCTCCGGGCACGCGCTGGTGATCGACGCCGAGGACACGTTCACCGCGATGCTGGCGCACGTGCTGCGCTCGACGGGGCTCGACGTGACGGTGCGACGGTACGACGAGGAGGGCCTTCGGGAGGCGGCGCTCGCGCACGAGGGGCCGATCGTGCTGGGCCCCGGCCCCGGGAACCCCTCCGACCTCACCGACCCGAAGATGCGCTTCCTGCGTGCCCTGACCGCCGAGGTGATCCGCGGCCATGAGCACGGCGTGCTCGGCGTCTGCCTCGGGCACGAGCTGATCGCGGCAGAGCTGGGCCTGGAGATCGTCCGCAAGGAGGTGCCGTACCAGGGCGCGCAGACCGACGTCGAGGTGTTCGGGCGGACCGAGAAGGTCGGGTTCTACAACAGCTTCGTGGCGTCCTGCGACGACGAGACCGCGACCGAGCTGGCGGCGCACCAGGTGGAGGTCAGCCGGGACCGGGCCTCCGGCGAGGTGCACGCGCTGCGTGGACCCTCCTTCGCCGGCGTGCAGTTCCACCCGGAGTCGGTGCTGTCGCTGCGCGGCGCCGGGATCGTGCGGGAGCTCCTCGCTCAGCTGCTGGACTCGGCGGGCACCAGCACGTTCTCGGAACGGCGCCCCGCCTGATAGTCCAGGACGTTCTGCACCGTGGTCTCGATGATCTGTCCGACGGCGTCCACGGTGTAGTACGCCTGGTGGCTCGTGACCAGGACGTTCGGGAACGTGACGAGGCGGGCCAGGGTGTCGTCCTCGACGACGTCGAGCGACTTGTCGAGGAAGAACAGGCCCGCCTCCGCCTCGTACACATCGAGGCCCACACCCGCGAAGCGGCCCTCGCGCAACTCGGTGACGAGGGCCTTCGTGTCGATGAGGCCGCCGCGGCTGGAGTTGATCAGGATCGCGTCGTCCTTCATGGCGCGCAGCGCGGCGGCATCGACGATGTGCTCGGTGGCGGGCAGCAGCGGCACGTGCAGGCTGATCACGTCGGCCTCGGCGAACAGCTGCTCCTTGTCGACGTACTTCATGCCGAGGGCCGTGCAGTTCGGGTTCTCGGCGACGTCCCAGCCCAGCAGGTTCATGCCGAAGCCGTGGGCGATCCGGGTGAAGGCCTCGCCGATCTTTCCGGTACCGAGCACGCCGACGGTGCGGCCCCGCAGGTCGCGGCCCATCAGCCCGTCGAGCCTGAAGTCGAAGTCGCGGGTGCGGGTGCTGGCGCGGACGATGCGGCGGTTGACGGCCATCGCGAGGGTCCAGGCGAACTCGGCGACCGAGTACGGCGAGTAGTACGAGACGCGCGCCACGGTCAGGCCGAGCCGCTCGGCGACCTGAAGGTCGATGTTGTTGAAGCCCGTGGAGCGCTGGGCGATCAGCTGCGTGCCGCCGGCCGCGAGGGTCTGCAGCACACGGTGATTGAGGGTGGCGTTGACGCTGGTGGAGACGATCTCGTAGCCGGCAGCGATCGGCGCGGTGTCCTCGTTGAGGAAGACGTCCAGGCAGCGGACGTCGTGGTGCCCCTCGAAGGCCTTCTCGATGAGGGGCTTTTCATCCGATTGCACACCAAAAGCGAGAATCTCCATGAGCGCGAGCCTAAGCCAATCGGGCCCGCACGGCTCAGCCGAAGAAGACCCCCACCTCTTCGTACAGAGCGGGGTCCACCGTCTTCAGCCGAGACGTGGCGTCGGCGATCGGGACGCGCACGATGTCCGTCCCCCGCAGCGCCACCATCTTCCCGAAGTCCCCGTCCCGCACCGCCTCGATCGCGTGCAGCCCGAACCGGGTGGCCAGCCACCGGTCGAAGGCGGACGGCGTGCCGCCGCGCTGGACATGGCCGAGGACCGTCGTCCGCGCCTCCTTGCCCGTGCGCTTCTCGATCTGCTTCGCGAGCCACTCCCCCACGCCGGAGAGGCGGACGTGCCCGAAGGAATCGAGCGACTCGTCCTTCAGCACCACGTCCCCGTCGCGCGGCATCGCTCCCTCGGCGACGACCACGATCGGGGCGTACGAGGAGCGGAAGCGGGAGGTGACCCAGGAGCAGACCTGGTCGACGTCGAAGCGCTGCTCGGGGATGAGGATGACGTTGGCCCCGCCGGCCAGGCCCGAGTGCAGCGCGATCCAGCCCGCGTGCCGGCCCATGACCTCGACGACGAGGACCCGCATGTGGGACTCGGCCGTGGTGTGCAGCCGGTCGATGGCCTCGGTGGCGATGCCGACGGCCGTGTTGAAGCCGAAGGTGTAGTCGGTGGCGTAGAGGTCGTTGTCGATGGTCTTCGGTACGCCGACGGTCTTGATGCCGTACTCGTCCGAGAGCTTCGCCGCGACGCCGAGGGTGTCCTCGCCGCCGATCACGATGAGGGCCTCGACCTCCTGCTTGGCGAGGTTCTCCTTGACGCGCCGGATCCCGTTCTCCGCCTGGAGGGGGTTGGTCCGCGAGGAGCCGAGGACGGTGCCGCCGCGGGGCAGGATGCCGCGCACCGCGGGGATGTCGAGCGGGACGGTGTCGTTCTCCAGGGGGCCGCGCCAGCCGTCGCGGAACCCCACGAAGTCGTAGTCGTACTCCTGGACGCCCTTGCGCACGATGCCCCGGATGACAGCGTTCAGTCCGGGGCAGTCACCGCCTCCGGTCAGCACTCCGACCCTCATGGCGTAACTCCCTTGTCACGGCGAGTGGTTGGGGGCCACTCTCCCGCGCGGGGTCAGTCGTCGTCCAGACCCCGTTCGATCGCGTACCGGACGAGCTCGACGCGGTTGTGCAGCTGGAGTTTGCCGAGGGTGTTCTGCACGTGGTTCTGGACCGTGCGGTGCGAGATGACCAGGCGTTCGGCGATCTGCTTGTAGCTCAGGCCCTTGGCGACGAGGCGCAGCACCTCGGTCTCCCGGTCGGTGAGCTGCGGCGCGGCGCCCGGTTCGTCGGCGTCGCCCGCCGGGGCCGGGTCGGAGGCGAGCCGCCGGTACTCGCCGAGGACCAGGCCCGCGAGGCCCGGGGTGAACACCGGGTCGCCGGCGGCGGTGCGCCCCACGGCATCGATCAGCTCGTCCGTGGACGCCGACTTGAGCAGGTAGCCGGTGGCACCGGACTTGACCGCTTCCAGCACGTCGGCGTGCTCCCCGCTCGCGGAGAGGACGAGGACCCGCAGCGACGGGTCGGCGCCGACGAGTTCCTTGCACACCTGGACGCCGGGCTTGGCCGGCAGGTTCAGGTCGAGGACGAGGACGTCGGGGCCCGCGGCCTGCGCGCGGCGCACCGCCTGCTCGCCGTCGCCCGCCGTGGCGACGACGTCGAAGCCGGCCGCGCCCAGGTCACGGGCGACCGCGTCGCGCCACATCGGGTGGTCGTCGACCACCATGACCTTGACCGGCGCGTGCCCGTCGCCCTGCTGCTGTCGGTTCATCGCTGCTGTCCTGCCTTCCCCCGTGGCCCGCAAGGGCTCTTCCTCAATGACTTCTTCGGTACGCGAACTACGTCTTCGGTACGCGCAGTTCGACCTCGGTGCCCTGGCCGGGGATCGAGATCAGCTCGGCGGTGCCGCCGATGTCGCGCAGCCGGCCCCGGATCGACAGGGCGACGCCGAGCCGGCCCTCGCCCTCGGCCTGCGCGAGGCGGCCCTCGGGAATGCCGGGACCGTCGTCCCGCACCGTCACGATCACCGCGTCCGGCTCGTCCTCGACGAGGATCCACGCGCTGGCGTCATCGCCCGCGTGCCGCCGCACATTGTCCAGCGCGGCGCTGACGGCTGCCGCCAGTTCACGCGCCGCGGCGGGCTTCATCGGCACCGGGGCGCCCGGCTCCGAGAAAGTGATGCGTCCACCGGCGTGCCCGGCGAGCAGGGGGCGCAGATCGCTCGGGCCCGCGCCCTCGTCCGGCTCCTCCGGTTCGAGCACCGTCCGGACCACGGCGCCGCCCTCCGTGTCCTCGGACGCGCGCGAGGTGGGCACCAGGCCCCCGGCGACCAGTGTGCGCAGCGCGACCTCCTGCTCGCCCGCCATCCGGCCGAGCTCCGCCGCCTCGCCGCCCAGGGCGGTGCCGCGGCGCTGCACCATCGCGAGGACCTGGAGCACGCTGTCGTGGATGTCGCGGGCGAGCCGCTCCCGCTCGCGGGTGGCCGCCTCGATCTCCAGGGCGCGGGCGAGGGTGCGCTCGGAGGCGCGGGCCACCTCCACGACGTAGCCGATCGCGATGGAGGCGATGCAGACGAGCAGCACGCTGTGGATCAGGCCACGGGTGATGTCGCCGCGCTGCACCACGTTGGCGACGCCGACGAGCAGGGAGGCGCCGGCCGCCCAGCGCCAGCCGCCCTTGAGCGCCCAGGCGAGGACCGCGCCCGCCGTCCAGATCGACGGCAGCGTGGAGCCTCCCGTGACGGCCCGCTCGTGCCCGGCGACCGGCGAGAGCACGATGCCGGCGACGGCGACCGTCAGGTCGGCGGTGAGGAACCGCTTGGTGCAGCGCCGGGCGCCCGACACCTGCGGCAGCGTCGCCAGGGTCCACACCGTGAGGACCGCGAAGTAGGCCACGCCGACCCACGGGCGTTCGTACACCTCGTACGAGGAGCCGAAGAGCCCGATCGCGTAGACGAGGGTCAGCAGGCGGTAGCCGGTGAGGGCGCGCCACAGCGGCTGCTCGACCGACATCCGCACGACCCGCTCGCGCCCGACCGTGTTGCCCATGTGCCTTGTCCCCCGCCTTCGGCGCTTGTCGGGAACGACGCGGCTACGAGCCGCCCCGCTCCTTCTCCAGCGCCTTCTTCGCCGCTTCCTTCTCGGCCTTCTCCGCCTTGGCCGCCTTCTCCGCGTCCGCGATCTGCCGCTTCGCGGCTGTCGCGTACATGTCGACGTACTCCTGGCCGGAAAGCTTCATGATCTCGTACATGACCTCGTCGGTGACAGCCCTCAGCACGAAGCGGTCGCCCTCCATGCCGTGATAGCGGCTGAAGTCGAGCGGCTTGCCGATGCGGATGCCCGGCCGCATCAGCTTCGGCATCACCTTGCCGGGGGGCTGGATCTTCTCCGTGTCGATCATGGCGACGGGGATCACCGGGGCGCCGGTGGACAGCGCCACGCGCGCGAGGCCGCCCGGCTTGCCGCGGTAGAGACGGCCGTCGGGGGAACGCGTCCCCTCCGGGTAGATGCCGAACAGCTCGCCGCGTTCCAGGACCTCGATGCCGCTCTTGATGGCGGCCTCTCCGGCGCCGCGCGAACCGGAGCGGTCCACGGGCAGCTGGCCGACGCCCTTGAAGAAGGCGGCCGTCATCTTGCCCTTGACCCCGGGGGTGGTGAAGTACTCGGCCTTCGCGATGAAGGTGACCTTGCGGTCGAGGACGGCCGGCAGGAAGAACGAGTCCGAGAACGAGAGGTGGTTGCTGGCGAGGATCGCGGGTCCCTCGGCGGGGATGTTCTCGAGGCCCTCCACCCACGGCCGGAAACCGAGCTTCAGCGGCCCTCCGATGGCCACCTTCATTGCGCCGTAGATCAACCCTCTGCCTTCCCTAGTGCCCGGACCTCGTACCGGACCAGTCCGAGGAACCGACCTTAACCCGCGGGGCCGCTCCGGGGCCCGATGACCCTGGCCGACCTGCTTGCCCGGCCGGGGGTCCGGGGGTTGTCCCCCGGGAAGACACAGCACCCGCGGGGCCGCTCCGGGGCCCGATGACCCTGGTCGGTGTCAGTGCGGTCGCGTACCGTGAGGTGCACGTCTTCAAGCTCGTTCCCCCGCACGTCCGTCCACCGTTTCTCTGCCATGAACAGGAGACCGAAGGTGCCGGTCCTTCCTGGAGCCGAGCCGTACCGCCATGAAGGCGGCGAGGTCGGCGTCCTCCTCTGCCACGGATTCACCGGATCGCCCCAGTCGCTGCGGCCGTGGGCCGAATACCTCGCCGGGCGCGGCCTGACCGTCTCGCTCCCGCTGCTGCCGGGCCACGGCACGCGCTGGGAGGACCTGGCCGTCACCGCGTGGCAGGACTGGTACGCGGAGGTGGACCGCGCCCTGCGCGAGCTCAGGGAGCGCTGCTCCAAGGTCTTCGTGTGCGGCCTGTCGATGGGCGGCGCGCTCGCCCTGCGCCTCGCGGCCAGGCACGGGGACGAGATCGCGGGACTCGTCCTGGTGAACCCGGGCAACAAGGTGCACGACCTGGCCGCGCACACGCTCCCGGTCACCCGGCACCTCGTGCGTTCGGTGAAGGGCATCGCCAGCGACATCGCCAAGGAGGGCGTGGAAGAGCTCGGCTACGGCCGGATGCCGCTGCACGCCGTGTACCAGCTGCGCCGCTTCTTCCAGGTCGTCGACCGCGAGCTGCCGCAGGTGACGCAGCCCCTGGTGGTGCTGCACAGCCCGCAGGACCATGTGGTGCCGCCCGCCGACTCGGCGCGGGTGCTCGGCCGCGTCTCGTCCACGGACGTGACGGAGATCCTGCTGGAACAGAGCTACCACGTGGCGACGTTGGACCATGACGCGGACCGGATCTTCGAGGAGAGCTACGCGTTCTTCGACCGGCTCGCCCCCGAAGTCGGCAAGATCCCCAGCGCGGGCGTGGAAGGGACGACCACCGGTGACTGAGCAGGAGCGGGGCGGATCAGAGCGGCCGGACAGCTCGGAGCCGCACGGCCAGGAGGAGACTGGCGAGCAGTCGCACGACCCCCTGCTGCCGAGCGACGAGGACGCGGCGTGGGCGGCGATCGTCGCCGGTTACGGGGAGGAGCCGCCGGACCCGCCGGGCGCCAAGCCGTTCAAGTCGGTGGAGGACCTGGCGCTGCTCGAACCGGAGACGAACGACAACCCGGGCAGGCCGTCCGAGGCGCAGCGGGGCGCCGCGAAGAAGGACGAGCCGGAGCCGGATCAGAACCGGGACCAGGGCGAGCAGCGCCCTCTCGGCTCCTCGGTCTCCTTCGCCCCGGGCCTCGCCCCCGCCACCGGACCTCGCGACCACTCGGTGTCCGAGCCCTCGGACGACGACTTCGACGGGGCCGACGAGGGCCACTTCGTGCCGCCGGAGCCGCCCCCGCTGCCGGAAGGGGACGTCACGGCCAGGTTCGCCTGGCTCGCCGTGGTCGGCGGCCCGGTCCTGCTGCTCCTCGCGGTGCTGCTCGGCTGGGACATGACGTGGTGGCTGGCGACGCTCTGCATCGGCGGCTTCCTCGGCGGCTTCGGCACGCTGGTCGCCCGGATGTCACCGGGCGACGACGAGGACGGCGACGACCCGGGCCGCGGCGCCGTGGTCTAGGAACGCGCGGCGGGAACGCGGAGGGCGGCCAGCACCGGCAGATGGTCGGTGGCCGCCCTCAGCTCGTCCCGGTCCAGGAAGTCCGGCACCCCGCACCCGAGGACCTCCACGCCCTTGGTGGCGAGGATCGCGTCGATGCGCTGATGGGGATCGGCCGGGGTCGAGGTGTACTCGCTGCCCCAAGGGCGGGTCGCCCAGGCGTCGTTGAGGCCGCGCGCGAGCCGCCGGAAGGTTCGCCCGCCGGGCCGCTCGTTGAGGTCCCCGCCCACGACGACGTGTTCGACTCCCGAGGCGCCCATCGCCTCGACCCGGTCGAGCAGCATCCCGCCCTGCGCGTACCGCTCGTCCTTCTGCAGGCTCAGATGGCAGCTGACCACGCCGAGCCGCGCGCCCCCGAACCGTACGACGGCGGTCGCGAGGCCGCGCCGGTGCAGTCCCGGTGTGAGCGGAAGCAGTACGTCCTCGGTGCGCTCGACGGTGGCCCGCAGCGAGCAGAGCAGCGCGGGACCGGCGGCGCTGCCGCCTCCGGAGAGGATCACCAGGTCGGCGGCGCGGGCGAGCCGGGCAAGGTGCTTGCGCCAGCGGAAGAACCGGGGCGCCTCCTGGATCAGTACGAGGTCCGGGGCGCAGGCCTTCATCACGCGGGCGAGGGCGACGGGGCTGTCGCGCATCGAGCGGATGTTGTAGCTCAGAACACGGATGACGGCCGAACCGTCCGGTTCCGTAAGGGACTTGGGGAGTTCGGTGGATGCTGCGGGGAGCGAGCCGGAGTCCATGAAGATCAAGATACGCCGGTGCCCGCCGCCCCCACGGGGAACGACGGGCACCAGGTGCGGATGTACGTCACATGACGGGGTCGGGCTCCCGCGCGAGGTCGGCGGCGCCGACCATGCCCGCCTTGTTGCCCAGCTGGGCGGCGATCACATCGGCGACCGGCCGCCAGTTCCCGCCGACCAACCACCGCTTGTACGACTTGCGGATGGGGTCGAGGACCAGCTCGCCCTCGTCGGAGAGGCCACCGCCGACGATGAACGCCGACGGGTCGAACAGCGAGGCCAGGTCGGCCAGGCCCGCGCCGGCCCAGCGGGCCAGCTCGCGGTACGAGTCGACGGCCACCGGGTCGCCCTCGCGGGCGGCCGAGGAGATGTGCTTGCCCTCGATGCCCTCGGGGCTGCCGTCGCCGAGCGAGAGCAGGTACGAGGCGTTCTCCGGCGTCGCGTTCGCCCGCTGCTTCGCGTAACGCACGAGCGCGCGGCCCGACGCGTACTGCTCCCAGCAGCCCTGCGAACCGCAGCCGCACAGCAGGCCGTCCGGCACCATGCGGATGTGGCCGAACTCGGCGGCCACGCCGAAGTGGCCGCGGCGCAGCTTGTTGCCGATGATGACGCCGCCGCCGAGGCCGGTGCCGAGCGTGATGCAGATGACGTTGCGGTGGCCCTTGCCCGCGCCGAACTTGTACTCGCCCCAGGCGGCCGCGTTCGCGTCGTTCTCGACGACGACGGGGAGCTTGACGCGCGCCTCGACCTTCTCCTTGAGCGGCTCCTGGCGCCAGTCGATGTTCGGCGCGAAGTACACGGTGGAGCGCTGGCGGTTGACGTACCCGGCGGCACCGATCCCCACGCCAACGATCTCGTGTCCGGCCCTGGCGCCCTCGACGGCCGAGGCGATCGCGTCAACGATGCCGTCCGGCGTGGAAGGCGTCGGCACCTTGAACGTGGAGAGGATGTTGCCTTCCTCGTCGACCACGCCGGCCGCGATCTTCGTGCCGCCGATATCGACGCCGATGGTGAGTCCCATGAATCCCTCAGTTCGGTCGAGCCCCGCTATGGCCCACCCTAACCGAGCGGGGGCCTGCCGCCGGATTCCCGTCGTTCGCCCGGCAAACGGGAATCCGGCGGCAGGCCCCGAATTCAGTCCAGGTCGATGTGTTCTCCGCCGGGGCCTTCGTCCTCGGGCTTGGTCGGCGGGGGGCCGGGCTCCTGGGTGCGCCGGGTCCAGCGGGTCTCCTGGCCCTCGACCGCGGAGCGGTACGCGGCGAGCAGTTCGTTGCCCGCGGCGGCCAGGTGGTCGAACACGTCGGAGTTGCGGTCGATGACCGGCTCGATGACGGAGCGGGCCTGGCGCACGGCCTGCTTGGCGACCTGCTCCGCGGTGCCCTGGGCGACCGAGCCGAGGAACGGGGCCTGCACGGACGAGAGCTTGTCCGTGACGGCGTCGACGAGCTTCTTCAGCTCCTCGGCCGCGGAGCCGGGCGGCGAACCGTACTCGGACCTGCGGCGGGCCCGCTCCTCCTCGAGATCCTCGGCGCACGCCTTCTCCCAGGCGTCTGCGTCGACCTGGTGGGCGGGCTGCTCGGTGGCGTCGCTCATGACGGCTGACTCCTGCGGAGAGCTGGACCGGTTACACCTTCGACGTTACCCGAACGGGTGCGCCCCGTTCACCGGGTCTGCGGCCACAGATCCGGGTCCGGCGCGAAGCGGACCCGCAGTTCGCCGTCGACGAGTCCCGCGCCGGCGACCGTGCAGCGGCGCGGGGCGGAGGGCAGCGGGACGACGCGCCGGAACGGGCCCGCGCCGACGACCAGTTCGTCGCCGCGCCGCACCAGGCTCAGCTCCTCGCGCACGGCTCCGGGCAGCGGTATCCGCCACACCAGGACACCGTCCTCGTCGAGCCGGTCCTCCACGGGCCATGGGTCGCGGGGACCCGGCACGGTCGCGGGCACCGGCACGTCCAGGTCCTCGGGGCGCGGGTCGCGGCCCAGGTGGGGCAGCTCGTGCGCGCCCGGCCACTCGGCGACGACCTTGCGCTGTCGGGCCGCGGCGTCGGCCAGCCACGGGTCGGTGGAGCCGTCGGGAAGCATGCGGTTGGCGACGACCGACTCCACGGCGAGCCCGTGCAGAGCGAGGCCGGTGCGGGTGGTGCGCAGGGTCTCGGCGGCGGCCCGGGTGGGCTCCGCGACGAGTCGTACGCGGGTGGTTCCGGCGTCGATCACCGCCTGCGCGGCGGCGAGTTCGGCGTCCCAGCGGGCGGCGGACTCGTACAGCCACTGCGCGGGCATCGGCACCCCGGCCAGCTTGCCGAGTACGGGGCGCAGGGCGCGCGCGGCCTGGCGCTCCGCGGGGAGCAGGCGGCGCAGATAGCGGCGCAGCTGTTCGGGCAGGGCGAGGGTGGCGACGGCGCGGGGCGCGGGGGGCAGGTCGACGACCACCAGGTCGTACGGGCCCTGGGTGGTGTCCCGCAGGGCGCGCAGCAGGGCGAGTTCCTCGCTGCCGGGGAGCGGTGTGATCTCGTCCGCGTCGAGCCGGGCGGCGCCGAGGAGTTCGAGGCCGGAGGCGGCGCGTTCCTGGAGGGCGAGGAGGTCACGGCGGAAGTCGTCGGCCGGGGTGAGGCGGGTGACGTCGACGTCCGTCGGTTCGGCGGTGGGGTCCGCGGTGATGAGCCTCGTACGCATTCCCTGTCGGGCGGCCCGGTGGGCGGTGGCGGCGGCGACGGTGGTGCGGCCGGCGCCGCCGGGGCCGGTGACGAGGAGGGTGCGCATGGTGTGTGAGGTTACCCGTGGCCGGGGCCCTGGCGATCGGGGCCCGGCACCGGGGTCTCGGGGCGCTGCCCCGGCCCCGGCGCCTCGGTCTCCGACAAGGCTCCAAAGATCGGGGCTCCGCCCCGGGCCCCACGCCTCAATCGCCGGCGGGGCTTCAAAAGATCGGGGCTCTGCCCCGCACCCCGCTGCTCAATCGCCGCAGGGGCTTGAATTGCCCACCCGGCCGCGGGAGCTCGATGTGCCCACCCATCCGCAGGGTGAATTACTCACCAGGCCGCAGCCGCTCGATGGGCTCACCGTCCACAGGCGCTTGATGGGCCCGCCCCGCCGCAGGGGCGTTACTCGCCCGGTTCGCCCGACTCGACGCGCTTCTTCAGGCCCGCCAGGGCGCGGTCGATGATGACCTTCTCGGCCTTGCGCTTGATCATGCCGAGCATGGGGATCTTCACGTCGACCGTGAGGGAGTACGTGACCTCGGTGCCCTTGCCCGCCGGCTTCAGGACGTACGAGCCGTCGAGGGAGCGCAGCATCTGGGACTTCACGAGGGTCCAGGACACCTCGTTCGCGCCGGTCCAGGTGTACTGGAGGGTCTGGTCGTCCTTGATCGCCCCGGCGTCCATGACGAGCCGGACCTGCTCGGCGCGGCCGGACCCGTCCTCGGCGATGACCTCTGCCTCCTTCACCTCACCCGTCCAGTCGGGGTAGCGGCGGAAGTCGGCGATCACCCCCATGACATCGGCGGGGGCCGCCTCGATCGTGATGCTCGAGCTGGTGTGTTCCGCCATCGCCGTGGCTCCTCCGGATACCGGTCAGGGGTGCGCCGTGCCTGCCTGCGTGTGTGTCCCGTGAAGGCTATCGCGCGCATCCGCTCCCGCTGTCACCACTCCAGCGCCCACGGCCTGCCCGACCCCGCGAAGTGGCCGACATTCACGCATTCCGTGGACCCGATCCGCATCCGCCGCGCGAGCGGCTGGTGGACGTGGCCGAAGAGCGAGTACCGGGGCCTGGTCCGGCGGATCGCCTCCAGGAGGGCACGGCTGCCGCGCTCGAAGCGCCGCGCCACGGTGTCGTAGACGAGATCGGGGACCTCCGGCGGGATGTGGGTGCACAGCACGTCGACCTCGCCCACGGCCTCGATCTTCGCCGCGTACTCCTCGTCGTCGATCTCGTACGGCGTGCGCATCGGCGTGCGGAGCCCGCCGCCGACGAAGCCGAAGACCCAGCCGCCTATCTCGACGCGCTCCCCGTCCAGCACGGTCGTGCCGGGTGCGGCGTACTCGCGCCAGAGTTTCGGCATATCGACATTGCCGTAGGTCGCATACGTCGGTGTGGGGAACGCCGCGAACATCTCCGCGTACTGCTTGCGCACAGCCTTTTCGATCGCGGGCACCCGGTCTATGCCGGCCCAGAGCTGCCGCCCGAAGGCGCGCGCCTCCTCGAAGCGGCGCGCCGTGCGCAGTTCGACGATGCGGTCCGCGTTCTCGACTCCGAACAAGTCGGGGAAAATGCCACGTGCGTGATTTGCGTAATCAAGGAACAACACCAGGTCACCAAGGCAGACGACGGCATCGGCGCCGTCTCCGGCTCGTGCGAGGTCGGTGGAGTTTCCGTGCACATCGCTGACTACGTGTACGCGCATGGCGATCACCCTAGGACGATGGGTCGCAGAATGGGTAGAGGCCGTCGGACCTGCGGTTACTTCCGAGTCGGTCGACCTCTGGACTAGGGTGCGAGAAGAGTCGCGGCGACGTGTGACGCAGCGTACATCTGGTCCGACCCCCCTATCGAAGAAGCAGTACCGGTGGGTAACGTCCGGGCAGTCCAGTCGTGTTCAGTTCAAGCAATGAGTTCTGTCGAGTTCAGCCGAGTTCAGGCGGACAATTCATTGATGCACTGTGCACCTGCCCGATCTTGGACCGCACCGACGCATCACAGAAGAGTGGCGCCGGCGCCCTACGAGGAGCAGCAGTCTTGCGCGAGTTCAGCCTTCCCGCTTTGTACGAGGTCCCCGCGGACGGCAATCTGACCGACATCGTTCGCAGAAACGCCGCGCAGCACCCGGACGTCGCCGTGATCGGCCGAAAGGTCGGCGGCACGTGGACGGACGTCACGTCCGTCGAGTTCCTCGCCGAGGTGCGCGCGGCCGCCAAGGGCCTGATCGCGTCGGGCGTACAGGCCGGCGACCGCATCGCGCTCATGTCGCGCACGCGCTACGAGTGGACGCTGCTCGACTTCGCGATCTGGAGCGCGGGCGCGATCACCGTGCCGGTCTACGAGACGAGCTCGCCCGAGCAGATCCAGTGGATCCTCGGCGACTCGGGCGCGGTCGGCATCCTCGTCGAGACGGACGAGCACGCCGCGGCCGTCGCCTCCGTACGTGACCGGCTGCCGCGGCTCCAGCACGTCTGGCAGATCGAGGGCGGCGGCCTCGACGAGCTGCGCCGCACCGGTGCCGAGCTCTCCGACGGGATGGTCGACGACCGCAGCGCCATCGCGAAGGCCGACGACCCGGCGACCATCGTCTACACCTCGGGCACCACCGGGCGCCCCAAGGGCTGTGTCCTCACGCACCGCAGCTTCTTCGCGGAGTGCGGCAACATCGTGGCGCGTCTCGGCCCGCTGTTCCGCACCGGCGACTGCTCGGTCCTGCTCTTCCTCCCGGTGGCGCACGTCTTCGGGCGCCTCGTCGAGGTCGCCTCCCTGATGGCCCCGATCAAGCTGGGCCACGCCCCCGACATCAAGCAGCTCACCGATGAACTGGCCGCCTTCAGGCCTACGTTGATCCTGGGCGTGCCGCGCGTCTTCGAGAAGGTCTACAACTCGGCGCGGGCCAAGGCGCAGGCCGACGGCAAGGGCAAGATCTTCGACAAGGCCGCGGACACGGCGATCGAGTACAGCCGTGCGCTGGACACGCCGAACGGTCCTTCGCTGGCGCTGAAGCTCAAGTACAAGACGTTCGACAAGCTCGTCTACGGCAAGCTGCGCGCCGTCCTCGGCGGGCGCGGCGAGTACGCGATCTCGGGCGGCGCGCCGCTCGGCGAGCGGCTCGGGCACTTCTTCCGCGGCATCGGCTTCACGGTCCTGGAGGGCTACGGCCTCACGGAGTCCTGCGCCGCCACCGCCTTCAACCCGTGGGACCGCCAGAAGATCGGCACGGTGGGTCAGCCGCTGCCGGGTTCGGTGGTCCGGATCGCCGACGATGGCGAGGTCCTGCTGCACGGCGAACACCTCTTCACCGGATACTGGAACAACCAGGGCGCCACCGAGGAGGCGCTGGCCGACGGGTGGTTCCACACGGGTGACATCGGCACGCTCGACGAGGACGGCTACCTCCGGATCACCGGCCGCAAGAAGGAGATCATCGTGACGGCGGGCGGCAAGAACGTCGCCCCGGCCGTCATCGAGGACCGGATCCGGGCGCACGCGCTCGTCGCCGAGTGCATGGTCGTCGGCGACGGCCGGCCGTTCGTCGGCGCGCTCGTCACCATCGACGAGGAGTTCCTCGGCAAGTGGGCCGCGGACCACGACAAGCCGGCCGGGTCCACGGTGGCCTCGCTGCAGCACGACCCCGATCTGCTGGCCACGGTCCAGGCGGCCGTGGACGACGGCAACGCGGCGGTGTCCAAGGCGGAGTCGGTCCGCAAGTTCCGCATCATCGGCGCTCAGTTCACGGAGGAGTCGGGTCACCTGACGCCTTCGCTGAAGCTGAAGCGGAATGTGGTGGCGAAGGACTACGCGGACGAGATCGAGGCGATCTACCGCGGGTAGCGGTACCGGGTGACATCCGCCGCGGCGCTCTTCTTGCGCGCCGCGGCGGATTTCCATGTTGCGGCGGATCCCACCTACGCCACGGGGCTCCGCCCCGGCCTCCGCTGCTCAATCGCCGCAGGGGCTTGATGTGGTTGCGGCGGATGTCGCCCACGTCTCGGGGCTCCGCCCCGGACCCCGCGCCTCAATCGCCGGCGGGGCTGATCCTGCCGAATCGGCGCTAGGGCTTGTCGTTTGGATCAGGCCGGATCAGGGAGCGGGGCCTGGTGCGTGCGATCGCAAGGCGGAGGAGGGAGGCGACGCGGAGCGT